>CAYMUC010000190.1:0-4083 GCA_964393535.1 uncultured Ilumatobacteraceae bacterium | reverse complement strand
GACCAGCCCGACAGCGAACATCGCGTCCGACGCGACCGCATCAACAGCGGACGCGGACGAACCCTCGACGGAACCCCCGTCATCGCCCTCATCAACGGCTACGACATCCGCATCATCCACGCCACCACCGGCGAAGTCATCCGCACCCTCACCATCGACCCCGAACGCCGCTACCACGGCACCGGACGACCCCCAGGCGGCCCCACAGGACCCCGAAAAACCAAACGATCCGAACCCTGACGCGGGTCCGGACCGTTTCCGATGTCTCGCGACATCACAGTGAGCGGGTGACGGGAATCGAACCCGCATTCTCAGCTTGGGAAGCTGATGTTCTGCCATTGAACTACACCCGCGATAGGCGCCCGAGGCTAGCGCGCCACGGTCCGGGCGTGCACCTGGGCGCTGCCACTAGGGTGACGCAGCGTGATCCTGTCCGACCGCAGCCTGCGTGATCAGATCGCCGCCGGGCGCATCCTCATCGAACCCTTCGACGACGCCTTGGTGCAACCGTCATCGGTGGACGTGCGCATCTCGAACCTGTTCCGGGTGTTCCGCAACCACACGGCAGCGGTGATCGACGTCAAGGTCGACACCCGCGATATGACCGAGTTGGTGGAGATCCCCCTCGACGGCGTGTTCATGCTGCATCCGGGTGAGTTCGTGTTGGGGTCCACCCTGGAGCGCATCGCGGTGCCCGACGACCTCGTGGCGCGTATCGAAGGCAAGTCCAGTCTGGGACGCCTCGGGTTGCTGATCCATTCCACGGCCGGGTTCATCGACGCCGGATTCGACGGCCAC
The DNA here is from genome assembly GCA_964393535.1 of uncultured Ilumatobacteraceae bacterium. Classification (GTDB taxonomy): domain Bacteria; phylum Actinomycetota; class Acidimicrobiia; order Acidimicrobiales; family Ilumatobacteraceae; genus CAYMUC01. The sequence goes on along the minus strand of CAYMUC010000190.1, from coordinate 3,285 downwards.
GTGACGCTGGAATTGGCCAATGTGGCCAGCCTGCCCATCACGCTGTACCCGGGCATGAAGATCGGCCAGGTGTCGTTCATGCAGATGACCACACCTGCCGACAACCCCTACGGCCAGGGAGCGAGGGGCTCGAAATACCAGGGTCAACGGGGACCCACACCCAGCAGGTATTTCGAGAACTTCGGCTGAGTCCTCCATCGGGTGCACACCCCGGGAACCAACCTCTTCTCGCAGGACGTCCAACACGACGTCAACAGTGTTGGCAACTTGAGTAACCTGCGTTTTGAACTGCCGAGACATGAGTGAGACATGAGGACGAACATGACCCGACGAACTCGCCGAAGTGCGGCAGGCGCCCTGCTGGCCGCCGGTGTGCTGCTAGCGGCCGCCTGTTCCGACTACGAGGGGAACCTCGAGTCCGAGGGTCTGGACTCGACGACAGCGACCGGCGTGGAGCGGTCAGCCGGTCGGGCCGAGGACGCCGACTGGAACGCCGTGGACCCAGCCAAGGGCGGCAACGGCTATCCGTATTGGACCCTGGGAGACGACTACTGCATCGCCACGTTCAACGGTGACCAGGGTTGGATGAACATGTACCACAACGTGTGCTTCTTCCTGTCGAACGACACCAAGCGTTTCACTAGCACTCGTGGGCAGTGGTCCAAGTTCCCGCTCACCGCTACGAAGTACTGGTCGGGCACGGAGAACACGTCCCTGAACGGCGAGACCCGGTCGGGCTATTGGGGCAGGTTGCAGGGGGCTAGCACGTCGTGTGGCAGCGAATGCAACGGCCGACTGTCACCCAACCCGTTCAACAACACGGCAGTGATGCAGTTCGGCAGTCACTCGGACGTTGCCGGCATCAAGTCCCGACTGTTTCTGAACTCGGGTGCCTCGCCCATGCGCCTCACCGATACGGGTCCACAACCCGAGTACGACTTGCCCGCTTGGTCGTCGACGAACTACTCGTCCTGTGACCAGGGGGCGTGGATCACCTGTTCTCAAGACCCGAACATGCCCAAGAGTGGAGCCACCGTCATCGCTCGCTACCGCCTGGGAACCTTGCCCCTCGAGATCGATCTGGTGAACGCATTGGGGCCGAAGACCACCCTGCGGCGCCAAGGCGGTGCCCAGGTGTCGGGCCTGTTGCTCGATCCCGTGGCGGAGTCGAACGCAGCGGTGGTTCCCCCCGAGCAGAGTGGCTACGTGGGCGGTTACCGCGCTGCAGACGGCCGCGCGGCCTCGTTCACCACTCGCTACGTGGTGGCCGACACGGCCGGCAACACCACACCGACGGCCTGTAAGGCCACCGATCCGCGTCCACTGGGGTGTGGCACCACACTGGACCTGTCGGTGAGCATCGACAAAGACGGCAAGAGCAACTCGACCTGCCAACCCTCACTCGCTGACACCCGCACCATCAAGTGCGAGGTGAACGTGTTCGGCTCACCCACTGGTGCTATGACCGCCACCGTTCGCGTGGCCGACTTCTGATGAGGACGAGAACGATGAAGACATCCACATTTCGCCGAACGGTTGGCGTGATGGCATTGGCCACGATGATCGCCGGTGCCTGCTCCCAGTCGGACCTCCCCATGACGGCCACTACCACGACGATGGCACCCCAGGCATCCGAACCGGTGCAGGGTCAACCCGAGCGCAGTGCTGCCACGGCCGAGAACTGGACCATTCCCGCCAGCCAGGGTGGGAACGGGTCGCCGTCGGATCGCAAAGGTGAAACCGACTGCTTCACGGGACTGTACGAGACCCAGCAGATGATCTGCTTCGTGTTGCGCAACAACACTGTGCGCCTCACGTCGTCTCCGGGTGTCACGGGCAAGTTCCCCCTTACCGTGTCGAAGTACTTCGCCGCCAACGCCAATGAGGCACTGGGTGGTCAGTGGGGAAACGGTGCTTACGAATACGACGGCAGCGTCGCGGTTCGCGACAACCAGGACTGGGACTGCAGTGCCGATTGCGCCGGTCGCCTCACCCCCAACCCGTTCACCGAGTCGGCGATCATGCAGTTCCAGAGTTGGAGCACGTGGCGTGGTGCCATGGTCCGCTTGTTCGTGACCAGCGAAGTGTCGCCCATGGGCGGGGTGCAGCGTGGCGCAGAGATGCAGTACGACAGCCCCAAGTGGTCGAACACCAACTATTCCGAGTGCAGGAGTGGCGATTACTTCACCTGCCGTCAGATCAGCGCTCCCGATGGTGGCGGGCGTTCCAAGCCGGTCTACGAAGTGGGTACACGACCCATGGACATCACCCTGTCGTTCACCGGATCGCCGAACTACACCCTGGTACGCCGTGGCGAACCCGTGACCACAGGTCTCATGTTGGACCCAGCGGTGCAGAGCGCCAACGTGACCCGCATCAAGCCGGGCGAGCGAGCGCGATACGGCGGTTACCGCTCGGTGGGCGACCAGGGTGTTGCGTCCATCGTGCTCACCTACGTGGTGGGCAACGCAGACGGCGTCACCGACCGCACCACGTGTGAGGCCGGCGCAGTGCGGGTGCTGGGATGCGGCTCCACCATCACGGTCGAGTTGGCGCTCGACAAGGACGGCAAGCCGACGTCCACCTCGCGGTGCGTGCCCATCAACCTGACCAGCCAGACCAAGTTCAGTTGCCGAACCCCGACTTTCACCGGCACCAACGACGGGGTCTTCTTGGCCAACGTCGACATCAGCGACGTTCCGATCCGCTGAGGGTCAGCGGTTGCCGGCGGTCACTCGCCGGCAACCGGTGCACCCAGGGGTGCTTCCAGCTCACGCAGGCGACGCACGCCGTTCTCGATGGCGTCCAGCACGTGAATGGCCAGGTCGGCCACCTTCACCTGGTCTTCCTCCATCCCGGCACCCTTCACGCCGTCGTCCAGCATGATGTAGCAGAAGGGGCAGGCGGTGGCGACGCGACTGGCGCCTGTGGAGATGGCCTCACGGGCCCGCTCGTCGTTCACCTTGGTGCCGATGGACTCCTCCATCCACATGCGGGCGCCACCGGCGCCACAACACATGCCCTTGGTGCCGTTACGGGGCATCTCGACGATCTCCACACCCTTCAGCGACCCGACCACTTTGCGGGGCGCCAGGTACACGTCGTTGTGGCGGCCCAGGTAGCACGAGTCGTGGTAGGTGACGCGCTCTTCCAGAGTGGCGTTGCGCAGGTCCAACTGGCCCGAGTCGATGAGCTGTTCCAGCAGTTGGCTGTGGTGGATGACTTCGTAGTGGCCGCCCAGCTGCGGGTACTCGTTGGCAAGGGTGTTGAAGCAGTGCGGGCACT
>CAYMUC010000189.1:0-4109 GCA_964393535.1 uncultured Ilumatobacteraceae bacterium | reverse complement strand
GTGCATTCGGCATCGCCCAACATGCCTCGCTCGCTCCCTTCGATGAGCGCCACCCACGAAGCCTGCGCCTCAACCGTCGCCTCCACCGCCGTCACACCACGCCTCGACGCCACGCTCACGATGGCAGCGACGGTGTCGGCGGCCTCGGTGAGGTTCTGGGTGACGTTCGAGATGAGGTTCGACCCCTGAGCGAAGCCGGTGATGAACAAGTTGGGGAACCCATGGACATGCATGCCGTGGAGCGACACCATGCCGTCGGCCCACGCCTGCGACAACGTGACGCCATCGCGGCCGGCGACGGGGAATCCACTGCGCCGTTCGACATCGGTGCCCACCTCGAAGCCCGACGCCAACACCAAGACGTCCAGTGCGTAGTGCTGCCCCGCCACCCACACGCCGGTCTCATCGACCGCCTCCACTCCCCGCCCGTCGGTGTCGACGAGATGCACCGTCGGCCGGTTGAAGGTGTCGAGATAGTCGTCGTGGAAACACGGCCGCTTACACAACTGCCGGTACCACGGCTTCAACGCCTCTGCGGTGCTGGGGTCTGCCACCAGTGCGTCTACCCGGGCACGGATCTCGTCCATCTTGGTGTCGTCGGTGTCCTCATACGCCCGACGACTGGTAGCCGGCACCAGTGGCTCGCCCTCGTGCAGCAACTCCACCACTCGGTCTCGAATACGCCGGGAGATCTCGGTCCAGCCATCGTTCACGAGGTCCTCATCAGCGAACCCGCCCATCTGGAGGGTGGCGAAGTTGCGGGTCCACCGTTTCTGCCAACCGGGTTCCAGCGAACTGAACCATGCGGCGTCGATGGTGTGATTGTGGCGGGCATCCACCGACGACGGAGTGCGCTGGAACACGAACAACTCGCCGGCGTCACGACCCAGATGTGGAATGCATTGCACCGCCGTAGCCCCGGTGCCGATGATGCCCACCCGCTTGCTGGCCAGCCCCGTCATGGGATCGCCATCGGGTCCACCGCCGGTGACGCTGTAGTCCCATCGCGATGTGTGGAACACCGCCCCCTGAAACCGTTCGAGGCCCGGCACTCCCGGCAGCTTCGGTCGGTGGAGCGGACCCGTTCCCATGGTGACGAAACGCGCCGCCAGGCGGTCGCCCCGATCGGTCGAGATGATCCATCGCAAGGCGCTCTCGTCCCAGTCGACCGAGGTGACCTGCGTGGCCAGCAGTGCATCCCGGTACAGGTCGAACACGGTGGCGATGCGACGGGCATGGGCGTAGATCTCGGCGGCTGGTACGTACTTGGCCGACGGCACCGTGCCCGTCTCCTCCAGCAACGGCAGGTAGATCATCGCCGCTGTATCGCACATGGCGCCGGGATAACGGTTCCAATACCAGGTGCCGCCCACATCGCCGGCTCCGTCCAGGAGCACCACGTCCTCCACGCCGGCCTGGCGAAGCCGCGCCCCGGTGACCAGTCCGGCGAAACCGGCACCGATGACTGCGACCTCCACCTCTCGTTGTCTCGGTGTGCGCTCCACCCTGGGGGTGTAGGGGTCCTCCAGCAACGACGCGAAACGACCGACGGGTTCGCCGTACTGGGCAGTTCCCTCGGGCCGGATCCGCTTGGCGCGCTCCACTGCGTATCTGGCTCGAAGTTCGATATCCCCCATGGCCGCAGGCTACCCAGCGGTAGCCGCGCCCTGCGGCGTCCCAGCGTCTAACGTCTCGCTGCCAGGGCGATCTGCACGAGAAAGAGCGACCGACGACGATGCTTGCCTTCACCTTCCCCGGTCAGGGGTCTCAACGTCCTGGCATGGGACGCCCATGGGTGGACCATCCCTCGTGGGAGTTGGTGGACGAAGCGACAGAGGTGGCCGGGCGAGACGTGGCGCGATTGCTGCTGGACGCCGACGCCGAGGAACTCCGAGACACCCGCAACGCGCAACTCACCACCCTGGTGTCCAGTCTCGTGGTACTGGACGCCGTCGAGCGTCTCGGCATCGAGCCGTCGATGTGCGCCGGCCACAGCCTTGGCGAGTACACGGCTCTCACCGCGACCGGCGCGCTCTCGTTCGAGGACGGTGTGCGATTGGTGGTCGAGCGTGCCGACGCCATGCACGAGGCCGGCTCGCAGCACCCCGGCACCATGGCCGCGGTCCTCGGGTTGGACGACGAGGATGTCGAGGTGGCGTGTCGCCGTGCGGACGCCGATGTGTGGGTGGCCAACTTCAATGCCCCGGGCCAGGTGGTCATCGCCGGTTCGCCCGAAGGCGTCGCTGCGGCCACTGCTCACGCCAAGGAACTGGGCGCCAAGAAGGTCATGCCGCTCCAAGTGTCAGGGGCGTTCCACACTCCCTTCATGACCCCGGCACGAGACCGGCTGCGCCAAGCGATCGCTCTGGCCGGAGTGCGCGACACCGAAGTGCCAGTTGTCTCGAACGTGGACGCACTCCCCCACGACCAGGGATCGGAGTGGGCGTCGCTGCTGTCGGCGCAACTCTCGAGTCCTGTGCGTTGGAAGCATGTGCTGCTCACCATGGGTGAGCGCGGCATTACTGCCATCGCTGAACTGGGCCCGGGCGGCGTGCTCACCGGCATGGCCAAGCGCACTCTCGATCACGTGCGCACCATTTCCGTGGCCGTCCCCGACGACCTGGACCGACTCATCGAATGGGTTGGCCAGGGCACACCAACCGCAGCAGTGCCCCTCGAAGGCGAGCACCTTTTTGCCACCGAGCGCATGGTCGTCAGCCCAGCGGCCGGCTTGTTCCTTCCCACCCACGGGCTGGGCGAGGGTTCGGTCATCGAGGTGGGCGAACTACTCGGCCTGGTGAACGGGGTCGAGGTGCGCTCGCCATTCTCGGGAATCCTCCAGAGCTATCTGGCCGTCGAGGGTGAACGCATCACAGGTCGCCAACCTGTGGCGTGGCTGAGGACGCAGGGATGACAGCCGTGCCCGTCGGGGTGCCCGGGGCTCGAATCACCGGTTGGGGTGCCGCACTTCCCGACAAGGTGATCACCAACCATGACCTCGAGCGCATGCTCGACACCAGCGACTCGTGGATCCGCGAGCGCAGTGGGATCCAGCGTCGTCACATCGGGGGCACTACGGCGTCACTGTCCATCGAGTCAGGCCGTAAGGCGCTCGAGGTCGCGGGCCTCGGCCCCAGTGACATCGACCTCTTGGTGTTGGCCACCACCACCCCCGACCGAACGGTGCCCGCCACCTCGGCAAGCGTGCAGGCCGGCTTGGGGCTCACGTGTGGTGCGTTCGATGTGAACGCCGCGTGTTCAGGATTTGTGTACGCCCTCGTGGTGGCGCACGGCCTCATGGGCCTGGGCGCTCGCCGGGCCTTGGTGATCGGGACCGACACGCTGTCGCGCATCACCGATTGGGACGACCGCAACACCGCAGTGTTGTTCGCCGACGGCTCCGGGGCTGTCGTGTTGGAGGCGACGGATGGTCCCGGGCAACTCCTGGGATGGGACCTCCAGGCCGACGGAACCGCCGAGCAGTTGCTCTACTGCGACCTGGGATCGACCCTCCACATGGACGGTAGAGAGGTGTTCCGCCGGGCGGTACGCATCATGGTCGACTCGGCCGAGCGGTCCCTGGAGCACGCCGATGTGTCGGCATCGGACCTGGCATTGGTGGTGCCTCACCAGGCCAACATCCGCATCATCGAGTCCTCATGCCAGCGCTTGGGAGTGCCGATGGACCGGGTGTCGACTGTTCTGCACGAGACCGGAAACACCTCCTCGGCCTCCATTCCGCTGGCACTGGTCGACGCCGTCGAGGCGGGGCGGGTAGCCGCCGGTGACCTGGTGCTGTTGGTGGGTTTCGGTGCCGGCATGACAGCGGCATCAGCGGTCTTGCGATGGGGGGCGTCATGAGCCGTGTGGTGTTGATCACGGGTGGGTCGCGTGGAATCGGCCTGGCCTGCGCACGTCGATTCGCCGCGCAGGGTGACCGGGTGGCGATCACCTATCGCAGTGCGGCTCCCGCCGATGGCGTACTCCCCGAGGGCGTGTTGGCCGTTCGTGCCGACGTCACCTCCGCTGACGACGTCGATGCCGCTGTGACTGCGGTCGAGGAAGCCTTCGGCCCCGTCGAGGTGCTGGTTGCCAACGCGGGCGTCACC
>CAYMUC010000188.1:0-4121 GCA_964393535.1 uncultured Ilumatobacteraceae bacterium | reverse complement strand
GCATGGCCCGCTTGTTCACGGTGCCCAAGACGTTGACGGCGTCGATTTTCTTCACATATGACCGGTCGAAGGCTGCTGGCATGGGACGCACGTCGCGCAACACATCGGCGATCGCCTCGATATGTCGGGGGCCCTCGAGCACTCCGGCACGCGTGGCGGCCACATAGGCGTCGTCCGGGAACGGGTCCCAGGCGCCGAACACGAGGTCGTCGAGGTCGGCCAAGGGCACGAAATCCTTGATGAACGGGTTGCGGTTCTCGGTGCGCTTCCCCAGGCGAATGGTGTCGAGTTGTGCCAGGGAGCCGATGGGTGCGGCCAGACCCCGCTTGGCCAACTCGACGCCGGCGATGAGGGTGGACGACACGGCGCCGAGGCCGACGATGAGCACACCGAGGCGGCCGTCGGCAGGGGCGATCTGGGGTGACGCAGTGGACATGACTTCTCCTCGGGCGCCTGCCGGCAGCCCCTGTGTTCTCGTAGCGGGCACAGGCTACGCCCCCAGCGAGGTCGTACCATCGATGCCGTGAGCCACGACCTGAGCAACGACGTCCGTACCCCCGGTGGAGCAGTCCTGATGGACGGCAATGCGCTGCGCGATCGCATGGTCGCCGATCTGCGACGCCAGATCGAGCAGGCCGGTTCACCCCGTGTGTGCTTGGCCACGGTGCTGGTGGGCGACGACGGTCCCAGCCAGGTGTACGTCCGCAACAAGCACCGCCAGGCCGAGAAGGCGGGCATGGTGAGTCGCAACGAGACTCTGCCCGCCACGGCCAGCCAGGCACAGGTGGAGGACTTGGTGGCGGGTTTGGCGGCTGATCCCTCGGTGCACGGCATTCTGGTGCAGAGCCCCCTACCTGGCGATCTCGACTTCGACGCCGTGTTGCGCCATGTGACCGCCGAGAAGGATGTGGACGGCCTCACCGAGGTGTCGCTCGGTCGCCTGGTGCGCGGTGCCGACGGCCTGGTGCCCTGCACGCCGTTGGGGGTGATGCGCCTGCTGGAGCACCATCACATTCCCACCCAGGGCAAGCGGGCCGTGGTCATCGGGCGCTCCAGCCTGGTGGGTCTGCCAGCGGCTCTGCTGTTGGCGCGCAAGGGGGTGGACGCCACGGTGACCGTGGCCCACAGTCGCACCAGCGATCTCGTCGAGGTGTGCCGCGGTGCCGACATCATCGTCGCCGCTGCCGGTCAAGCCCGCATGATCACTGCCGAGCATGTGACGCCGGGTGCAACGGTGATCGACGTGGGCATCTCGCGCTCTGAGGCTGGCATCGTGGGCGACGTCGACTTCGATTCGGTGCAGGCGGTGGCAGGTGCCATCACCCCTATGCCCGGTGGCACCGGTCCCATGACCATCGCCTGCCTGCTGGAGAACACCCTCACCGCAGCACGTCTGCAGGGAGTGTGCTGACCGGCGCGTCCCAAACGCCGGTTCAGGTGCGAGCCAGCAGCATCACCCGCGCACCGTGAGGCGCGGTCGCCAAACGTTGATCGAGGGTGACCAGGGTGGCGTCGAGGCGTTCGGCGAGTGCCACGTACATGGCGTCGTAGGCGGTGATGTTCTCGCGCAAGGCCCAGGCGCGGCCGACGAGGGGTTGGTGGCTGATGCGGATGACCGGCCACCGGGCCCAACGGCGCAGCACGCGGCGGGCGACCTCGGGCGCAGTGGCGCCTTCGAGCACCTTGCGACGAAGCACGTGCGCCACCTCGACGTCGACGAGATGTGGCACCACCACGCCGCGATGTTCCATCCATTGGCGGGCGTCGGCGTGATGGTTCAACAACGCGGCCACCGCCACCGAGGCGTCGATCACGACGGGTCCCTCCGCCGCGGCACTCATGAGCGTCCGCTCATGTGGCATCACGGGCCCGACGGATGATGTCGAGGAGGTCGTCCAGAGGAAGGGGTTCGGGCAGCAGTTCGTCGATCTCGGCGAACCAGTCGTCGATCTCGCTTCGCAGTGCCACCGTGGCGAGTTCGCGCAGCAGAAACTGGTTCAAACTGAGACCCTCTTGGTTGGCCAGGCTCATGAGGGCGGCGTGGACAGGTTCGGGCAGATTCCTGATGGTCACGTTGGCCATGCCAGCACGCTACCTTCATCGTGCTTGCATTCTGATGGCACCTCGTGATGCTCACCTCCTCCATCATCGTGTTGCGCCCTGCTCGATGCCGTGGCAGACTTCGGGCGTTATGTCGATTGTTCTCGTGCTCGTAGGTGTATAACCGGCGCACACGTCGACATACCTGTGCGCCCTCGACCTCCCAGCCGGGAGGTCGTTTGGTTTTTCGCAGAAAGCTGAGGTCCCCCACATGAAGATCACAGGAGCCCAGGCGCTCATCCGAGCGCTGGAGATGGAGCAGGTGGAGGTCGTGTTCGGCCTGCCCGGTGGCTGCATCCTGCCGGCCTACGACCCGCTGCTCGACTCGTCGATCCGGCACATCCTGGTGCGCCACGAACAGGGCGCCGGCCACATGGCCGAGGGGTATGCCCACGTCACGGGTCGCCCTGGTGTGGCGATGGTGACCAGCGGTCCAGCAGCCACCAACATGGTCACCCCGCTCATGGACGCCTATATGGACTCCATCCCCATGGTGTGCATCACGGGTCAGGTCTCCACCGGCGCCATCGGTACCGATGCGTTCCAGGAATGCGACACCGTGGGCATCACCCGCAGCGCGACCAAGCACAACGAACTGGTGATGACGGCCGAAGAGTTGCCCATGGCCATTCGCCAGGCGTTCCATATCGCCACCACTGGCCGTCCCGGGCCGGTGCTGGTGGACGTTCCCAAAGACGTGTTGCAGGCCAGCATGGACTGGTACTGGCCCACCGATGCAGAGCTGCACGACAGCCTGCCCGGCTATCGCCCCACCATGAAGGGGCACCCGCGCATGATCAAGGAGGCCGCTCGCCTCATCCTGGCTGCTGAACGCCCTCTGCTGTACGTGGGTGGCGGTGTGTTGAAGGCCCGAGCAGCCGAGGCACTGCGTGAACTGGCCGAGCTAACCCAGATCCATGTGGTCACCACGCTCATGGCTCGGGGAGCTTTCCCCGATGATCACCCGCTGTGCCTGGGCATGCCGGGTATGCACGGCAATGCCACGGCGGTCACCGCCATGCAGAAGTCCGACCTCCTCATCACGCTGGGTGCCCGCTTCGACGACCGCATCACGGGCAAGGTGTCGTCGTTCGCACCCGAAGCCAAGGTCATCCACGTCGACATCGACCCAGCCGAGCAGGGCAAGGTGCGGCGCCCCGACGTGCCCATCGTGGGCGACTGCCGACTGGTCATCGAAGAGCTCGTCGTGGCACTCAAGGATCTCATGGCCGGCGGCAGCGCCCAGGCCGACATCTCGGCGTGGCGCAGTCGCATCAGCGGCTGGCGGGAGCAGTTCCCCTACACCTACGAGCCCAGCGAGGCCGGCGAGGCGCTCAAGCCGCAGTTCTGTCTGGAACGCTTGCGCGATTCGGCACCCGAGGGCACGATCCTCGTGTCGGGTGTGGGTCAGCACCAGATGTGGTCGTCGCAGTACTGGCGCTTCAACCAGCCCTACACCTGGGTGAACTCGGGCGGTCTGGGCACCATGGGGTTCTCGGTGCCGGCCGCCATCGGTGCCAAGGTGGGTCGCCCCGACGCCACGGTGTGGGCCATCGACGGCGACGGTTGTTTCCAGATGACCGCCCAGGAACTGGTCACCGCCGCCACCGAGCGCATTCCGGTGAAGGTGGGCATCCTGAACAACTCGTACCTGGGCATGGTGCGCCAGTGGCAGGAGATGTTCTACGAGGAGCGTTACAGCGAGGTGTATCTGTCGCCCGACCTGCCCGACTTCGTGAAGTGGGCCGAGGCCATGGGGTGCGTGGGTATCCGGGCGGAAAGCCCTGAAGAGGTGCAGCCCGCCATCGACAAGGCCAACTCCATCGACGATCGTCCGGTGGTGGTCGAGTTCCGGGTGGACGCCAGCGAGAAGGTGTTCCCCATGGTGCCCGCCGGTCTGAGCAACGACGACATCATCCTGCCTGCCTCGCAGGCGCAGCGGAAGGATGCATTGCGATGACCGCCATCACTCCGCCCGCGTTCACCAGTCCGTCGCATCACATCTTGTCGGTGCTGGTGCA
>CAYMUC010000187.1:0-4185 GCA_964393535.1 uncultured Ilumatobacteraceae bacterium | reverse complement strand
ACCGCTTGGCGGCACTGCTGGCTCACAACGTTGGCGCCGATGTGCTGGTGCTTCTCACCGACACCGACGGTCTGTACACCGCCGATCCTCGTAGCGACCCAGACGCGCGCATCATCGCTCATGTCGCCGCAGACGATCCTTTGCTGGCCGTCAGTGCTGGGGCACGTGGCACCACTCGCGGTTCGGGTGGCATGGCGTCGAAGTTGGCTGCCGCCCGTATCGCCTCATGGTCGGGTGTGCGCACCGTGATCGCCCGGGCACACCGTCCCGAGGTGCTCCCCGATGCCGTCGCCGGCACCGAGGGTGTGGGCACCACCTTCGATCCCCATGACCGGTGGCTTCCGGCCCGCAAACTGTGGATCGCTTTCGCCGCTCAGCCCTCGGGAGTAGTCGTGGTGGACGATGGAGCGCGGCGAGCCATGACCGAGCGCAACACGTCACTGCTGCCGGCGGGAGTGGTGGCGCTTCATGGCGAGTTCGACGAGGGTGACACCGTCGAGGTCCGAAGCCCCGACGGCGCCGTGTTCGCCCGGGGCATGGTCCAGGTGGACTCGGTGGCTTTGGAGCGGACGATGGGACGGCGAACGTCGGACCTGCCTCCCGGGGCCGTGCACGAGGTGGTGCACCGCGACGACCTGGTGCTGCTACCGGCCTGAGCGAGCGCGAAGGCGGTCGGCGAGGGCACGCACGTCTGGTACCCGTAGCCACCATGTCATGGAGGCGAACACGACCACTCCGACCAGTGTGCCCACGATCACCCTCACGAGAGCGCCGGCGCCGGCCTCGGCACCCACCAGCGAGGCTGTCGTCCATACCGCTACTGCCATCACCACACTGGCCACCATCACTGGTGCCACACCGGTGATGAGCGGACGGAGAGGGAACGCCCCCACCTTGCGGGCCAGCACCCGCAGTGCCCATACGGCACTGATGACGTAGGCGAGACCGAAGGCAAGTCCCAGTCCGGCGACGTCCCACCAACGGACGAGGAGCACGGCGAGAACGATGTTCAGGAGGTTCTCGCCCACGTTCACGATGAACGGGGTACGGGTATCGGTGTGGGCGTAGAACCCGCGCAGCACGAACAGGTACACCGAGAAGCCGGCCAACCCCACGCTGAAGCCGGCCAAGGCCCGTGCGGTGGTGTCGGCAGCCTCGGCGTCGAACTGCCCGTGCTGGAGTAAGGCCCCTACCAGTGGTCGCGCCAGCACCAGAAGTCCCAACGAGGCGGGAATGGTGGCGAGGGCAACCAGGCGGACACCGCGTGTCATCTGGTCGACGAAACCCGTCCGGTCGCGCATGGCCACCCTGCGTGCCAGTTCGGGGCCGAACGTGGTGGCGATGGACATCGCCAAGAGACCGTGGGGGAGTTGAAAGAAGATGAACGCCTTGGTGTATGCGTCCTGGCCACCACTCCCGGGTTCGGCCAGGTTCTTCACCACGATCAACGCCACCTGGTTCGCCACCACGAATCCGAAGGTCCATCCCGACAGCGTGAGCAGTGTGCGCACGGCCGGGTGACGCCACTGCGGTCGGAACCGGAGTCGAACCCCAGCCGTCACCAATGCGGGAACGAGTGCCAGTGCCATCACGGCGATTCCCGCCGTGGCGCCCAGGCCCAGTACCCAACGCAGCGCCGGCCGGTCCCACAGGTCGCTCAGCCCAGGACTGGCTCCGTCCATGACGGTGGGCACCAGGAGCAGTGAAGCGATGATGATCAGGTTCGACAGCACGGGAGACCATGCAGCGGCGAAGAAGCGCCGTCTGGCGTGCAGCAGTGCCGTGGCCAGTGTGGTGAGGCCGTAGAAGAAGATCTGCACGAGAAAGATGCGCGTCAGTGCTGTCCCCGCCCGGCGGAACTCGTCGGCGTCCACGCCCTCGGCAGGGTTCAGCGAGAACAGTCGGAAGATCCACGGAGCCGCCACCACCGCCACGACGGTGACAGCGAACAACAGCGTCACCGCAACACTCACCACGGCCTCGGTCGCCGACCGGTCGCGCTCTTCGAGATGCCGGGTGAACAGTGGCACGAGCGTCGCCGACAACACGCCACCCAGGAGCAGTTCGTAGATGCTGTTGGGAGAGTTGTTGGCCCCGTCGTAGGCATCGGCCAGCGCGGTCTGGCCGACGATGATGCCGAACACGACCACGCGGGCAAGGCCCGTGAGGCGTGAGGCTGCCGTTCCGGCGGCTACCACCAGGTTGGAGCGCAGCAGACCTGCTGGCGCGGCGTCGGTCACGGCTGAGATGGTAGGCCGAGGTGCCTGTTCGGCGGATTGACCCCTGGGTCAAGCCCCCCAGTAGGGTGCGCACCATGGTGAACCGCTTCGAGAGCGTGCAGCAGGTCCGCGAAGGGCTGAAGGCTGTGAACTACTTGGCCGACGAGGGCATCGCCGGCGTTGCGTACCTGGCTGATCGCCTCGGCAAACCGGTGTTGGTGGAGGGACCGGCCGGTACCGGGAAGACGCAGTTGGCGAAGAGCATCGCCGAGCTGACCGGCTCCCGGTTGATCCGCCTTCAGTGCTACGAGGGTCTCGACGAGTCCAAAGCGCTGTACGAGTGGAACTACAAGAAGCAGCTGTTGCGCATCCAGGCCGACAAGAACGCTGACGGTTGGAGCGAACTCCACGACGACATCTTCAGCGAGGAGTTCCTGCTCACCCGTCCCTTGCTGGAGGCGATTCGATCCACCGAACCCGTGGTGCTGCTCATCGACGAGGTGGACCGCGTCGAGGTGGAGACCGAAGCCCTGCTGTTGGAGATCCTGTCGGAGTATCAGGTGTCCATTCCTGAACTGGGCACCATCACCGCCAATCAGATCCCGTTGGTGTTCCTCACGTCGAACAACACCCGCGAACTCTCCGAGGCGCTCAAGCGCCGCTGTCTGTACCTGCACGTCGACTATCCCGACATGGACCGGGAGAAGGAGATCGTGCTGGCCAAGGTGCCCGAGGTGACCGAACACCTCGCCGATCAGATCGCTCGCATCGTTCGCAGTATTCGTCAGTTGGACCTGAAGAAGGCTCCCAGCGTGTCCGAGACGCTGGACTGGGCGCGCACTCTGGTGCTGTTGGGGATCGAGCACATCGATGCCCAACACGCCAAGGAGACACTGCACATCCTGTTGAAGTACCAGACCGACATCGCCAAGGCCGCCAAGGAACTGTCGGTCGACAAGTGACCGGCGTAGTGGTGACGGGGTACTGACCATGCTGGATCTGCTGTCGGGGTTCGTGCAGGAGTTGCGCGCGGCCGGGTTGCCGGTGAGTCTCACCGAGAACCTGGACGCCATGGAGGCGGTGCAGCACATCCCCCTCGAGGACCGCGAGGCGTTCAAGTACGCCCTGGGTGCCACCATGGTGAAGTCGAACAGTCACTGGCGGGCCTTCGAGACGGTGTTCGAGGTGTACTTCAGCCTGCGCGGGCCCGAGTACGCCCTGAAGGAGGATGCCGACGCCGACGAGATGTGGCGTGAGATGCAGGACCAGATGCGCCAGGGTGAGGGCAAGGGAGCAGCGGGTGGCAGTCTCGACAACCTGACGCCCGAAGAATTGTCGTTGCTGCTTATGCAGGCGTTGATGAAGGGTGATCAGGCGTTGATGCGTGCCCTGGCCCGCCAGGCCGTTCAGCGCTTCGCCGGTATGGAGCCGGGTCGTCCGGTCGGTGGCACGTATTACCTGTACCGCACCTTGAGGAATCTCGACCTCGACTCGATGATGGACAAGCTCATGGAGGCGTCCCGTCAGCAGGTGGGTGGTGAGTTGACGGATCTCGAGGAACGGCTGGAGCGCGACGAGTTCGAACATCGCATCGAGCAGTTGAAGCAGGAGATCGAAGCCGAGATCCGCCGCCGTCTGGTGGCGGATCGAGGTGCCGAGGCCATGGCCAAGACCCTGCGAAAGCCGCTGCCCGAGGACGTCGAGTTCATGCATGCCAGTCGTGACGAGATGGCCAACCTACGCAAGGCGTTGGTTCCCTTGACACGCAAGCTGGCCGCTCGTCTGGCCCGCAAGCGCCGCCACGGTCGCAAAGGGCCGCTCGACTTCCGCAATACCGTGCGCCATTCGCTGAGCTACGGCGGTGTGCCGGCCGACCCCAAGTTCAAGTACCCGCGGCCCTCCAAGCCCGAACTGATGGTGGTGGCCGACATCTCGGGAAGCGTGGCGGCGTTCTCCCGGTTCACGC
>CAYMUC010000186.1:0-4260 GCA_964393535.1 uncultured Ilumatobacteraceae bacterium | reverse complement strand
CTGGGCACCCTGAAGAGTTTCGCCATCAGCCCCGCCGAACTCGAGAACGCCCTCGAGGACGGCATGACCTTCGACGGTTCGTCCATCGACGGGTTCTCGCGTGTGCAGGAGAGCGATGTCCTCGCCATGCCCGACCCGAACACCTTCGAGGTGCTGCCTTTCGGCGACCCCAAGGGCACCGAGGCACGGGTGTTCTGCGACATCCACCATCTCGACGGGAGTCCCTTCGGCGGCGATCCCCGACAGGTACTGCGCCGCAACCTGGCTTCGGCACGCGAACAGGGCTTCACGTTCTACGTGGCCCCCGATGTCGAGTTCTTCTACTTCGCTCCCCCCGAGCCCGGTCGACCCCCGGTACCGCTCGATCAGGCCGGCTTCTTCGACCTGTCGGCCGACGACATCTCCGGCGCGTTGCGCAAGCAGACCATCCGCACCCTCGAGACCATGAGCATTCCGGTGGAATACAGCTTCCACGAGGACGCTCCGAGCCAGCACGAGATCGACCTGCGCCACACCGACGCTCTCACCATGGCCGACAGTCTCATGACCTTCCGCCTGGTGGTGAAGGAAGTCGCTGCAGCACACGGGGTCTATGCGACCTTCATGCCCAAGCCACTGGAAGGTGTCCAGGGCTCAGGAATGCATACTCACCTGTCGCTGTTCCAGGGCGACGAGAACGCCTTCTACGATCCTGACGATCGTTACAACCTCTCTCCAGTGGCCAAGTCGTTCATGGCCGGAGTGCTTCACCATGCGGCCGAGATCACGGCGGTGACCAACCAGACGGTGAACAGCTACAAGCGCCTGGTACCAGGCTTCGAAGCACCGGTTCACATCTCATGGGCGCGCAACAACCGGTCGGGTCTCATCCGGGTGCCCATCCCCAAGCGCGGCAACCCCATGGCCACTCGTATCGAGTACCGGGCCACCGACGCTGCGTGCAACCCGTACCTGGCCTTCTCGGTGCTGCTGGCGGCCGGTCTGCGCGGCGTGCGCGAGGGGTACGAGTTGGCGCCCGAGGCCGACGCCAACCTGTTCACGATGTCGGATGTGGAGTTGGCCGACATGGGGATCGCCCAGTTGCCACAGTCGCTCAACGAGGCGCTCGTGGTGATGGAGCGTTCGGAGTTGGTGCAAGAAGCCCTTGGAGAGCACATCTTCGAATGGTTCCTGCGCAACAAGCGCCACGAGTGGCGGGGCTACAAGACCCACGTGTCGGCCTTCGAGTTGGATCGATATCTGCGCTCCACCTGAGCCGCTTCACCGCCATGGACGTCCTCGCCATCTTCCCCGCTCCCCCGGTCCCCGACCTGGTGCGCACCCTGGACCTCGCCGGCTATCGCTGGACAGCCGTGAACTCCCTCGAGGAGGCCGTGCGGCAGGAACCGCGCGACGGTTGGATGGGTGTGGTGGTCGTAGCCGACGTGGAAGGTGGCAGCGACGCCGCGTGGGCCCTGTGCCGCGGGCTGCGCAAAGGTGATGGCTCCATGGTGCCCCTGCTGCTGCTGCTCAGTGGGAGCCAACTCAGCGAATTGGAACTTCGCGACGAGTTGTACGACGACTTCTGCCTGACACCATTCCATCCGCGTGAGCTGGAGGCTCGCCTGCGCCACCTCCTGTGGCACCGCGGCGGCGGCACCAAACCCGACATGGTGGAGTACGGGCCACTGGTCCTGAACCTCGAGACCTATCAGGCAACCAGTGAGGGACGACCCCTGGACCTGACCTACATGGAGTACGAGTTGTTGAAGTTCCTCGCACAGAACCCGGGCAAGGTGTTCACGCGAGAGATGCTGTTGTCGCGGGTGTGGGGTTACGAGTACTACGGCGGTGCCCGCACGGTCGACGTGCACATTCGCCGCCTTCGAGCGAAGTTGGGTGAAGAGCAGGCCAATCTCATCCAGACGGTCCGCTCGGTGGGCTACCGCTTCGGCCAGTCCCGCTGGAACAGCTGACCGTCTACTGCGACGCTGCGCGGACAGCCTCGAGTGTGGCGCGTAGGTGGGTCCGCAGCACGCCGACCGCACGGCGAGCATCGCCGGCTACGGCGGCCTCCAGCAACTGCTGGTGCTCGACCGCCGGATCGCTTCGGCGTAGGTCGGTGGCACCCACCGCGTGGAAGCGTTGCGAGTGATCCAGCAACTGGGTGACGTGATGGAGTAACCGCTTGTTCGGACAACGCGAGACCAGCGTGAGGTGGAAGGCGCGATGCGCCTCGTGCCAGTAAGGCGAGCCGGACGCCTCGAAGAGCGCCTCGTGGGCTTGGGTCGCCTCGTCGCCGTAGCGCTCGAGTTCGCCAGCGGCCCGGGCCGCTCGGATCGATCGTTCGAGCGCCACCGGATCGGCCAGCAGTCTGAGGTCGTAGATCTCGATGGCCTCGGCCACATCGATGGGTGCCACGCGAGCACCCCGTTGGGGTTCCATGACCACCAGTCCCTCGCCCGCCAAGCGCATGAACGTCTCCCGCAAGGGTGTGGGAGAGACGCCGAAGTGCTGTGCCAGGTGTTCGGCCCTCAACTTCTCCCCAGGTGCCAGCTCACCGTGCAAGATCGCTCGGCGCAACTGCGCATCCACCCATTCGGCTCGGGTCATCGGCGTCGATGCCATGTCGTCAGGTTACCCCGTTGACAGCCTTTCAATAATCTATTTATTCTTCCGGCATGTTCCGATTGATCAACCACGGTGGGCGCGCCGCTCTCGATGTCGACGGTCAGCGTTTCGACCTCGCATCGCTGTCGGGCGACCAGGCGCTCGCCGACCCGATGACTGCCGTCGCCCGCCACACCGAACTGCACGAACTGGCGTCGCTGGCGGCCAGCCGAGCCAGCGACGGTCCGGTGGAGCCTGCGTCACTGGGTCCTTGCGTACCGAGGCCGGCCAAGGTGTTCGGCATCGGCCTCAACTATCGGTCACACGCCGAAGAGAGCAAGATGGCACTCCCCCCGTCGCCGCTCACCTTCACCAAGTTCCCCAGCTGCCTGGTGGGTCCCGCGGCCGACATCGTGTTGAGTGGCGATGCGGTGGACTGGGAGGTCGAGTTGGTCGTGGTCATCGGAACCGGCGGTCGCCACATTCCCGCCGACCGCGCCTGGGCGCACGTGGCTGGCCTCACACTGGGCCAGGACGTCAGTGATCGCGTGGTGCAGCTCACGGGGACCCCACCCCAGTTCTCCCTGGGCAAGAGTTTCGACACCTATGGTCCCATCGGTCCCGCTGTGGTGTCGGTGGACGCCTTTTCCAACCCCGACGACGTGGGCCTGTGGTGCGATGTGTCAGGAGAGCGCATGCAAGACGGACGCACCAACGACCTCATCTTCAGCGTGCCGCAGTTGGTCGAGTTCCTCTCGGGCATTTGCACCCTGGAGCCGGGAGACCTCATCTTCACCGGTACACCCTCAGGGGTGGGTGCCGCACGGGGCCGCTTCCTGCGCGACGGGGATGTGATCACCAGTGGCGCCGAGATCATCGGAACGCTGAGCAATCGCTGCGTGAAGGCGAGTGCATGATGGGCCTGCACCGCATCCTCTCCATGCGAGTCGGCGTACCCGACCCGCACACGCTCGATGCGTTCTACGGTGAAGTGGGCCTCGACTGCGACGGCGCCGGCGGCTACACCGGTACTCACGACGGCCCCGTGGTGAAGGTCGAGCAGTACAGCTTTCGCCGACTGCTGTCGGTGGACATCGGCGCCGACGACGAGGCCACCGTCGCTGCCACCACCCGCCGGTTGCGCGAAGCAGGACTGGACGTCACCGGCGGGAGCGACGCCGTCAGCGTGGTGGACCCCGCTTCGCAGGTCACCTTCACGGTGCGTGTGGCCGAGCCGGTCGCCCCACCCCACCCCGAACCCCACATCGCAGAGAACGCGCCCGGCCACACCGTCCGGCGCAATCTGCGGTCACCCGGCGTGTTCGCCCAGCCTCGCCCTCCTCGTCGCCTCGGGCACCTCGTGATCGGCAGCCCGGACCAGGCCGGTACTCGGGACCTGCTGGTAGGTGGCTTGGGCCTCAAGGCCAGCGATCAACTCGAGGGGATCATCTCGTTCCTCCGGTGCTCCACCGACCATCACAACGTGGCGGTGGTGGCCTCACCCGTACCCATGCTGCAGCACTACTCGTGGGAGTGCGACGACGTGGACCATGTGGGCCATACCGCCACGGCCTTGCTGCGCACCGATCCCGATCGCCACGCCTGGGGGTTCGGTCGGCACTTCGTCGGGTCGAACTACTTCTGGTACCTGCGAGATCCAGCCGGCTCGTT
>CAYMUC010000185.1:0-4299 GCA_964393535.1 uncultured Ilumatobacteraceae bacterium | reverse complement strand
CCGGCCGCATCCTCGAGGGTCGTCGCTGGAGTGAGGGTATCCACCAGGCTGTCGAGGCCAAGGAGGGGGTGAAGATCAAGGAAGAGAACCAGACCCTCGCCACGATCACCCTCCAGAACTACTTCCGCATGTACGACAAGCTCTCCGGCATGACCGGTACCGCCCAGACCGAAGCTGCGGAACTCATGAACACCTACGGTCTGCAGGTGGTGCCCATCCCCACCAACCGCGAGGTCGTGCGGGCTGATCAACCCGACCTCATCTACAAGTCCGAGGACGCCAAGTTCGCCGCCGTGGTGGAAGACATCGTCGAGCGTCACGAGAAGGGCCAACCGGTGCTCGTCGGCACCATCAGCGTGGCCAAGAGCGAGCGCCTCGCCCGAGAACTCGCCAAGCGCGGGGTGCGGCACGAAGTGCTCAATGCCAAGCAGCACACGCGTGAGGCCTCCATCGTTGCCCAGGCAGGGCGTCTCCACGCCGTCACCGTTGCCACCAACATGGCGGGTCGAGGCGTGGACATCCTGTTGGGCGGAAACCCTGAAGGCCTCGCTCGCCAAGAAGTGCTGCGCGAGGGACACGACCCCGAGACCCTCATCGACGAGTTCGCGTTGCCGGCACCGCTGGAGCTCATGCCCGAGGAATATCGGACCGCTCGTGAGGCGGCTCAGTCCCGTTATCGGGAACTGCTGGCCGAACTCAAGCAGAGTTGCGCCGAGGAAGGGGCCAAGGTCCGCGAGGTCGGCGGTCTGTATGTGCTGGGCACCGAACGCCATGACAGTCGCCGTATCGACAACCAGTTACGGGGACGGGCGGGGCGTCAGGGCGACCCTGGCGAGAGTCGCTTCTACCTCAGTCTCGACGACGAGTTGATGCGCCTGTTCGCCACCGGAGCACTCAGTTGGGTCATGGGCCGCGCCCTGCCCGATGACGAGGCCATCGAGGCCAAGATGGTCACCAAGGCCATCGAACGGGCCCAGAGCACGGTCGAACAACGCAATGCCGAGATCCGCAAGAACGTGCTCAAGTACGACGAGGTGATGAACGAGCAGCGAAAGGTCATCTATCAGCGCCGTGACCAGATTCTGGCTGGTGCCGATCTGAAGGCCGAGGCGCTCGACTACCTGGCCGAGGCGGTCGACTCACTCATCGACGCCTACTGCGTCAGCGACGTGGAGGACGAGTGGGATCTCGAGGGTCTGGTGGTGGAACTGCGAAGTTTCTGGCCCAGTTCGCTCACCAGTGATCGCCTGGTACAGGCCTCGGGTACCGACGAGATCTACGACGTCGTCATGGCCGATGCCACCGAGCACTACGCCCAGCGCGAGGCCGAACTCACCGAGTCTGTGATGCGAGCCGTGGAACGCCAGGTCATGCTGCAGATCATCGATCAACGCTGGCGCGAGCACCTCGAGGAGATGGACTACCTACAGGAAGGCATCAACCTGCGGGCCATCGGCCAGAAGGATCCCCTGACGGAGTGGCAGCGCGAGGGATACGAGATGTTCGGCAGCCTCATGAAGGGCATCGCTCAGGACTTCGTGCGCTACGTCATGCATGTGCAGGTCATGCGCCAACCCGAGCCCGCTCCGGTGGTGCAGAACCTCCAGCAGTTCTCGTCCGAAAGCGACACCCAGTCGGCGTTCGCCGTGGCCGCACGGGCTGAGGCGGCAGACATGGGCTCACCCGAGCCCGCACCCGGGGCCGTGGCCACGGCACCTGCCAAGCAGCAGACCGTCGTGAACGACGCCTGGGCCAAGACACCCCGCAATGCGGTGTGCCCATGCGGTTCGGGCAAGAAGTTCAAGATGTGTCACGGACGCTGAGCCCATGCGCGACTTCACCGACGATCTGAAAACCGAGCGTCGCCGCCTGTCCGAGGCCGCCACCTACCTGCGTATCGGACCCAACAGGGACCGAGCCCGCGAGTTGGGCGAGGAGATCTCGGCTCCCGATCTGTGGGACGACCCCGAGCGTGGGCGGCGACTGAACGCCGAATACGCCGCCATCACCGACGATCTCGAGGTGTACGACAGTCTCACGG
This sequence comes from uncultured Ilumatobacteraceae bacterium, assembly GCA_964393535.1. GTDB lineage: Bacteria > Actinomycetota > Acidimicrobiia > Acidimicrobiales > Ilumatobacteraceae > CAYMUC01. The sequence goes on along the minus strand of CAYMUC010000185.1, from coordinate 2,258 downwards.
CCGAACTCGACGACGCGGAGTTGCTGGCCGAGATGGCGCGAGACGAGGGTGACGAGTCCCAGGAACCCGAGATCGCCGCCGCCATCGCCAAGGTGTCGTCACGGCTCGACCAACTGGAACTGCGCAGCCTCTTCGTCGGGGAGCACGACGAACTCGATGCCATCGTGCAGATCAACGCCAAAGACGGCGGCGTCGACGCCCAGGACTGGTCGCAGATCCTGCTGCGCATGTACCAGCGCTGGGCCGAGAGCCGTGGACTCAGTTTCGAACTCGACGAGGTGTCGGAGGGGGCCGAGGCGGGCATCTTGTCTGCCGAGTTCACCTTGAAGGGCCGTTACGCCTACGGCCTCATGACCTCCGAACGTGGAACGCACCGGTTGGTGCGCATCAGTCCGTTCGACAACCAGGGTCGCCGTCAGACCAGTTTTGCCGCAGTGCAGGTGTGGCCGGTCATCGACAACCCCAACGTCGAGATCAACGACACCGACATCCGCATGGAGGTGTTCCGCGCCTCGGGGGCCGGTGGCCAGCACGTGAACAAGACCTCCTCGGCGGTGCGGCTCATCCACGAACCCACGGGCCTCGTCGCGTCGTCGCAGGAAGAGCGCAGCCAGTTGCAGAACCGTGAACGGGCCATGGGCAAACTCAAGGCGATGCTGGCGGCCAAGGTTGCCGAGGATCATCAGGCCGAACTGGACCGCATCGCCGGCAAGCAAGCCCAGGTGGGCTGGGGAAGCCAGATCCGCTCGTACGTGCTGCAGCCCTACCAGATGGTGAAGGATCTCCGCACCGAGATCGAGACCAGCAACGTGGCCGCCGTCCTCGACGGTGATGTCGACGGGTTCATGGAGGGGTACCTCCGCTGGCGTCGAGCGGGTGCCGACGCCGAGGTCGCAGTGTGATCCGTCTCGAGAACGTCTCCAAGGTGTACGGCGGCGACACGGTCGCCGTACGCGATGCGTCGTTCGAGATCGCCAAGGGCGAGTTCGTGTTCTTGGTGGGGCCCTCTGGTTCGGGCAAGTCCACGCTGCTGCGCCTCATGAACCGCCAGGAACGTCCGGAGCGAGGCGAGGTGTGGGTGGCGGGGCGCGACCTCAACACGCTGTCGGACGCAAAGGTGCCCTACCTGCGGCGAAACATCGGCAACGTCTTCCAGGACTACAAGTTGCTGCCCACCCGAACCGTGTTCGAGAACGTCGCTTTCGCCCTCGAGGTCATCGGGCAGCCCAAGCACGTCATCCGTCAACAGGTCCCCGCCGTCCTCGAGTTGGTGGGCCTCGAGGGCAAGGAAGACCGGTTCCCCGACCAGTTGTCGGGCGGAGAGCAACAGCGAGTCTCCATCGCCCGTGCCTTCGTGAACCGGCCGCTCATTCTGTTGGGCGACGAACCCACCGGCAATCTCGATCCCGCCACGGGTGAGGGCATCATGCGTCTGCTCGATCGCATCAATGCAACCGGCACCACCGTGGTCATGGCCACCCACGACCAACGCATCGTGAACATGATGCGACGTCGCGTCATCCAACTCGACCGCGGGGTGATCGTGCGCGATCAGAGCCGCGGCGTGTACGAGTAGGTCGCCATGTGGTCGAGAGTGGGTTATGCGTTCCGGGAGATGTGGGCCAGCTTTCAGCGCAACGTCACGCTGACGGCGGCGGCCATCGTCACCTCGGCGGTGTCGTTGCTCCTGGTGGGCTCCACGTTCCTCATCCAGCGAGGATTCGAGAACCTGCTCTCCCGGTGGAAGGGCGATGTGCAGATGATCGTGTTCGTGCGTGCTGACGCGCCGCCCGACCAGATCGACTTCATCGAAGACACCCTGCGCGGTCAATCGGCGGTCATCGACGTGTCGCAGTTGCGCTATCTCGACCAGGCCCAGTCGTACGCCGAAGCCCAACGCGTCTTCGCCGGCGATCCCACCACCTTGTCGCTGCTACGCCCGGAACTCATTCCGTCCCAGTTCAAGGTGGTGCCCCTCACCGAACAGGCGACTCTGGTGCGCAGCCTGGCCCAGGATTTCCGGTCGCTGCCCGGTGTGGAGGCGGTGGCGTTGGCCGAGGACGAGTTCGAGATCATCGCCAAACTCTCGGGTTTCATACGCACGGTCACCATCACCATGTCGCTCGTGCTGCTGGTGGTGGCCGTGGGGCTGATCTGGAACACCATCCGTACAGCCATGTTCGCCCGAAGACGTGAGATCGAGGTGATGAAGTTGGTGGGTGCCACCAACTGGTTCATCCGTGTCCCGTTCATGTTGG
>CAYMUC010000184.1:0-4313 GCA_964393535.1 uncultured Ilumatobacteraceae bacterium | reverse complement strand
AACGTTGCATGACCCGAACACGTTGTCGCCCCATGCGCTCACCGTGCCGTCATTCTTGAGCGCCAGGGTGTGGCCTGACCCCGCAGCGACCTGCCTGACTGAGTCGAGTCCAGATGGGACGCCGCCGTACGTGAGCCCCCATGCCGCCACCGTGCCTTCACTCCGGAGAGCAACGCTGTGTTGCCGACCCGCGGCGATGCTCGTGACGTCCACGAGACCCACAGGCACAATCGACTGACCCTTGTCGTAGAAGCCTCCAGACTGGGTCTGTCCGGCACCCCAGCACCTGACAGTGCCCGACTCGGTGAGCGCCATGCCATGGAAGCCACCAGCGTCAATGGCACGTACGACCCCAATGGCACCGGGAACGTTGCACTGGCCGTAGGCGTTCTCGCCCCAGCATGTCACAACTCCGTCGACAGAGAGCGCCATCGAGAAGTTGTCACCCGTCGCCACCGCCCTCGAGGGCGCAAGGCCCGCCGGTACAGCACTCTGCCCGTAGTAGTTGTCTCCCCAGCATGTGGCGGCGCCGCCAACGATGGCGCACGTGTGGTTCCCACCCGCACTGATGGCGGTGACACCGCTGTTCAGGCCGAATACTTGAACGGGGATGTTGCTGTTGGAGGTTGATACGTCAAAGAGCATGATGGCCCCGTCACCGAGTTGGCCCTCGAAGTTGCGTCCCCAGCACCAGGCGGCGCCATCGACGACAGCGCACGAGTGAGCGCCACCGGCAGACAGGAGTGGTTGGAGGGTGCTCGACGGGTTCTCGTTGGCGTCGGCCGAGACCAGTGAGGTGCTGAGAGCGGACAGTGCACCGATTGCCACGACGAAGGGCAGCAGCATGAGCAGGCGGAGTGACCGACCACGGGACGCAAGCGTTGGGAGAGACACGATGAACCTTTCGAGACGTCTGCCGGCACCATGCCAGTCAGCCAGGGCAGCAACGGCCAAGGTCGCGAGGTTTTGACCATGAGAGGACAGAATTGACCACGTGCGGGCACCCGCAAGGCGGGTCACCAGAACAGCGCTCTCACTCCCACGACCGCTTTGGGGCGCCCCGGGTTTCATTCGGACGTCACGATGTACATCGGAACATCGCGAAGCGGTGTGAGCCGGCCGTCGTCACGGCAGATTCTGGATGCAGATCGGCACCACGCTGCGTGCGTCCAAGCAGGCTGCTCAACGCAGGTACACCACGCTCGTCAGTTGACGACGCGCGCCCGTTCGGCAACTCCTTCGATGTCGGTACGCTCCACCTCCACGACAAGAAGGTGTGCCCGATGGCCAGGAAGCGGCAGCAAACCTTCGCCGACATCGTTCGGTCCGAGGTCGACAAGCCGTCGCGATCGACTGCCCCCCGCCTTCCTCCCGGACGACACGGCCACGTCCTCGTCACCTCAGACCGGAAGCGATGGAGCCTCGTCGCCGACGACATCGGTCCAGAAGAGGCGGCGCGCCTGGTCCGCAAGGGGGGAGCAGTTGCCGTCGACCCGTGCGGATGCGGAGGTGCCTGCGGACTCGACATCCTCGACTCCGACATAACAGCCGACCTCGCCCACGCAGCACCACCGACGGTCAGCACCGACCTGCGCTCCCCCGGTTCACTGTCACACTGGATCTCAGACGACGAAGCAGCCCTGACGCTCGTCCTCGCCTCAGGGCGTGTGAGTTGGGGACGCGCCCTGGCCTGATCGCGCCATGCGCCACGTCCCCGCAGCCGCCCACACCTCGGCCCACTGCAGCGAGTCCGGGTCGACGAACACGCGCAGCCTCGTCGCATGACCGAACGGCGCCACGCTTCCCGTGGTTTCTACAACTCGTGACGAGAGGCGTCAGCGGCGAGCGCCTCGTCGCATGAGCATGACGGATTCCTGCTCCAGTTCTGCCATCGCGCTGGAGACCACCCGCCGGTTGCCTGCAGGGTTAGGGGTGCCGCAGTTGCGCACCGGGACCGGGTCGCAGGTCGACGGCATATGGCGCCACGTCGTGACCTTCCTCGCAGCGCAACACCGCTCGCACCGGCGCACCGCAATCGGAGTGGGTGATGACCAAGGCTCGTTCTTCGGGATCGCGCAGGTGGTTGTCTGCCCAGTTGAGGAGGGCGATGAGCGCTGGCTGGAGCTCCACCCCGGCCCGCGTCAGCCGGTATTCCTGGCGTATGCGGCTCCCCGGCGCACGGTACGGCTCGAATCGAAGCACTCCATGGGAGACCAGATGCTTCAGGCGGGCCGCAAGGACGTCACGGGAAATGCCCAGGCGCTGCTGGAAGACCTCGAAGCGGGTCGTCCCCTGGAAGGCCTCCCTGAGAATCAACCATGTCCACCGATCCGACAGGACGCTGACGGCAGCGGCCACGGAGCAGTTCGAGGGGTCGTAGTCGGCCCAGATAGGCGGCGCAGTTTGGGCTTCGGTCACAGCGCGAGGGTAGCTGAGTTGTCCAGCCGGACCCAGAGGGATAGGCTGAGTCCGGATTACGAACTCAGGAGGTCAGGCCGTGCCCCTCATCGAAGTCACCTATGCCGCCGGAACGATGTCGGACCAGGCCCGGGACCAGCTCACCTCGGATCTCCCACAGACCCTGCTCCGATGGGAGGGCGCTCCGGACACAGATTTCTTCCGGGAGATCACCTGGACCTATCTCCACGAGATGCCGGCCGACAGGATCGTGGTGAACGGGCGACCTGCGGCACCAGCTCGCGCTCGATACAAGATCGACATCACGGTGCCCGAGGGCGCCCTGTCGGAGCGCAGGCGCGACGGGCTCATCGCCGATGTGACCGCCTTGGTGCTTGATGCCTGCGAACCCGGAGAGCGACCGGCGGACGCGTCTATGCGGGTGTGGGTCCTCGTGCATGAGCAGCCGGACGGTTGGTGGGGCGCCGCCGGAGTCTCGGTGCAGTTCGCCCAACTGCGTCGGCTCGCGGCCGAGCAGCGAAACTCCCAAAGCCAGGGAGACGAACAAGTCCCGTGAGCGACCTCAAGGATGCGGCCCAGTACCGAGGAGAGTTATGGCTGTCACGTTGAAGACCACGCCACCTGTGTGGACGTTGAGCCTGGGAGATGACGAGAACCGCTTCTCGCCGGAACTGATTGCGGATGTCTCCGCCGCCCTCACCCAGGTAAGTGAAAGCAGCGAGCCGGTGGCCCTACAGGTCACCGCGTCGGGCAAGTTCTTCTCCAATGGGCTGGATCTCGAATGGCTGCAGGCACATCCGAACGAGTTGCAGCCCTACGTGACACAGGTGCACGAGATGCTGCGCCGGGTGCTCACCTTGCCGGTACCCACGGTGTGCGCCATCAACGGTCACTGCTTCGCTGCAGGAGCCATGCTCGCACTGGCCTGCGACTACCGCGTGATGCGCACTGGCCGTGGCTTCTTCTGCCTACCCGAGGTCGACATCAACATCCCGTTCACGGCGGGAATGAGCGCATTGATCCAATCGAAGCTCTCACCGCGGACCGCGCTCGACGCCATGACAACCGGCAAGCGGTTCGATGCACAAGCGGCACTGGACGCTGGGATCGTGGACAGGATCTGCACCATCGAGGAACTGGCAGACGTCGCCCACAGCATGGTGTCACGCCTCGCAGGCAAGGACCGTGGAACCTTGGGAGCCATCAAGTCGACCATGTTCTCCACGGCTACCGCGGCACTCACCCAGCCTGCGGCCGCAGAGTGAGGCCACGTCGCAGACCAGTGTTCGCGGCGTGACGGCCGAACCTGTGGCCGAATGACTGGGGTCGGCGGCCCTCAGCGATGAGGCATCACGAAACAGAACTCGTTTCCCTCTGGATCCCTCATGACATGGAACCGATTCGTTGCCTCTTCGACGATTTCGCCCACTCTGGTTGCTCCGAGCTCGACAGCGCGTTCGATCGATCGTTCGAGCTCTTCGACGAGAAGATCGAGGTGGATCCGGTTCTTCCCGACTTTCGGCTCCGGCACACGTTGGAAAGCGAGGTAGCCGATTCCGGGCAATCCCTCCAACGCCACCCAGTCCGATGTCGCACTCCGCCCATCGATCGACGCACCCAGCAACTCCACCCAGAATCCGGCAAGCCCCACCGGGTCGCAGGTGTCGACGACGATCGCGATCATTCAGGCAGACTATTCAGCATCTCGAGGTGATCAGCTCCGTTCGAGGTCGGTGACCTCTCCCCCGCTGGCCTCGACCAACTGGTGCGGTTCGATTCCGAACACGTCGTGCCAGTTGCCGGCGGCCGCCCAGACCTGGTCGTACTGCAACAGATCCGGATCGATGAAGTCGCGCAAGGGCGTTGCGTGACCGGACGGCGGCACGCCACCGTTG
>CAYMUC010000183.1:0-4386 GCA_964393535.1 uncultured Ilumatobacteraceae bacterium | reverse complement strand
TACTTCCTGGACAACGTCGCCAAGTGGATCCTCGAGTTGGACCGCGGCAAGGGGTTCCCCTTCGAGGGCAACTACACGAGCTGGCTGCAGCAGAAGCAGGAACGCCTCTCCCGCGAGGAGCGCAGCAACGAGGTTCGTCGTCGCACCCTCGAGCGAGAACTCGAGTGGGTGCGCATGGCACCCAAGGCCCGTCAGGCCAAGGGCAAGGCGCGTCTGGCGGCCTACGACAAGTTGCAGGCCGAGGCCGAGGAGGCCGAGCGCGGTCCGGATCGTCTGGAGATCGCCATTCCGCCCGGGCCGCGCCTGGGCGACACCGTCATCGAGGTGTCGAACCTGTCGAAGGGGTTCGGTGATCGCCTGCTCATCGACGATCTGTCGTTCACGCTTCCCCGCGCCGGCATCGTGGGCATCATCGGTCCCAACGGTGCCGGTAAGACCACGCTGTTCCGCATGCTCACCGGCCAAGAGGCTCCCGACCAGGGCGGCATTCGGGTGGGTGACACCGTGCAGTTGTGTTACGTGGACCAGAGCCGTGACGCGCTGGACCCCGCCAAGACCGTGTACGAGGAGATCACCGGTGGTGTGGAACACCTGAAGGTGGGCAACCGTGAAGTGCACGGCCGGGCGTATGTGGCGTCGTTCAACTTCAAGGGCTCGGACCAGCAGAAGCTCGTCGGTGACCTCTCGGGTGGTGAGCGGAACCGGGTGCACCTGGCCAAGGTGCTTCGTCGCGGCGGCAACGTGCTGCTGCTCGACGAACCAACCAACGACCTGGACGTGGACACGCTGCGCGCGCTCGAGGACGGCCTCGAGTCGTTCCCGGGTTGTGCCGTGGTGATCAGCCACGACCGGTGGTTCCTCGACCGCATCGCCACGCATGTGTTGGCCTTCGAAGGCGACAGCGTGGTGCGGTGGTTCGAAGGCAACTTCAGCGACTACGAGGCGTGGCGACGCAAGGAATTGGGGTCGGCCGCCGACCAGCCGCACCGCATCACCTACAAGCCCCTCACCCGGTGACACACCCGGGAACTGCCGACGACGCCGAACTGGCGACCCGACTGGCCGTCGAGGCCGGGCGTCTGCTCGTAGGTCTTCGCGAGCGCATGTGGCAGCGCGGGGCGTCGTCGTGGCAGGTCATGGACGCCGGCGATCAGGCGGCGCACCGGCTCCTCGTGGATGAACTTGCTGCGGCCCGACCCGACGACATCGTGTTGTCGGAAGAAGGTGCCGACGACCGACGCCGCCTCGGTGCCGACCGTGTGTGGATCGTGGACCCACTGGACGGCACCAACGAGTACGGCGAACCCGGGCGAGTGGACTGGGCGGTGCATGTCGCACTGTGGGAGCAGGGCGCCTTGTCCGCTGCTGCCGTCTCGCTGCCAGCGCTAGGGGCGGTATTCGCCACGGAACCGGCCCCGACGCTGCCGCCCCCCAACAGAGAGCGGCCTCGATTGGTGACGTCGCGGTTCCGCGCCCCGTATGTGGCGGGCGTGGTGGCCCGGCAACTCGACTGCGATGCCATCAGACTGGGATCGGCAGGTGCCAAGACCATGGCGGTGATCCTCGGCGAGGCCGACATCTACGTGCACGACGGCGGCATGTATCAATGGGACACGGCGGCACCAGCTGCGGTGGCCGCCGCGTCTGGTCTCCACGTGAGCCGCATCGATGGATCGCCGTTGGTCTACAACGCACCCGATCCGTGGCTACCCGACTTCCTGGTCTGCCGAGCCGAGTTGGCCGACGACGTGCTGAGCGCCATCGCCGCGCGTTAGGTCAGCTCGCCTCAGCCTTCGAGTTCCGCCAGTACCTCGGCGGTGTGCTCCCCCAACTCGGGCACCGGTCCGGGTCGCATCACCTGGCGGTCGAAGTCGATGGGCGTGGCCACTGCCCGGTAGGGCGCCTCGCCCGGTCGTGGTGTCACCTCGATGATGGCTCCACTGGCCTGCACCTGAGGGTCGGCCAATGCTTCGGGAATGGAGTTGATGGGCGCCCACCACACATCGTGCTCGTCGAAACGCTTCCGCCAGTGGTCCATGGGCTCCTCGGCGAAACGGACGTCCAGCGCAGCGATGAGCGCCTCGCTGTTGCGATTGCGGGCACGGGCGTCCACGAATCGTTCGTCGGCGAGCCACTCGGGTCGCTCCACGGCCGCCACCAACCCAGGCCAGTGCCGGTCGGCTTCGAGGCCCAGCAGCCAGAACCCGTCGCCATCGCCGGCCTGGTAGCACAGCACCAGGGGCGCCCGGTTGAGATGCCGAGGCCTGGTGCTCTCGCGCTTGTCGAAGCGCAACTGAATGCCCACGTCCCAACCGATGGTGTACAGGCCGGTACGCAGCAGACTGGTGGCCGCCAAGCCGCCCCGGCCGGTGGTGCTGCGCTCCACCAGCTTTGCCAGCACTCCGGTGGCCAGTGCCATGCCAGTGATGTGATCACCGAAACCACTGCGCAGCGGCGGTGGCAACTCGCCAGGCGGCATGAACGTGTGCGCCACCCCACTGCGCGCCCAGAACGCCCCCACGTCGTAGCCAGCCCGAGCTCGGTCGGGACCGTCCAGTCCGTACCCGGTGAGGCTGCCATACACCAGTGTCGGATGCCGCTCGAGCACGCCTTCATGGTCCAACCCCAATCGCTCGAGAGCATCCACCCGCAGGTTGGTGATGAACACGTCGGCGGTGGCGAGCAGGCGTTCCATGTTCTGTCGTCCGTCGTCGGTGGTGAGGTCCAGCACCACGGATCGCTTGCCACGGTTGTCGATCTCGAAGGGCGGCAAGCCCGCCTGATCGGCCACACCCAAGGCGCCGAACACCCGGCGTTGTGGATCGCCGGCCGGGGGTTCCACCTTGATCACGTCGGCACCCCAGTCGGCCATGATGCCCCCGGCTGCGGGCCCCGCCACCCACACGCCTAGTTCGATCACCCGGATTCCCGTCAACGGACCAGTCATGGGCCGATGCTAGTGGTGGCATGTGGCACGTCTGCCGGGGTGGGGGTCCAGCGACGCAGGCTCGCCGATCCTCCGGCAGACTGACCCCATGACGACGCAACTGGACGGCACTCTCGACGACCGTTCCTGGGGTGCGTTCAGCGAGACGCCGCCGTGGTCCCTCGACCGTGACGACATTCGGTGGCTCACGGTGGCGACCGCGCTGCGACGCAATGCCCACGGCGAGGTACCCGAACTCACACGGGCCCGCAAGACGCCTCCGGGCAGTCGGGTCGTCACGGTGGTGGGACGGCTCGCCGGAGCCATCGTGCCGTGGTTCGTCACCAAGCGCCGTGGCGGCTTCGCCGATGCCGCCGCCAGTCGGGCCGACGTGTCCAAGCGACTCCGGCGTGCCGTCGAGGCGTTGGGCCCCACGTACATCAAGTTGGGTCAGATCATCTCCAGCGGTGAAGGGCTGTTCCCACCTGAGTTGGTGCGCGAGTTCAAACTCTGCCGCGATCAGGTACCGGCCGAATCGTTCGACTCGGTGCGTCGGACGGTGGAGACCGATCTGGGTGCACGCCTCGAAGATGTGTTCGCCGAGTTCTCCCGCACTCCCCTGGCGGCGGCGTCCATCGCCCAGGTGCATCTTGCACGCCTGACCACCGGCGAGGAAGTGGTCGTGAAGGTACAACGCCCTCAGGTGGCCACCCTGGTGCGACGTGACCTGCGGGTGATGTCGTGGCTAGCGCCGGCGTTGGTGGGCCGTATCCCCATTGCTGCCCTGGCCAACCCACCGGCGTTGGTGGAGTTGTTCGCCGAGACCATCGTGGAGGAACTCGACTTCCGAGTGGAAGCCGCCAACATGTTGGACATGGCCGGCGTGCTGCACGACCTGGGCCAGACGTCGTTCATCGTGCCCCGCCCGCACCCACGCCTGGTCACCAGGCGCGTGTTGGTCATGGAGCGACTGCACGGCTTCGGCTTCGATGATGTGGAAGGGATGCAAGCCGCTGGCATCGACACCCATGAAGTGGTGCGCTCGCAGATGATCACCCTCATGGAAGGGGCCATGGTGCACGGCCTGTTCCACGGCGACCTACATGGCGGCAACCTGTTCGTGATGTCCGACGGCCGCACGGCGTTGCTGGACTTCGGCATCGTGGGGCGTCTCAGCCAGGCGCGGCGTATGGCGTTCCTACGCATGATGCTGGGCGCTATGACCAACGATGTAAAGGGTCAGATGGCCGCGCTGCGCGACCTCGGCGCGCTGCCTGCCGACACCGACCTCGACGCCGTCATCAGCGACCTTCGTCTGGACCAGCCGGCGGTGGACCCCACCACGCTGTCGGGCGAGGAACTGGTGAACGAGGTTCAGCGTGTGGTCAAGGCACTGTTGGGATACGGAGCGCGCATGCCCAAGGAACTCATGTTGTACGTGAAGAATATGGTGTTCCTCG
>CAYMUC010000182.1:0-4436 GCA_964393535.1 uncultured Ilumatobacteraceae bacterium | reverse complement strand
AACGGGGACGCCACCGCTCAGCCACTCGACGTCGCTGCAGTGCGCGCGACCCTGGTGGCCTACCGCGATGCTGTGCGCCGCCACGCAGGGGTGCTGAACCGGTGGAACGTGTACCCGGTGCCCGACGGCGACACCGGGACCAACATGGCCCGCACCCTCGATGCCACGGTTGAAGCCATGGAGGCCGCAGCGGCCGACCTGCCCGCCACGTGTGCGGCCATCAGTCACGGGTCGCTCATGGGCGCCCGGGGCAACAGCGGGGTGATCCTCAGCCAACTGTTGCGGGGGTTCGCTGGCATCGTGGCGGGGACGGCGGCAGCCGGCGGGGCGTCGGCTCGTCATCTCAGCGATGCACTCCACGCAGCCTCCACCTCTGCCTACGCCGCCGTGGTACGCCCCAAGGAGGGAACCATTCTCACTGTCGCCCGAGAAGCAGCCGAGGCGGCGGCCGCAGCGGTGCGCAGCGACGAGCACATCTCGCCGGCGGACATGCTGCGCACGGTGCGCACCGCAGCACGAGCGGCGTTGGCCCGTACACCACAGCAGTTGCCGGCACTGGCCGAGGCCGGGGTGGTCGACGCCGGTGCGGCGGGCTTCGTGCTGTTCTTCGACGCCGCACTGCAGGCCCTGGACGGCGAACCCGTCGCCGACCTCGAGGAACTCGGCGATGTGGAGTCGGCTGTCGTCGACAGTGCCGATGGTGGTGCGGCCAGGCGTCGCCGTGAAGGAGAGTCGTCGGTGGCCGATCTGCGGTTCGAGGTCATGTTCTTCTTGGACCTCGCCGACGAGCACAGCGACGCGTTCAAGGCTGCCTGGGCCGAGATCGGCGACTCGATCGCCGTGGTGGGTGGCGAAGGACTGTGGAACTGTCACATCCACACCAATGACGTCGGTGCCGCCATCGAAGCGGCGTTGGACGCAGGGGGTCGGCCACGGGACATTCGGGTGACCGATCTGTTCGACCAGATCGTGCACGTCGATCCATTGCTGGCGGGACCCGGCGTGGAGGCACCGGTGAGTGCGGTGGTCGCCGTGGCCAACGGCGACGGCGTGGCCCGGCTGCTCAGGTCGTTGGGCGTAGCACGGGTGGTCACGGGCGGGCAGACCATGAACCCCTCCACCGCCGAGTTGATCGAGGCCGCGGAGGCCGTCGTCGCTGCCACCGGCGCCACCGAAGTGGTGATCCTTCCCAACAACGCCAACATCATTCCCGTGGCACTGCAGGTACACGCGTTCGTCACCTTCACGGTCAGCGTGGTGCCCACCCGCAGCGTGACCGAGGCGCTCAGCGCACTGGTGGTCTTCGACGCCAGCCAGGGTTCCGGGTGGAATGCCGATGTGATGAGCGCCGCCACCAACGGTGTTCGCACCGGTGAGGTGACCTGCGCCGTGCGCGACGCTTCCACGCCTGTGGGCCAGGTGACAGAGGGCGACTGGATCGGGTTGGCATCGGGGGAGGGCATCGTGGCCATCGCCTCCACGCTCACCGATGCCGCCGTGCGCCTGGTCGAGCATGTGGTGGAGCCAGACTGCGAGTTGGTGACGGTGCTGGCTGGTGAAGGCGCCAGTCACGACACCGACACGGCGATCCAAGACTGGTTGGCCCAACACCGTCCGGAGGCGAGCGTCGACTGGCATGTGGGGGGCCAACCCCTGTACCCGTATCTGTTCGGAGCGGAGTGAGCGGCCCCATCGCGCTTGGCGAACTGGCCGCCATCGGCGTCGACCGGTTGCGAGGCGTGGGGGAGCGCAAGCAGGCGTCGCTAGCCACGCTGGGTATCGACACCGTGCTGGACCTGGTGTCGTACTACCCGAGGCGGTGGGTGGACCGCACCAACGAAGCACGGGTGGCCGACCTGGTGGCGGGCGACGAAGCACTGGTGTTGGTGACGGTTCGCTCGGTGACCAAGCGGGTCACACGTGGACGCAAGACCATGGTGACGGCATTGGTGGGCGACGGTTCGGGGCGTCTGCACGCCGTGTTCTTCAACCAACCGTGGCGTGAGAAGCAGTTGCGTGAAGGCCTGGCGGTGGCGTTGTTCGGCAAGGTCGAAGTGTTCCGGGGTGGCATGCAGATGACCAACCCGGTGGTGGACCTCATTGGTGACCGCACCGGGCGCATCGTGCCCATCTACCCCCAGAGCGACAAGGCGCAGCTGCACACCTGGGAGTTGGCGGGCTGGGTGGAGAACGCGCTGGACCGATGCGAAGCACGCGGCCTCGCCGACCCGCTACCCGATTCGCTGCGTGAGCGCTACGGGCTTATGACCCGGCGTGATGCGCTGCGGGGTATCCATCTGCCCGACAGCCTGCGCACCAAAGAGGCGGCGCGGCGACGCCTGGCCTTCGACGAGTTACTACGGGTTCAGACGGTGCTGGTGGTGCGCAAACGAGCGGTGGAACGGGCCTCGCTGGGGGTGCGCCACGTAGGTGGTCTGGCGGGTGCACTGGTGCAGCGTTTCCACGAGGCGTTGCCGTTCGATCTCACCGGTGATCAGCGCAGTGTGTTGGCCGAGATCGACGCCGATCTGGCGGCTGCGCAGCCCATGCACCGTCTGCTCCAGGGCGATGTGGGGTCGGGCAAGACCGTGGTGGCGGTGTCGGCGTTGCTGGTGGCGGTGCAAGGCGGACACCAAGGGGCGCTCATGGCGCCCACCGAGGTGCTGGCCGAACAGCATGCGGCCGGCGTGCGGCGACTGCTCGAGGGGGTGACGGTGCCCGACCCGGGCAACCTGTTCGGCGACCGACCGTTGCGGGTGGAGTTGCTGACCAACCGGGTGACCGGCGGCGAACGCAAGGGCGTGTTGGCTGGCCTGGAAGACGGGTCGGTGGACCTGGTCATCGGCACTCATGCACTGATCCAGGAAGGCGTGCGGTTCCACAGCCTGGGTGTGGTGGTCATCGACGAACAGCACCGCTTTGGTGTGGAACAACGGGCCCAACTGCGCGACAAGGGCATGGAGGCCAACGGCATGGTGCCCGACGTGTTGGTGATGACCGCCACGCCCATTCCCCGCACTGCCGCCATGACGGTGTACGGCGACTTGGACGTGAGTGTGTTGCGCCAGAAGCCACCGGGACGCACGCCCATCGTGACGCGCTGGGCCGATGGGCCGTTGCTCACGGCACAGGCCTGGGCCGACGTGCGGGCCGAAGTGGCCGAGGGTCGTCAGGCCTATGTGGTGTGTCCGTTGGTGGAAGACAGCGACAAGGTGGAGGTGGCCTCGGCCGAGGCGACGTTCGAGGATCTGTCGGCGGGGGAGTTGGCCGGGTTGCGTCTGGGGTTGTTGCACGGTCGCATGGCGGCTGCCGACAAGGAGTCGGTCATGGAGGCGTTTCGGCGGCGTGACCTCGATGTGCTGGTGAGCACCACGGTGATCGAGGTGGGTGTGGACGTGCCCAACGCGACCGTGATGGTGGTGCTCGACGCCGACCGCTTCGGCATCGCCCAGTTGCACCAGTTGCGAGGCCGGGTGGGGCGAGGCGCGGCGGCGTCACGCTGTTGGCTGGTCACCGATCTGGACGGTGCACACCATCCCAAGGTGCAGGCGTTGGTCGACAGCGACGACGGGTTCGAGTTGGCCGAGGTGGACCTGGATCTGCGGGGTGAGGGCACGCTGATGTCCACGGCGCAGAAGGGCCGCAGCGATTTGCGTTTGGCGTCGCTTCGCCGTGATCGCGAGTTGGTGGCGTTGGCACGTGAGGCGGCCTTCACCATCGTGGATGCCGACCCCACGCTGGCTGAGCACCGGGTGCTGCGCGACGAGATCGACCTGCTGTTGTCGCCCGAGGACGCCGAGTTCCTGTTCAAGAGTTAGCTGTCGCGGGGGCGCGATGTAGCGGTCTCGTGGCCGAATGTGAATGGTGCCAACCGATTGGTGACACGTTGCCAGTCTGACGCCAAAGGGGCTGGCAGGACTACGCAGTGCGGCGGCGGGTCATGGTCACCAGTCCGAGGCCCAGCAGGGTGAGCGCTGCGATCAGGAGCGGCGTCGCGTTGGTGCCGGTGCTGGGGAGCTCGCCGTTGCCGGGGGTGGGTGCTGGCTGTGGGTTCACGATGACGCCGACGTTGAGCGTGCGGGGTTGGCCTTCGGGGGTGGTGCCGGCGATCTGCAGGGTGTGTTCGCCTGCCGCGATGCCCGCCAGGGGAACGGTACCGGTGAACGTCCCGTCGGGGTTCACGGTGAATTGCCCGAGGAAGGTGGGTTCTGAGAACAGCCACACGGTGATGGGGGTGCCGGCCCGGTAACCGGTGCCGCCGAGTTGGGTGAAGCCTTGGCTCTCGAGGGTGAGCACCGGCCGGCCGGAGGCATCGGTGGTGACGGGGCAGGCACTGGAGCACTCGCCAGCCAGGCGCAACTCGAAGCCGTCACCGGCGAGCACGAGGCCGGTGGTGCCTTCCACTGCGACGGCGACCTCGGTGGGGATGCCGTCGA
>CAYMUC010000181.1:0-4513 GCA_964393535.1 uncultured Ilumatobacteraceae bacterium | reverse complement strand
CTCCACGGCATCGACCTCGACGTAGCCGAGAGCGAGGTCATCTCACTCATCGGAGCCTCGGGATCGGGCAAGAGCACGCTGCTGAGATGCGTGAACCTGCTGGAGCAGGTCGACGACGGCTCCATCCTGCTCGGCGACCTCGATCTCACCACGCCTGGGCTGAATCCCGATCCCATTCGTCGCCGCATCGGCATGGTGTTTCAGAGTTTCCATCTGTTCCGCCACCTGTCGGCACTGGACAACGTGGCGCTCGCCCGCTCGAAAGTGCTCGACGAACGGCGACGTTCGTCGCGTGATCACGCTCGCGGCCTGCTGGAGCGGTTCGGCCTGGGTGACAAGACTGGTTCCTACCCCGATCAGTTGTCGGGCGGCCAGCAACAACGCGTCGCCATCGCCCGCGCCTTGGCAGTGGAACCCGAAGTACTGCTGCTCGACGAGATCACCTCGGCGCTCGACCCCGAACTGGTGGGTGAGGTGTTTGACGTGGTGCGGGAGTTGAAGCGCGATGGCCTGACCATGATCTTGGCCACGCACGAGATGGGGTTTGCCCGCGAGATCAGCGACCGGGTGTGCTTTCTGCACGAGGGCCGCATCTTGGAGCAGGGGCCACCGGATCAGGTGCTCACGAATCCCGTGGAAGAGCGCACCCGTCAGTTTCTGCAGCGGGTCATCGACGCCAAGCGCATGTGACGCTCACACGGGCACCACGTTGACCCGTCGACCGAAGGGCACGACCAAGCGGCCCATGTCGTCGGGATCGGAGGTGTACAGCACGTCGCCGTGGTCGGCCAGCGCAGCGAGCGCAGCGTCGATGGCATCGGTGAGACCGGTAGCCGCCAACAACAACCCGGCGCGGCGTGCCAGTAGGTCGTCGAGCGGCACGACGGACACTCCGGCGAGCGCGGCGGCCAGCCGAGCCTGGCGAGCACGACCACCGCGCCACACCTGGGCCACGACACCCCCGTGCGTGATCACGCGAATCCTCCGACGGCGAGCCACCTCGAGGCGCCCCCAGATCAGGCGATCACTCCGCTCGAGCGCCATAAGAGCCCCGGCATCGAGCAGCACCGTCATGAGGCGTTGGCGATGCGTTGACGCACCATGGCCGCCGCATCACGATCCATCTGCGCCTGCCGCTCGAGTTCTTCCTCGGTGAAGGCGCCGAACTCGGCCTCGTAGTCGGCAATGGCCGCCCCCATCGCCTCCAACCTTCGTTCGTGCTCCAGTCGATCGGCGATGGCCGCCGAGATCCAGGCACTGGTGGACTCGGCGGCGCCGGCCTCCACCACCAAGGACACTTCGTCGAGCACTTCGCCGTCGACGGTGATCGTGATGCGCGCTTTGCTCATACGGTCATCATACTCGACGGTGACGGACTTATGAACCTTCGGGGAGCACGTAGTCGGCGAACCTGTCGCGCAGGGTCTTCTTCGAGAACTTGCCCACACTGGTCTTGGGCACTTCGTCGATGAACACCACATCGTCGGGCAGCTGCCACTTCGCCACTCTCGGCGCCAGATAGGCGAGGACCTCGTCCTTGGAGAGCACGGCACCCGCTTCCAACACCACACAGGCAAGCGGACGTTCCGACCACCGGGGATGGGGCACGCCGATCACGGCGGCCTCTCGAATGGACGGATGCGCCATCAACTCGTTCTCCAATTCGACCGACGAGATCCACTCGCCACCCGACTTGATGAGGTCCTTGGTGCGGTCGACCAACCTGATGCGACCACGAGCGTCCATAGTGGCCACGTCACCGGTGCGCAGCCACCCATCGGCGGTAAAGCTCTCCCCCGCTCGCTCGTCGTCGTAGTAGGTGGCGGCGATCCAATTGCCGCGGCACTGCAGTTCCCCGCTGGTCTCGCCATCCCAGGGCACCGCGGTCGTGGTGCCAGGTTCCACCACACGACACTCGACACCGAAGTTGATGCGCCCGACCGTTGCTCGCAGGTCCGCCTGTTCCGGTGCGGGGAGGTGCGCCTCATCGGCGTCGAGGGTGCACACAGCAGCGATAGGACTGGTCTCGGTCATGCCCCATGCCTGCAAGATGGGCAGACCCAGTTGCTCGCGGTAGGCCTCGGACAAGGCCTTGGGCACCGCCGATCCACCGCAGGGAATAGCCCGCAGCGACGAGGTGTTGCGCCCTTTCAACTCGGGCAGCACCTGCATCCAGATCGTCGGCACGCCAGCTGCCACGGTGACCCGTTCGCTCACGATGAGATCGGCGATCGCCGGACCCGACAGGTCGGGGCCGGGCATGACCAGCGACGACCCGGCCGCCACGGCGGCGTGGGCCAACCCCCAGGCATTGGCGTGGAACATGGGAACCACGGGCAGGATGACGTCCGACTCACGCGCCCCCAACGAATCCACCGTCATGGCACCCATCGTGTGGAGGAACGTACTGCGGTGGCTGTAGACGACACCTTTGGGGTTTCCCGTGGTGCCGCTCGTGTAACACATGCTGGCAGCCCGGTTCTCGTCGTCCACGCGGAACTCTGCGGGCGATGCCGACCCCAGGAGTTGCTCGTAGTCGAGGAGTTCGTGGCCGGCGAGATCGCCCGGGACGTCGCCCTTGCCGTCGTCCATCAACACGAGGTGCCGCACCGTGGAGAACGTGGGTAGCAACGGTGCCAGCAGTCCCAGCAGCGATCGATCGACGAAAATCACCTCGTCCTCGGCATGGTTCACGATGTACGTGAGTTGCTCGGGGAACAGCCTGATGTTCAGCGTGTGCAGCACCCGACCACTGCAGGGTGCAGCGAAGTACAACTCGAGATGCCGTGCGGTGTTCCATCCGAAGGTGGCTACGCGGCCGTCGGCCGAGATACCCAGATGATCCAGCACGCCTGCCAGGCGGCGAGTGCGCTGAGCCCACTCGCCGTAGGTCGTGCGTTCACGACCAGAACCCGTCGCGGTGACGATCGTCTTGTGGTGGTGGTAGCGCTCCGCTCGGTCGAACAGATGGTCGAGGGTGAGCGGGACGTCCTGCATCAGGCCTTTCATGGCGTCACAGCATTCCACAGTGACCGGAGGTGCAGGTTCTGCGCCGTACTGTACGAGCGTGCTGCGCGGGCGTGACGACGTGAAGGCGTTGGTGCAACGCTGGCTCGACGGCGTCGCACAGGGCGCCGGTGGCTCGCTGCACCTCGATGGCACTGCTGGCGTGGGAAAGACCGCCCTGCTCGACTGGGCTGCCGCCAGTGCAACGGCGCGGTCGCTGCGCGTCCTGCGCATCACCGGACATCCCGAGGAGATGGCCACGACCTGGGCCGGCCTCAGCCAGTTGGTGGCGCCGCACCTCACGCAGTTGCCACTGTTCGACGAACGCCCACGCAACACCCTCATGCGGGCGATGCGTCTGGGCGAGTCGGGCCAGGTCGATGACGTGTCGGTGGGCATGTCGGTGCTGTTCCTGCTGACCTTCTCGGACGAACCCACCATCGTGCTGGTCGACGATCTCCAGTGGCTCGACGACTCCACCACCCGCGTGCTGCGCTTCGTCTCTCGACGCCTTCAGTCCACCGGGGTCGGTGTCCTCACGGCCCAGCATCCAGGCCATCCCGGAACCACCGCGACTCCCATCTCTCTCGAACCCCTGACGCCCGATGCGATGCGATTGATCGCCCGCGATCGCGGGACCGCTGCCGCCGTGGCCGAGGTGCTGATCGAGCATGCAGGTGGCCTACCCCTGGTACTCACCCAGATGATCGACAGCCTCGATGACGATCAGTTGCGGGGGCGCGCCCCTCTTCCCGAGCCACTCACCGACCTGGTGAAGGTTGATGCGACGCTGGCGAACCAGTTGGACTCTCTGCCTGGTGACACCCGAAAACTGCTCGCCGCATGCGCCCTGGCGCCGTACCAAGCCGTCGACTCGTTGGCAACGCTCCTCGACCTGGACAACTCCACTGCGGTGCTCGCCCCAGCCGAGGCCCTGGCACTCATCGACCTGTCGAAGGAGGCTGTGACGTTCCGACACCCGATAGTCCGCACCGCTGCCGTCCAGGGCATCACACCAGCAGAACGACGGTCCCTTCACGCCACCCTTGCCACCATCGCCGACGTCCAGCACGCCGGGTGGCACCTTGCGGCAGCTGCCACCGGCCCCGACGACACCGCAGCGGAGGCCCTCGACGCCTTGGCGGCCGACGCCGAGCGCCGCGGCGCCAGCCTGGTGGCCCTTCAGGCACGCCAACGCGCCATCGCCATTGCCACCAACCCCCGTCGTGAGCGCCTGTTGGCGGCGGCCCGTAATGCCGTCGACTCCCGGCTCGCCGAGGTCGCCCTACCGTTCCTCGACCAGGTGAGCGACGAGCCGGAGGCGCACTTGTTACGCGCTCAGGCCGCGTGGCTCGCCGGTGATGTCGGTACCGCTCGGCGCCGATGGACCGATCTGGCCATGCGCTCGGACGTTCCATCCGACCTTGCCATGGCCAGCCGGCGACGGGCCGCCATGGCGGCCTTTCGCATGTACGACCTTCCCGGAGTCGTGACCATGACGCGTGGG
>CAYMUC010000180.1:0-4605 GCA_964393535.1 uncultured Ilumatobacteraceae bacterium | reverse complement strand
TGACCACCTGGAACAATCCGGCCTCTGCGGCCGCCGCCGGGGTGGCGTTCGCCGCCGGTGTGCAGTTGGTGAAGTCGAACGGCAACGGAGGTCGCTTCCGTTGGGCCGAGTGCGAGACATCCATGGTGATCGTCGCCAACTCCACCAAGGGAGACGAACCCAGCACGTCGACCGATTTCCATCCCAACCGCACCACGCTGTTCGCTCCGGGAACCGCCATCTATGCGGCCTCGGTCGACGAGCGAGGGCGTCCCACGGTGGAGCCCAAGACGGGGACCTCGATGGCGGCGCCGCATGTCGCCGGGGCCATCGCCGTGCTGGACCAGGCGGTGCGCGAGTACAACCGGCCTCTCCCGGCGGGTGATCGCGTCACCGTGAACCAGGTGCTCCAGGGATGGTTGGGTATCCACCCCTCCGATCCGGGGCGCGTGATGATCACGGACGACCGTGTCGGCACCGACAGCGTCGGCAACACCACCTCCGGCGGTGCCGTGGCGAGGCTGTCGCTGCGCAATCTGTGGTCACTGCTCACCGGACGATCGTTCGCCCAGGTGGGTGCATCGCCGGCGTACACCGCGCCGCTGAACCGTGCCCTCGTGGCCGAGACACCGAGCACGTGGACGGTGACCCCGGAGGCGAACCGGCGGGTCTTCGCCGGTGCCACAGCGCTACCCCTGCGCCGTTCGCTGGGGACCTCGTCATGGACCGGGTGGGTGGCCCCACCCCTCGACGACTTCCCGACCACGATCACGGGCCGGTCTTGGATCGATGGTCCCTATCTGGTGGTGTACTCCCGCAACGCCCGCGTGCAGCGCGCCGAGTCGCTGGGCACGTCCACACCGCTCACGGTGCAGTTGTTGGCGCACGGGCCGCAGCCGTGCATGGCCGGAGGTTGGCTGGAGTCCGCTCGCATCCCACTGACCGACGCCCTGATCAACGAGGGCGTGGCGGTGGAGATGCGTGGAGTCGACAGCCAGACGCTGTGGCAGGTCGAAGGCGTGCTCAACCGGAGGATCTCGGGCGCTCGACCCGAGGTTGCGGTGGACTATCGCCCCGTCGTGTTCGGCAACACGGCGACCTTCCCCGAGCCGGTGAACCTCAACCCGGATCCGGCGAGGTTCAGGAACTGGGAGACGTTGATCACGTGGTTCGACCTCGACCGTGTGACCGGCGATGTACTCATGCTGGACGACACAGGCAACGGAGCGTTGTTCAGCGATCTGCGGCGCACCCGAACCGTCAACGATGCCACCGAGCAGAAATTCTCCACGGTGTTACAGGAGTCTCCGACGAGTATGAGCCTCAGCCAGGTCACCCGCCCTGGAGCGGGCCTGATCGGCTGGCAGGAGGTCGAAGGCGTGCATGACTGCGCGGTGGCCATGAGCCACGTGTGGATGGGCCGCTGACGGCGTCGTCGGTGATCTGCATCGACCGGGGGTCTGCTTGGAGGTCCGGTTCGCTGAACGCCCCGTGCTCTTGTCCCCACTCCGCATCGGCATGGCGTAGGTCATGCGTGGCGAGTGGGTCTCGGCGGTGCGACTGCACAGTCGCCACCGACGATGGCGACATCATGAATCCCGAGCGCGTCGCGCTTGGCCTACTCGATGTCTCTATGTGGGGTATGCCCTGGTGGCCAACCGCCCCACTCTCGGGTCCTCCGGCCCCAGGAGGTTCTCCAGACGCTGCGCAGCCACGGTTCGGTCGAGCGCACCCGAGTTCGCCATCTCGTCGATGTCCACCCAGTCCTTGGGACGATCGAACATGGCCTTGAACACGGCGAGGTCCTCTGCACACAGCACCTTCACCTCAGCTCCGGCGAAGGGCACCCGTCGAATGCGGTTGGCGACCTCGGCGTGGAAGGGTGCGGCAGCGAAAAACAGATCGATCGGTGTCCCGTCCCACCAGAGCCGGACCTGATCCTCTGCGAGCACCCGTGCCTCGTCGGAGGTGGACGTTGTCACGCCGTCGGGCAGTGCAACGAACACACGCCGGACCTCCGACGCCGAGACGAACACGTTGACGTGGATATCACGTGTTCCACGCGGCTCCTCAGTGGCATAAGCCAGCGCCAGCGCACCGCCAAGAGCCCACTCGATCCCCGCCCGGTCGAGCGAGTGAGCGATCCCGAGAACCTGTGCGACGAGTGATGCCATGCGGTCACCTCCGCGCTCGCGCGAGAGGCCGCGCTCGATAGGGCAAGGCCTCGGCGAATTCCAACACATCCACGAGCTTGCGGGCCTGCACCTCGGGGTCGAGCCGTCGACGGAACGACACCTCGTAGCCCATCGCCTCGATGAGGCGACCCGCCATCTCGAGCGACGGCTGGCGGCGGCCACACTCATAGGCACTCACCACGGTCGCAGGGATACCCACTCGCCGAGCGACCTCGGCCTGGGTCAACCCCGACTCTCGACGCAACTCACGAAGTGACGCAGTGGACAACACGAGCGAAGGCTAGTCACACATAAGCGGATCCGCTCACCAGCGCCGACCCGTTCGAGAGCCCAGTAGCGCCCCTGCCACCGCCAACCAGCACGTGTGGTGCGTGTGACTAGATCCAGTCGACCGATGGTTCGCAGTAGAAGCTGACATAGCGCTGGATGAGCCCTGCTTCGTCGAGGCTGACACTCGAGATGAAACTCCCAGAGCCGCCATGGGGCAGGTCGTGAACAGCGCCCTCGAGCAACGCGTGCGCACCGCGCTGCACACAGACGAGAATGGCATGACCGAAGCGTTGGCGCCCTCGAGCCTGAAAGGCTGACAGCAGCGCTGCCCGTCCCCGGAACTCGACCCGATGGTCACCATCGAGACCCGTGTGTCGATACGGCGGATGCGAGTACAGGACGTCCGGTGAGAAACACGCCGCGGCCTCGTGGAAATCACCGGTGTCGAGGGCGTGGAAATATCGGTCGAGTACCACTCGCACGTCTGCGGGGGCACCTTCGACGTCGTGTCGAAACGGTTCTCGAGCACCCTCGCAGCCGTACGCCAGATACCGCTCGATCTGGCCGTCGGAGGCCATGGTGGCGCTGGCCACGAACGTGGCCGTGGGTACCCCAGATCCGTCGATCCCCACGCCCTCGACCAGCGCGTGGCCGGCCTCGACGGTGCACAACCGAATGGCATGGCGACGGTCGAGATGACCGCGGGCCTCGAACCGCTTCCGCAGGGCGTCGCTGCCATGCGTCACCAGTCGCGGCTGTGTTTCGAGACCGGGCCCAGGCACGGCGTAGCACGCGGTCTCGGTGAACCAACCAGCCGCAGCTGAGGGCCGACCCGCGTCGAGGTCCTTGTAGTAACCAGCCAACGCTGGTGGCACCGGATCGCCCAGCGAAGTCTCGGCGTGTGTGGGATCACTGCTGGCTTGTTCGCTCTTCACGGCATTCCTCACATCTGGTTGCAGCCATCGAGCCCTCAGGTGACGGCCGACACTTCACAGTACCTCATGATGAATTGAGGTCGCTGCTGTGAAGCGCTGCGCTCACCGTGCGCTGACGAGGCCGGCGTCTCCCACGACCGAGTCAGCAAACCACCAGCAGTTCACTGCCAGTTCCCTGACTGATGACGTAGGCGCAGCCGACCTCGGGATCTCGGGGTCGTATAGGCACCGTTGGCTGCAGTGGCACCGGATCGAAGCTGGCGAGAACCTGGGCCAGACCCAGGCCCGGCAAGAAGTACTTCGCGAGTTCAGGCGCAAGGTGCGCGTGCTCGAGGAGGAGCAGTTGATCCTTCGATCACAGCAGCCACTCCGCCGGCGTTGTTGGCCCGCGGCGTCGTCATCGACGTAAGCCGCATGGGGCGTACGGCGGTCGTGACGGTCAGTGCTGCGCAGTCGCTGTGACGACTCCGGAACTAGTGGCGAGACCAAGATCGAGTTGCACCCACACACGGTTGGCGTTGCGCCGGGTGACGCGCGCTCGGCAGGGAGGTTCTTCGTCGTCGCCAACGACCAGCCAGTCGCCGGGTTGCGGATCGAAGGACTCGTCTGCCGCTCGCGGCCCATGACTGATCCAGGTTTCTACGACCAGATCGGCTCCGACGCTTGTGGCGTCGTACCAGAGGTCGTAGGCGGGCTTCATCACGACGTCAGCCTAAATCAGCGTTGCCTGGATCGGTAGACCGGGTTGTCGAGCGGTCCACGAAAGTGGGCGCGGACCCGTTCGAATTGCTCAGAAGTGGCCGCCGCCAGTACCAGGGTCCAGTGAGGTGAGTCGAGCGTTGGAAGCAGTGGGAAACCGTCGTTGATCAGCGATTCGCCGGCAGCGACGAGAAACTGTCGGCGATCGGCAACGATCGGGCGCATCCGGACCAACTGTTCGTAGTCGCCCCCGGGAACTTCGAGCACGGAAAAGCCCCAGATCCCCCATCGGTCGTGACATTCGTCGACAGATCGACGGAGTACTTCGTCATCGAGTGTCCGCGCGCCGAGTCGAACCACGACGAGGCCTGGCGACGTGTGTTCGTCACGTAGGGCGAGGGGCTCGAACATCAGCGTCAACCTGGTGGTCGTCACCGAGGGTGCCGAGCGAGTGGCGTTGCCTACTGGTGGCCCGTCGAAGCCTGCTCCGCGTCTCGTATCATCTGGTTGTTCGGTGAAAAATGCGC
>CAYMUC010000179.1:0-4629 GCA_964393535.1 uncultured Ilumatobacteraceae bacterium | reverse complement strand
GTCGAGGGACTGGCGGTTCGACTGCGCGAGCTGGGCATCACCCCCGAGTTCGGTCCCGTGGCCTGGGCGCCCTCGGGCGGCCCGGTGCACCCCGAGGCGTGGGGCCACCTGACGTCGAGCATCCTCGACGCCGTCGAGCGCAGTTGCGCCGCGGGGTTCGCCGTGGTGCTGCACGGCTCCATGGTCACCGACCGCGACGAGGATCCCGACGGGTGGCTGCTGGCCGAGATCCGTCGTCGCATCGGAGATCGACCACTGGTCGCCACCGTCGACCTCCACGCCGTGCTCACCGACCGCATGCTGCGCAGTGTGAACGCCATCGTGCCGTACCACACCTATCCTCACACCGACTATGTGGAGACGGGCAGGCGAGCTGCCGACGTTTTGCACCGTGCCCTTCGGGCACCGCTCGCCACCACCACGGCCGTGGTGCGTGTACCGATCCTGGTGCGAGGCGACGAACTGCTCACCCGAACCGGACGGTACGGCCAGTTGATCGACGAGTGTCGCCAGCTGGAGGTCACGGGTAGGGCGCTCGTGGCCGGGGTTCTCATCGGCAATCCGTTCACCGACGTCACGGATCTGTGCAGCAGCGTGCTGGTCACCACGTCAGACGACGAGTCGGAGGCGATACGTTGCGCCGAGTCGCTGGCGAAGCGGCTGTGGTCGGATCGGGCGCTGTTCCGTGCCACGCTCACGCCACTGGCCGACCTCGGGGCCACCATCGAACGCGGTCGGCTCACCCTGATCTCGGACCAGGCAGACGCCACGTCCTCGGGCGCGTCGGGGGACTCGACCAGCGTGCTCTAGGAACTGCTGGCGCTTCGACAACGGGGGCGTGCAATCGTTCCGCTGGTGGACGCCCCGGCGGCGACGCTCGCCATGAAGTTGGGCGCCGGCGCCCGCGCCTCGTTCCGTCTCGGTGGCACCATCGACCACCGGAACTCCTCGATCACCGTGGAGGCCACCGTCGTGTCGCTGTTCCCCTCCAGTGTGGTCCAGTACGAGGATGGCACCGCGGGCCGCTGCGGCGACGTGGCCGTGCTCTGCTGTCGCGAGGTGAACATCCTGGTCACCTCGGAACGGGCATGGTTCGTGGGGCGCAACATCTTCCTCGCCCACGGACTCGACCCTTCCCAGGCGGAGGTCGTCGTGGTCAAGTCTCCCAACGGCTTTCGCACCCACTACGAGTCGCTGGTCGACCGGATCGTGACCGCCGACGGTGAGGGCTCCACCACGGCCAACCTGTCCCGGCTGCCCTACGAGAGGGTCGTTCGGCCGATCTACCCCTTGGACGACCTCCACCAGCCCTCGCTCGCCACGGCTGTGTTCCGACTCACCACCTGAAGAGACGTCGTGACAGCAACTTCAGCCCGAAGGCGGTCGGCAGGGCGAGGAGCAGGTAGATCACCATCACCAACGCAAACAACTCCACGTAGCGGAAGTTCAGAGCCGCCAGGTTCCTCGACACGGCGAACACTTCCCTGAGGCTGATGAACGACAGCAACGACGTCGCTTTGAAGATGGAGATGATGTAGCCCGACAGTACGGGGTACACGTGGCGGGTGGCCTGGGGCATGATCACCCGGAGCCACACCCGGCGCCTGGACAGCCCGAGCACGGTCGAGGCCTCCCACTGCGATGACGGCACGGACTCGATGCCGGCGCGGAGGACTTCGGCCACGAAGGGTCCGAACGACACGCCGATGGCGATCACCCCCGCCTGATACGGGGAGAGTGTGAGGCCGAAGTCGGGAAGCACGTAGTACCACACGAACACCTGGATGAGTTCGGGAACCACTCGACCGATTCCCACGTAGAGGTGGACCAGCATCCGTAACGGACGTGAGCGTGACTGTGATGCGACCGCAACGAGTGAGCCGATACACAGCCCGAGCACCGCGGCCAGCACGGCGACCGTGACGGTGACCTTCAAGCCCTCCCACAGGTCGGGGAGGTAGCCGCGGATTCTGTCGAGATCGCGCGATCCAAAGCCGAGGAGCGTCGCCGTCACAGGACTCGGTACCGCCTCTCGAGCAGTTTGGTCGCCATGCTGAGCGGATAGCCGACGGCGATGAAGAACAAGGCGATGATCAGGAAGATGGTGGGTGACTGGCCTTTGTAGGTCTGCAGCATGATGGTCCCGGTGAACACGATGTCCTGCACCGCCACCAGGGCCACCACGGCACTACCGCGGAACACGTCGATGAGCGTGTTGGCGCTGGGTGGTACGGCGAACCGGAAGGCCAGTGGCACGGTGACCCGCCGGAACCTGGTGAACCCGTCGAGCCCCATCGAGTGTGAGGCCTCGTTCACCGTGGTGGGAACCGCCATGACGGCCGACCGGAACACCTCGGACTGGTAGGCGCCGAAGTGCAGCGTCATGGTGGCCACGGCCGACGTCCATGCGTCGAAACGGATACCCCACAGCGGTAGCCCGAAGAAGACGAAGAACAGTTGCAGTAGGAGTGGAGTGGAGCGAACCACGTCGACGTACACACGAAGTACGACGTCGAGTGGTTTGAACGGTACGAAACGCAACCCCGCTATCACCAGCGCCACCAGGAGGGCGAGGGGGAACGCGGCTGCCGTGAGCGTGAGGTTCACCCAGCCGGCTGAACCGAGGGTGCGAACGAAGTCGACGAACTGGGAGTCATTCATGGTCGCCCCACCTACACCAGGAACCGTCGGACGGTGGCTCTCGGTGCTGGCTACGGGATCCTTTCACAGCGGTGACAAGACGAAGCGAGCCGGTCGGACCCCGAAGAAGGTCGGTCCGACCGGCTCGCCTGCGCTCACTCGTGTCAGCTCTGGGGCTCGCCGGGCCCGGGGGGCGTGATCGTGTTCGGATCGAAGCCCCAGCGGCTCAGGATCTCCGCCAGTTTCCCGTTGGTCTTCAGCGACGTCACACATTCGTTGAAGGCGTCCCGCAACTGCACGTTGTCCTTGTTGAAGTACAGCGCTGGCATCGAGGCGCCGATGCCCTCGTAGTCCCACGGGTCGGCCAACTCCACCTTGCCGGGGTTCTTCTGCACGTAGTCCACCAGGGACAACTCGGCATTCGACACCACGTCGAGTCGGCCGGCTTCGAGGTCGGAGATCTGCGACTCCAGGCTGTCGTAGGGTCGCACGGAGATGCCCATGGCCTCGACGGCGTCCTGGTAATTGCCGCCCGACACCATGCCCACCGTCAGACCCTTGTCCTTGATGTCGGTCCATGAGGTGATGCCGTCGGGGTTGCCCGCCGGCACGAGTGCGCGCACGCCGAAGCCGTACATCTGCTGGGTGGCGATGGCGATCTCCAGACGCTGCTCACGAAGTGACATGCCCGCCGCGATCATGTCCCACCTCTTGGCCTGCAGACCGGGCAGCAGCGAGTCGAACTGCGCCGACACCGGAAGGATGTCGTTGATGCCGAGTTGCGCGGCGCATTCCTGCACCACCTGGGCCTCGGCGCCGGTGAACGTGCCGGTGCCGTCGTTCTCGATGAACGACCATGGGATCTCTCCCACGAAGCCCACACGGAGTCCGTTGGTCCTGACCTGGTCGAGGATCGACACTTCGGTCGAGGAGTCGTCGTTGCCGCATGCAGCGAGGCCGAGGGCCATCGCACCGACGACGACTGTCAGTATTCGAAATCTCTTGGCCATGGTCATCCCTCCGAGATGGGTGGTGCTAGTTACTGGGAGCGTACATCAATGAAGTATGGAACATGGAACATATCGATGAACGGCATGTAACGTCAAGGTTCGGCCCGCACCTCTGCGAGTCCCATGAGTCGGGTGGTCACGTGCGCCACCCCTGTCTCGTCGATGGAGTGTCCGATGACCGTGACCAGGTGGTTCATTGCCCGATTCCTCGACCCCACGGGTGGGCGACCACCCTCGGGTCACCGCCTGGTGAGCGAAGGAGGCGTGTGGCGTGAGGTGAGGCAAGCAGCCCACCCCACCGACGCCGACGTGGTCGTGCGGGACGAACTCGTGGTGCCGGGCATCGTCGATCTTCACGTGCACGTCGGCCGACAGGTCGGACCCTTCGCCGTGTCACCGCAACAGCTGCTGGCCACCGGTGCCACCACCGGCTGTTCGCAGGGCGATGTCGGTCCACCCGGCTTCGCCGCCTGGGCGGCGGGGGTCGAGGGTGTCGAGACAGCGCCACAGGCGTCCGTTGGCGCACGCTGCGTACTCGCCATCAACGTGGCTCCGCCCGGCGAGGGCGGTGGGAGTGCGGGCCTCGACGCCATCGACTGGTCGAGCAGTGCGGCGACGGCGACGGCGCTCGAACAGCTGGTCGAGCGCTGTGGCGCCGCGCCAGACCGCGTGCGGATGATCGCCGTCAACCTCAGCGCCAGAGCTCGGGGTCGGGCACCCGTCGAACGCGCACTGCGTCTGGCGTGTCGAGCGCGCGACATCACCGGCCTGCCACTTCTCGTGGGTCTCGCCGAGGATTCGGCGTGTGCCCTGGGGTGGCAGTTGGCGCAGTTGGAGCAAGGTGATGTGGTGACGTATTGCTTCAGGTCGGCGCCGTGGACCTTGTTCCCCGACGGCGACCCGCTCGTGGAACTGCTGACGGCACGACGACGCGGTGTGCTGCTCGACACCGGCCACGGCGTGTCGTCTTTCGACCCCC
>CAYMUC010000178.1:0-4635 GCA_964393535.1 uncultured Ilumatobacteraceae bacterium | reverse complement strand
CCATGAACGGCGCCATCGTTGGTGCTCGATGTGAAATCGGCGTCACGGTTCGCGAACGCCACCAGTCCGCCGGCACTCGAGAACGATCCGGTGGCCCTGATCGTGCCTCTGTTGCTGCTGGCACTGACCGACACGTCGACGTTCACGTAGCCCAACAATCCGCCAGCGCGGTCCGCGCCCTGCACGTCGCTCTCGTTGGTGCCGTTGACGATCGTGGCGCTGCCGTTCGAGAAGGCGATGAGGCCTCCTGCAACCGAGCCCGCTGCCGAAGCCGTGACCACCCCGCGGTTGGTGCTGGTGTCGACGATGACATCTCCGCCCAGCAGGGCAACGAGGCCACCCACAGCGCTGCCGCCGTCCACGTCACCGTCGTTGATGCTGCTGGTCACGGTGGCGTCCTGGTTCACCAGGCCGAGCAGTCCGCCGACGTTCGACGACGGGCTCGAGCCGGTGACTCGGCCCTGGTTGCTGCTGGCGTGGACGGTGGCACCGTGGTACACGTTGCCCACGAACCCGCCGACGTTGAAGCCGCCGTCCACGTCACCCAGGTTCATGCTGTTCGTGGCGACGACCGCCGCCTCGATGCGACCTGCAAGTCCTCCGGCGTTGGTGGAGGAAGCCGAGACGTGACCGTGATTGGTGAGGGAATCAGCGATCAGGTTCCCCGACTGCTGACGTCCGACGAAGCCCCCACCGTCGTTACCTCCGAGAATGCGACCGTGGTTGGTGCTGGCGCTGATGGTGGCGTGGCCCGCCATGAAGCCGATGAAACCTCCGGCAACGTTGCCCACCACCTCGGCGCTGTTGGTGGCTCCGACGATCTGAACCGACGCGTCCCCCCATCCGACGAGGCCGCCGGCGCCATGGGCGTGGTTCACTCCAGCGGCTACCACCCGTCCGCTGACGCTCACGTCACTGATCAGTGTCGAGTTGGCCGACCCCACCAGCAGGCCTGCTCTGGTGCTGGACGCCGACACGGTGCCCGACAGCGCCAGACGCTGGAGGGTGACGTTGCTGGCCGCCCCGAACAGGCCGAGGTACGACACGCCGGTCACGGCCAAGCCGGTGATGGCGTGCCCACCACCGTCGTAGCTGCCGGTGAACGGTGTGCCCGAGGTTCCGATCGGGGTCCAGGCTCCAGCCAGTGCGATGTCAGCCTGTTGCAGGTAGTGCTCGTCGAGACAGTCGCTGGTCCCCATGGCAACCAGCTGCGCCGAGCTGGTCACGTGGTACGGGTCGCCCGCAGATCCGTCGCCCAGCGCGAATTCACCGGCCCCGCTTCCACCGTTGCAGTCGCTCACCGCAGCGGCCACTGGTGAGACCCCCGGCGCTGACGTCGTGACCACCAACGCCGTCATGATCATGGTCACCAACGTGATGACAGCGGTCAATCGGTGCTGGCGCCAGAGGTTCATGCTGCTCCTTGATCGTCATGGCAAGCGGTACGCGATCCGACCAGCAGCCCCGAGAAAGATGTTTCGGAGGCTAGGCGACGGAGGACGTGGATCACCGATCGATGCGCCTCCGGTACATTCGGATGGCGCTGTGGCGGTCGGGTACGTCGAGGCGGCGGTAGATCTCCGAGGTCTCCTTTGCCACCGTCGACAAGCTGAACGCCAGATGTCGGGCGATCTCAGGATTCGACCAGCCCTCGGCCATGAGCCTCAGCACCTCCAACTGCCGTGGCGACAAGTCGAAAGCCACCTCGACGACCACGGGGAGTTGGTCCAGCAGGAGCTCCGCCTCGCGGCGGGGATACAGCGCGCCGATGGGTGCAGCAAGGCGGATGGCCTCCTGTGCTTGGCGCGCCGCATCGTGGAACGCCCCCGTGCTGGCGAGCCACCGGGCTTCGTCGAGAGCGGTCTCCGCCGCGAACGCAGGTGCTCGCATTCGGTCACACAGTGCGCGGGCTCGGGCGAACATGGCGCTCACCTCGTGGCCTGGTGCGGTGTCGAGCGCCATCAGGCGGGCCAGTGGTCGCGCCATGGGACCAAGCATGACGGTGCCGTGATTACCGATGGTGTTGCGGTCGGCCCATGGTTCCATGAGCGTCAGCAGTTCAGGTGCAAGCGTTCGCGCTCCCAGTTCGGCGGCCAGATCCGCAACCGCATGCAGACTCAGCAACCAACTGATCTCGACCTCGTGGAGTCGCAGTCGGTCCATGGCCCGCTCCAGCAGGTGGTGGGCCTCACCGATGTGGCCGTCGCGCGCTCGGCTGAGGCCCAACATCGCTGCGGCTGCCGCCTGATCGAAGATGTCGGGATGCTTGCTGGACAGGCTGCGGGCGAAGGTGCGGTCGTCGGCCAACTCACCGGCGCGCCACAGCAGAATGGCCAGGGAGGTCCAACGCCCCGGCACTTCGAACTCCACGTCGACGGTGGCGGCCGCCGTCGACGCATCGGCGATGGCCTTGGGCCGTCCGTCGAGTTGTTCGGTGAGGGTGCGCAGGCAGGCCGCCAACCAGTGCAGTGGGTGGTTGCCGAAGCGGCCCATGGTGGCCTCCACCTGCTGGGCCACCACCTCGAACGCTCGGCGGTCGCCGCGCTCGAGGTGGTCGACGGCCAGCCAACCCCGCAACTCGACACCTTCGGCGCGCCTGGCGAGCCGATCGGCGAGTTCGAGGGCACGAACCGAGCGAGCCGTCCGCTCATCGAGCACATGGGGAGATCGGTGTACCGACCGCCATGCAGCCAACGCCTGCAGCAGGGCCTCCTGATCGCCGGCGCGTTCAGCCACTGCAACGGCTTCGTCGGCGAGGGCGTGTGCGTGGGTTGCCCGTACGGCGTACGACCACTGCACGCGGTCCTGCACCGCCAGGGGGCCCAGGGCGAAAAGGTCATCGACATCGATCTGCTTCACCACACGGTCCACACGCGCGCTCACCCGGGCCTGGGCGGCCAACAGTCGTGCCCGCTGGGCGTCGCTCAGCCCGGGGCGTGCCGCCACCCGGTCGATGAGGTGGGCCGATTCCGCTGATCCCACTCGGAAGTCGCCGCCCTGTGCATGGCTGATGGCCGCTTCGACCACCAGGGGTAGCAGTTCGGGATCGTCGCTCTCGTCGATCACCGACTCGAACATGGTGCGGGCCTGCTCACGCTGGCCAACACCGCGCAGAGCATGCCCCAGAGCCAGCATCACCCGCACGCGCTCATGGCCGAACACCCCGTGGTGCAACGCCGCGCTGTACAACTGGATTGCCTCGGCGAAGGCGCTGCGTTGGTGAGCGACGTCGCCGCCCGCTATCACCAGTGCCACCGCTGACGTATCGAGCTTCGTCGAAGCCAGTGTGTGCAGTGCGGCACCCACCGCATGCTGAGGCCCCGCAGCGGCCAACACCCGGGCAGCCCTGGCGTGCAGTTCGCCCCGTCGTCGATGCGGTAAGCGCTCGTAGAGCACCTCGGGTCCGAGAGGATGGGTGAAGCGAAAGCGCCCCGGTGCGTGTGCTATTACGACACCCCGTTCGGTCGCCTCGTCGAGGGCACTACCCAGAGCCACCGTGGCTCCCTCGTGCAGCATCTTCTCCAGACCGCCGAGATCGAAGTCGCGGCCCAACACCGCCGCCACCGACAGCACTTCCCGAGTCCATGCCGTCAGTGATGCCAGCCGCAAGGTCATGACATCGCTGGGATCGGCTGCACCCAGCAGCGAGAGCCGCTCGAGAAACGATTCGTTTCCCGTGCTGCTCGTGGCGGCGCCCACCAGATGTTCCAGCACGGCGGGAACGTCACCGCCGAGGTGGATCAACGTGTCGGCGGCCTGTTCGGCATCGTGGCGTTCGATCCCCTCGAGTTCGGCAAGGGCCTCGGCCACCTCGAGGCGTTGAAGTGGTGTCAGGTCGAGCGACGACGTGAATCGACTGTTGCTGGCCAGTGGGGAGGAATCGGGGCGTTGAGCTCGAACCAGCACCACGGGTATGGAGCCGACGTAGGCCGCCATGCTGTGCAGCACCTCGGCACTGGCGCCGTCTGCCCAGTGCACATCGTCGACGGTCAGCACCACGGGTCCACCCGGAAGCGCCAACACGGCCGCCACGAACGCCGTCAGCGATGACGCTCGCCCCAGATCGTCGCCGCCGTTTTCGAACTGTGCCACCGCTGCATCCACCTCGGGTGGCACGGGCACGCATCGGCGTCGACACTCGATCAGTGCGGCAGCGAGCAACTGCAGGATGAGGTCATGCGAGCGCAGCACGGGCCCTCGGTCGGCTGTTGCCGACAACACCATGGCGCCATGTGCGCCGGCAACCTTGGCGAATTCGTCGAGCAACCGTGACTTGCCCAGGCCCGCTCGACCCGTGATGACCACCGATGCTCCGCTGCCGTCACCCGCTTCGTGCACCAACGCCATGAGATGGTGCAGTTCGTCGCGGCGACCTACGAGCGGCAGCACAGGGCGGCGAAGGGACGAGACGGTGGTGGGCGCATCCATGATCGTGACGAGTCGGCCCGTACCTGCCGACACCACCACAGTACGAGATATGCACCCATCGGTTGTGGGTGAGGTGAACTCAGAAGAGGAACAGCCTCACGACTCGCAGCACGATGTCGCCGACCCGTCCCGTGAGGTTGCGCGGGTCGCTTTGGCGCATCTGTTCCCCGCCCGAGAACGGGTCGGGGTGCGGTCCGGTTCGGATGG
>CAYMUC010000177.1:0-4637 GCA_964393535.1 uncultured Ilumatobacteraceae bacterium | reverse complement strand
GGGCGCCATCGAGAAGATCAAAGAAGCCGACGGCATGGTTGAGGGCCCGGTCATCGAGGTCGTCAAGGGCGGTCTCATCATCGACATCGGTCTGCGGGGATTCCTCCCCGCGTCCCTGGTCGAGTTGCGCCGTGTGCGCGACCTGGCCCCGTACATCGGCAAGAACATCCAGGCCAAGATCATCGAACTCGACCGCAAGCGCAACAACGTGGTGCTGTCGCGTCGGGCCTACCTGGAAGAGAGCCAGAAGGAAGCTCGCGACGACTTCCTCGCCAACCTCAAGCCCGGCGAAGTTCGCAGTGGCGTTGTGTCCAGTGTGGTCTCGTTCGGTGCCTTCGTGGACCTCGGCGGTATGGACGGCCTCATTCACGTGTCGGAACTGTCCTGGAAGCACGTCGATCATCCGGGTGCGGTCGTCGCCGTGGGCGACGAGGTCACCGTGCAGGTGCTCGACGTCGACTTCGACCGTGAGCGCATCAGTCTGTCGCTGAAGGCCACCCAGCAGGATCCGTGGCAGGAGTTCGCTTCCAGCCACGAAGTGGGCCAGTTGGTCTACGGCCGTGTCACCAAGTTGGTGCCCTTCGGTGGTTTCGTGCAGGTGGGCGACGGCATCGAGGGTCTGGTGCACATCTCCGAGATGTCCACCCACCACGTCGACGCTCCCGAGCAGGTGGTCACCCCTGGCGAGGAGCTGTGGGTCAAGATCATCGACCTCGACCTGGGCCGTCGTCGTATCAGCCTCTCCATCAAGCAGGCTGCCGAGGGTGGCGAACTCGCCGAGGAATACCGTCAGCACTTCGATGTCGACGAGCACGGCAACTGGGTGGGTGGCGACGACGCCGAGCGCGAAGCCGCCTGGGCCGAGTACTACCAGGCCACGGGCCTCACGCCCGAGGATCAGCCCGCCGCTGAGTGAGTCAACGCCGGCTGTTCACGTCGGCCGGATCCACGCTGATGAGCCCTCGGGCCATTGCAAGCATCACCGCCTCCACGCGTGAGCGCGCCCCCAGTTTCCGGTGCGCCGCGCTGAGGTGATGTTTCACGGTGGCCGGGCTCAGCAGCAGTATCTTGGCCGCCTCAACCGTGTTGTAGCCGTGGGCGATCTGTGTGAGGACCTCGCGTTCGCGCACAGTCAGCATCGCTGCCGAGGTCTCGGCCACCGTGCCTGCGACGAGCCCTGATGTGCTGGGGCGGGGTGGAAGTCGTCGAGGGCCGGTGCGAACTTCGTCGACTGCCATTGCCAGTTGATCAGCGGTGGCCGCGGCGTCGACCAATCGATGGACCCCGCTGTCCCAGGCGCGTTCGACAACGTCGGGACTGGTACCGCCTGCGGTGGGGTCATCGTGGCACGCGACCATCAACACCCTTTGGCGACGATCCGCTGTCGTGAGGTCGCGAGCGAGTTCGAACGGAGCCCGTTCGCCCGGCGCTGCGTCCACGACCACGACATGTGGTCGGAGTCTGAGGGCCTGCCGTAGGGCGTCCACGCCGCTGACCCCTTCGCCGATCACTTCGCAGCCGCGAGCTCTCAAACAGCGGCCCAACCCCTCACGTACCACCGGTCGTGACCCCACGAGAAACACGTTCACCCCCTCAGCGAGGCGACGGTGTCGAGGGGAAGTGCCATGGCGGTGAGTGCCCAGCGTGGCGGGGGCGGGCGCAGAGGGAGACATCAGGTTCGTCATGTACGAATGAGGGGCGGACCAACCACGAGAGCGGAGCCGAACCAACCGGTAACGTCACTCGGGTGATACTCGTAGGGCTCACCGGCGGCATCGGGTCGGGCAAGTCGACCGTCTCGGCGCGCCTCGCCGAGCGCGGTGCCGTCATCGTGGATGCCGATGCGATCGTGCACGAGGTGCAGCAGCCCGGTTCACCGGTTCTCGCCGCTCTCGCCGAACGCTTCGGCGCAGAGGTCCTCACCGCTGACGGTGCGTTGGATCGCCCTGCTGTGGCGGCCAAGGTGTTCAACGATCCCGATGCCTTGGCCGCACTGAACGCCATCGTGCACCCAGCGGTGGGCCGAGAGATGAATCGGCGGGTGCTCGAGCACCGAGAGTCCGACCGCATCGTGGTGTTGGACATCCCCCTGTTGACCGAACGCCCTCGGCCCGGCCTGCAGGGCATCATCGTGGTGGATGTGCCTGTGGACACCCAGGTGCACCGCCTCGTCGCTCATCGAGGTTTCGACGAGGCCGACGCCAGGGCTCGCATCGCTCGCCAGGCCAGCCGAGAGGACCGGCTCGCAACGGCCAGCATCGTGGTCGACAACAGTGGCCCGCCTGAGGCATTGGACACCCAGATCGACGCTGTCTGGACGTGGCTGACCTCGCTCCCGCAGCTTTCGGCCGACGAGGTGGGCGACGTGTCGGGGGCACCGCGTGGCTGAACCCGCCCTGGCGGCCGACGACGAGCAGCGTTTCCGAGTCGTGTCGGATTATGCGCCGGCGGGTGATCAACCCAAGGCCATTGCCCAACTGGCGGATGGCATCGACTCAGGTGAGCGATTCCAGACGCTGCTCGGCATCACCGGCTCGGGTAAGAGTGCCACGATGGCCTGGACCATCGAGGCCGTGCAGAGGCCCACGTTGATCCTGGCCCCCAACAAGAGCCTGGCCGCACAGTTGGCGCAGGAGATGCGCGAGTTCTTCCCGCACAATCGGGTCGAGTACTTCGTGAGTTACTACGACTACTACCAGCCCGAGGCCTACATCCCCTCGAGTGACACCTTCATCGAGAAGGACTCGTCCATCAACGAGGAGATCGACCGACTGCGCCACTCGGCCACGGCAGCCTTGCTGACCAGGCGCGACACCATCGTGGTGGCCTCGGTGAGCTGCATCTACGGCATGGGCAACCCCGAGGAGTACAAGGGGCAACTGCTCGAACTGCACGTGGGTGTCGACTACGACCAGCGCAGCATCCTGCGCCGCCTGGTGGACCTGCAGTACGACCGCAACGATATGACGCTGGGTCGCGGCAAGTTCCGTGTGCGGGGCGACACGATCGAGATCCATCCCGCCTACGAGGAGACGGTCCTGCGGGTGGAGATGTTCGGTGACACCGTCGATCGTCTCACCGTCATCGATCCGCTCACGGGTGAGAACCTCCGTGAACTGAAGCGGGTGCTGGTCTTTCCAGCTACCCACTACGTGGCTAGCGATGAACGTATGCGGTTGGCGGTGTTGGGTATCGAGGCCGAACTCCAGCAACGCCTCGCTCAGTTCGAGGCCGAGGGCAAACTGCTGGAGGCTCAGCGCTTGCGCATGCGCACCCAGTACGACCTGGAGATGATCCAGGAGGTGGGCTTCTGTAACGGCATCGAGAACTACTCCATGCACATCGACGGCCGCACCCCTGGTCAACCTCCTTTCACGCTTCTCGACTACTTCCCCGACGACTACCTCCTCGTCATCGACGAGAGCCACGTGGCCGTGCCACAGCTACACGGCCAGTTCGAAGGCGACCGCAGCCGCAAACTCACCCTGGTGGAGCACGGCTTCCGTCTCCCCAGTGCCGCCGACAACCGGCCGTTGCGCTTCGAAGAGGTCATGGAACGCGTCCACCAGTGCGTGTTCATGTCGGCCACCCCCGCCGACTTCGAGTTGCGGGTGTCCAACCGCGTGGTGGAGCAGATCGTCCGGCCCACCGGACTGGTCGACCCCGAGGTCCTGGTGCGTCCCACCAAGGGCCAGATCGACGACCTCATCGGTGAGGTCAACGGCCGCGTGGAGCGAGGCGATCGCGTCCTCGTGACGACCCTCACCAAGAAGATGGCCGAAGACCTCACCGAGTACCTGTTGGAGCAGGGACTCAAGGTGCGGTACCTGCACTCGAACATCGACACGATCCAACGCATCGAGATTCTCAGGGCGTTGCGCCTCGGTGAATTCGACGTCCTGGTGGGTATCAACCTGCTGCGTGAAGGTTTGGATCTGCCCGAAGTGTCACTGGTGGCCATTCTCGACGCCGACAAGGAAGGGTTCCTGCGGTCCGAGACGTCGCTGATCCAGATGATCGGTCGGGCAGCTCGCAACGTGGACGGTCAGGTGATCATGTACGCCGATCAGGTGACGCCGTCCATGCGCAAGGCCATCGACGAGACCCACCGCCGCCGAGGGCTTCAGCAGGCCTACAACGCGCAAAACGGCATCAACCCGCAGACCATTCGCAAGGCCGTGGGCGACATCTTGTCCATGCTGCGTCCAGACACGACGGCACCGGTGCCCGGCAAGGATCGTCGCCGCCAACGGGAACGCGACACGGTGCAACGCGAGTTGCGCAGCCTGCCCCAGCAGGATCTGGCGCGACTCATACAGATGCTCGAAGAGGAGATGCACGAGGCGTCCGCCGAACTGCATTTCGAACGCGCGGCCAAGTTGCGCGACGAGATCAACGAACTTCGTCGCGAACTCCGCGACGCTGGCTGAGGGCCTCGCCACACCCCCTCGGTAGTCTCGCCCCAATGGCCGACCGCATCGTGGTGCGAGGAGCGCGGGAGCACAACCTGCGCAACGTGAACCTGGATCTCCCTCGCGACCGCCTGATCGTGCTCACCGGTCTGTCGGGGTCGGGAAAGTCGTCGCTGGCCTTTGACACCATCTACGCCGAGGGACAACGCCGGTACGTCGAATCCC
>CAYMUC010000176.1:0-4637 GCA_964393535.1 uncultured Ilumatobacteraceae bacterium | reverse complement strand
TGCGACCGAATGGTGTCGAAACCCGATTCGGGTACCCCAGCGCATATCCGATGGGCAATCGCATATCGGGCATGGACAACTGGGCGATCGTGGACCCGTCGGTGAACTCGACCATGGAGTGCACCACCGACTGCGGGTGCACGACCACCTCGATCCGGTCGTAGTCGGTCCCGAACAACTCGTGCGCCTCGATCACCTCGAGGCCCTTGTTCATGAGGGTCGACGAGTCGATGGTGATCTTGGGTCCCATGGACCACGTGGGGTGCGCCAGTGCGGCCTGGACCGTCACGTCGGCCAACTCTGCCGCGGTACGACCCCGGAACGGCCCTCCGCTCGCCGTGAGTACCAGCCGGGCCACTTCCCGGCCAGGCGACACAGAGGACCGAAGACACTGATGAATGGCGCCGTGCTCGCTGTCGACGGGGACGAGTTCCGCACCGGGGACGTTTCGCAAGGGCGCCACGACAGGGCCTGCAGCGATGAGGCTCTCCTTGTTGGCAAGCGCCAGACGGCGGCCGGCCCGCAGCGTTGCCAGCGTCACGTCGAGACCGGCGAAGCCTACGACCCCGTTCACGACCACATCGGCGACCTCCACCGCCTGTGCGAGTTCGGCGATCACCTCGACGCCGGGGAGCGCTCGGCGAACCTCCGCACGGGCCGTCTCGTCGGTGACAGCCACCACCCGAGGTCGGAACTCGCGCGCCTGTTCGATGACCGTGGTGGCGGATCCCGCCACCGACAGTGCCACCACCTCGTAGGCGCCGGCCTCGGCACGAATCACGTCGAGCGTCTGGGTGCCGATGGATCCCGACGAACCGGCAATGGCTACCCGCGTGACCGTCACGGCACGCAGCCTACGTCCAGGGTTCCAACACCCGCAGGAGGTAATAACCCGACGGCAGAGCGAACAGCAGCGCGTCGAATCGGTCGAGCAGTCCTCCATGGCCTGGGATGAGCGTCCCGAAATCTTTGACCTCGAGGTTGCGCTTGAACATGGACTCGACCAGATCACCGAGGGGCGCCATCACCGACAGCACGAGGCCCAGCAAGAGCCACTCCCCGAGGTCGTTCCATGTGTCGCTCTGCAGACCCACCAAGATCACGGCCAAGAAGGTGAACACCGTTCCACCCACCAGGCCTTCGACCGACTTGTTGGGACTGATCCAGGCGCGAAGCGGGGTGCGACCGATACCCGACCCCACGAACAGTGCACCGACATCGTTGGCCACCACGCCCACGATGACGATGAGCAGTGTGTCGGTACCGACATTGGACAGGTCGCCGCCCTGCGCCGACATGCCTGCCAACAGCGCGGCATAGGAACCCAGCACACCGATCCACACGACACCGGCCATGGAGATGGCGGTATTGGGCAGCGGCGCCGACTGCAGGTTCGGGCTTCCCACGAAGCCGATGGACGTGGCCAGGAACGCCAGGACCAACGTGAGCAGCAACGCTTGCTCGCCCATCCAGTAGGCGGCCAAGGGAGCCGTCACGCAGCCGAGCAGTCCTGCGATGGTCGCAGGTCGGTAGCCCTTTTCGGTGACTCGGCCGAAGAACTCCACTGCTGCGAGGCCGAGCGCTACCACCACGAACGCCACCACCGCCGCCGGGCGCCACAACAGCGCACCGAGGAACACCGCTGCGATGAACAGTGCAGCGGTCACTGCGACCGGGAGATTGCGTCCCGTCCCTCGGCTGGCAGGAGCAGCAGGCCGACGCTCACGCGATGCGGGCCGAGCGAGAGTATCCCCGGTGGGATCGGTACCGATGCTGATTCGCGCCGGTTCACGACGCTCGTCGAGGTCGACATCGACGGCTCTCATACCGCCACTGCCGGTGTCCCCGAAGAGTGGGGTCTCTCCCCATCCCGGCTCGACGAGGCGCTCCTGCACCGTGGTCGGAGCGTCTTCGACACTGGCAGGCTCGGGATCGGCGGCGAAGGCCGCCCAGATGTCGATCTCACCGGTGGGATCCACCACGGGTACCGACTCGGTGACGTCCCGCTCGAATCGTGGGATGTCGCCGGTGGGTGGCTCGGTCCAGTGCGGCAGGCTTCCGGAGTCGTCAGACCCGAAGCGGAGTCGTTCGTCGGAATCGTCGGTCATGGTGGTCCCCCTCACCGCTCAGACTTCGAGCAGTTCGCGCTCCTTGTGGGCGAAAGCTGTGTCGATCTTCTCGACATGTTCTTGGGTGAGCTTGTCGAGTTCCTTCTCGGCACGCTCAACCTCGTCTGCCGACACCTCGCTGGCCTTCTCGGCTGCCTCTAACTGCTTTCGCACGTCACGTCGGATGTTGCGGATGGCAACTCGACCGTCCTCGGCCATGTTCTTGGCCATCTTGACGTAGTCCTTTCGACGCTCCTCGGTGAGCGCCGGGAAGTTCAACCGGATGACGATCCCGTCGTTGGCGGGCGACAGTCCGAGGTCGCTGTCACGAATGGCCCGCTCGATAGCACCCAAGGCCGACCGGTCATGAGGCTTCACGACCAACACACGCGCTTCGGGAACCTGAAAGCCCGCCAACTGCTGGATGGGAACCGGTGAGCCGTAGTAGTCGACCAGCAATTTTTCCACCAACGCCGGGGCGGCACGTCCGGTCCGCACCGTCAGGAACTGGTCGCGGACGTGGGCCACGGCCTTGTCCATCTTCTCGATGGCTTCGAGGAGGGCTTCGTCGATCACCCGACCAGCGTACCGATCGGCTGGCCCTTGAGGATGGACTTCACGTTGCCTCGTGCCAGCAGGTCGAACACGACAATGGGGATCTGGCGGTCCATGCAGAAGGTGATCGCCGTCGAGTCCATCACCTTGAGGCCCTGATTGATGACGTCGAGATGGGCGATGCGGTCGTAACGCACTGCCGTGGGGACCAGTTTCG
Source organism: uncultured Ilumatobacteraceae bacterium (assembly GCA_964393535.1). Lineage (GTDB taxonomy): Bacteria > Actinomycetota > Acidimicrobiia > Acidimicrobiales > Ilumatobacteraceae > CAYMUC01. The sequence continues at coordinate 1,757 of CAYMUC010000176.1, read as the reverse complement.
GGTCGGCGTCATAGACACCGTCCACGCCGCTGTGCGTGCCCTTCAGGATCGCCTCCGCATCGATCTCGGCGGCGCGCAGTGCTGCTGCCGTATCGGTGGTGAAGAACGGGTTGCCGGTGCCACCCGCCAGAATCACCACCCGTTGCTTCTCCAGATGTCGCAACGCCCGGCGCCTGATGTAGGGCTCGGCAACTTTGGGCATCTCCACAGCGGTCATGACCCGGCTGTGCTGGCCAACCCGCTCGAGAGCGTCTTGGAGCGCCAGACCGTTCATGACCGTGGCGATCATGCCCATGTAGTCGGCTTGGGCCTGATCCATTCCCTGTCCGGCGCCCTTGAGGCCCCGCCAGAAGTTGCCACCGCCCACCACCACGGCAATGTCCACACCCAACTCCGATCGCGCCTCGGCAATCTCGGTGGCGACCTGATGCAGAATCTCGGTGTCGAGACCGAAACCTGTGGGCTCGGAGAGTGCCTCGCCTGAGAGTTTCAGCACCACCCGGCGCCAGGTGGGACGCACGGCAGGCTCAGCCGATCTCGACTTGAGCGAACCGGACGATGCTGGCCGATCCGATCAGTTGCGTGATCGACACCTTGTCGTCTTTGGCGTACGGCTGCTCCAGCAGGCAGATGTCCTTGAAGAAACCGTTGAGGCGTCCTTCGACGATCTTGGGCAGCGACGCCTCGGGCTTGCCTTCGTTACGGCTCAGCGTCTCCAGCGTGGCGCGCTCGCGCTCGACCTCATCGGCTGGGACCTCGTCACGCGTGAGGAACCGTGGCCGGGCGAAGGCGATGTGCACAGCGACGTCATGGGCGAGTTCCTGGGATCCACCTGACATCTCGACCAACACGCCGTTCACCCCACGGCCACCCTGGATGTGCTGGTAGTGGTCGAGCAGGTTGCCGGGTGCCGCCTCGAAGCGCACCACCTCACCCAGCTCGATCTTCTCCTTGAGGGTGATCTTCAGATCTTCGAGGACGCTGGCCCTCTGGGATACGGCGTCGGCACCTTGAGCGATCACGAGGCGAACCAATTCCTCGGCCTCGCCCTTGAACAGATCTGAGCCGGCGACGAAGTCGGTCTCGCAGCGCAACTTCACCATGGCGGCGACATTGCCCTCGATGGCCAACGCCACCACACCCTGAGCGCTCTCGCGGTCATCGCGCTTGGCCGAGGCCGCCAGGCCCTTCTCGCGCAACCATTGCTTGGCGGCATCGAGATCGCCGCCGTTCTCCTCGAGCGCCTTCTTGCAGTCCATCATGCCGGCACCGGTGGACTGGCGCAGCGCCTGAACATCTTTCGCTGTGAATGACATGGTTCAGCTCTCCGGGGAGGTGGGGGTCTGGGTGGCGGCGAGGCGCGCATCGCGCTCGGCCTGGGCGGCCGCCGCCTGACGACGGGCTTCAGCCTGAGCAGCAGCGAACGCTGCTTCGTCTTCCTCGCTGCGCTTGGGGGCCTCGGCGACGGGGGTGCGCTTGCGGGCCACGAAGCGACCTTCGATGATCGCTTCGGCGATGACCCGGGTGGTGAGATCGTTGGCGCGAATGGCGTCGTCGTTTCCGGGGATGGGGTACTGCACCACGTCAGGATCGACGTTGGTGTCCACCACGGCGATCACCGGAATCTTCAACTTGTTGGCCTCGGTGACAGCGATGTGCTCTTTCTTGGTGTCGAGCACGAACACCGCGTCGGGCAGACGCTGCATGTCGCGGATACCGCCGAGAGCCTTTTCAAGCTTCTCGCGTTCGCGCTCGAG
>CAYMUC010000175.1:0-4644 GCA_964393535.1 uncultured Ilumatobacteraceae bacterium | reverse complement strand
GGCGAAGGGCCATGGTGTCATGACGACGTTGACCTTCGATCGAGTGACCGTGCACTACGGCGCCCGGGTGGCACTGCAGGAGTTCTCCGATGTGGTGTCCACGGGTGAGTGGTTGTGTCTCATCGGTCCCAATGGTGCGGGGAAGTCCACGCTCCTGCGCACCGTGCTGCATCAGGTCATCCATGGTGGGCAGGTGTTGGCCGACGGCGAGCCGCTACGCGGGTATCGGCCCCGTCGCCGAGCACAGTTGGTGGCTCACGTCCCGCAGGTGCCGGTGCTGCCCGACGACATGACGGTGGGGGAGTACGTGCTGCTGGGTCGTACCCCCTACATCGGCCACTTCGGCCATGAGAGCAAGCGTGACCGGCAGATCGCCGCCGCTGCACTGATCGACCTCGATCTGGACTCCATGGCGCTGCGGCCACTGGCCGAGTTGTCGGGTGGCGAGCGGCAGCGTCTCGTCATCGCACGCGCCCTCGCGCAGGAGGCACCGGTGTTGTTGCTGGACGAACCCACCAGCGCACTCGACCTCGGTCACCAGCAGCAGGCCCTCGAGTTGGTAGACCGTCTGCGCCGTCAACGAGGCCTTACCGTGGTGTCGGCCATGCACGATCTCACCCTTGCTGGTCTGTACGCCGATCGTCTGGCGTTGCTGCACCGTGGGACGTGCGTGGCGAGCGGTCCCGCACGCGAGGTGTTGCGTGCAGAAACCCTCAGCGAGTTCTACGGCGTGTCGGTTCGTGTGCACCACGAGAGCGACGGCACCGTGGTGGTGGTGCCTCGGCGTACGGTGACCGAGGTGTGATCGCGGGTACGGTCATGTCGCGATGACGTGGCTCGACGAGGTGCAGCGGATCATCGGCGACCTCGTCGAGGGGGCGCCGCTGCAGGGGGTTCCCCAGCGGGGCCGTACTCTGGCCGTGGTGGTGATGCACCACGGCGAGGTGGTGGCCGAAAGGTACGGGGAGCGTCCCGACACCCCGTTCGGACCAGGTGGTGCGGTGTCGGTCGACACCCCCCTGATCTCGTGGAGCGTGGCCAAGAGCATCGCTCATGCCGCCGTCGGGGTGGCCGTGGGGGATGGCCTCATGCAGGTGGCCGCACCGGCACGGGTGGCCTCATGGCGGGGAACACCCAAGGAGGGCATCACCCTCGAGCATTTGTTGACCATGCGGTCCGGGTTGCGTTTCGTCGAGGACTACGTGGACGACGCCACGTCTCACTGCCTCGACATGCTGTTCGGATCAGGTTCCGATGATCACGCCGCCTATGCGGCTGCGCTGCCCCTGGACCACGAACCCGGAACCGTGTGGAACTACTCGTCGGGCACGACGAACATCGTGTCCCGCCTCCTCGGCGAGGCTGTGGGTGCCCACGGTGAGTCCATGTCGGACTGGCTCCACGAGCGCCTGTTCGGTCCCATCGGTGCCAGTAGTGCGCAGCCGCGATTCGACTCGGCGGGCACCTGGGTGGCGTCGTCGTACGTGGATGCCACGGCCCGTGACTTCGCCCGATTCGGGGAGTTGTACCGCAACGACGGCTGCGTGGGCGGTCGTCGCCTCCTCCCGCAGGGATGGGTCCGGCATGCGGCCGACGTGCGATCCGTCGACCGCGAGAGTGGCCTCGGTTACGGTGCGCACTGGTGGTCGTGGTCGAAGATGCGAGGGGCGCTGATGGCGCAGGGCTATGACGGCCAGTTGGTGATCGTCGTCCCAGAACGGGCGGCCACGGTGGTGCATCTCGGTCAATGGCCCGCCTCCACGCGCGATGCGCTTCTCGTGGTGATGGAACGCCTCGTGTCGCTCCTCCCCGAGGTGCAGGAGCTTCGCCATGGCTGATGACGAGGCCACGGTGAGCCGCCGTCAGCGCGGTCGACCCTGGATGCGCGCCATCAAGGTCACGGCATTTCTCATCGTGCTGTGGTTCTTCATCCTGCCGCTCATCCCCGGTTTCTCGAACGCAGCGCGTGAACTTCGCAACGTGGACCCCACGCTGTTGCTGTTGGGGGTGGTCCTCGAGTTGGCGGCATTGTTCTGCTACGCCCCGCTCACTCGGGTGGTGCTGGGTCCTGCGGGCCGAGGCCTTTCGTTGATGCGTCTCTACCGCATCCAGTTGGCGACCAGGGCCATGGCCAATGTGGTGCCAGGTGGCTCGGCCGCCGGGTCGGCGCTCGGCTATCGCCTGCTCACCGTGTCTGGTGTTCCTGGCCCAGACGCAGGGTTCGCCGTGGCGACCACCGGCATCGGTTCGGCGGTGGTGCTGAACCTGTTGCTGTGGATCGGCCTGGTCATCTCCATTCCGTTGCGAGGGGTGAACGCCCTGTATGGAGCGGGCGCTCTCATCGGCGTGCTGGTCATGGTGGCCGTGGGTGCCTTGGTGCTGGGCATCATGGACGGGCAGGGTCGATCTGAACGCATCGTGCGCCGCCTCGCCAAGTCGCTTCGCCTCAACGAGGACAAAGCCGCGCGCGTGCTGCGCCATCTCGCCACGCGCCTCGGCGAACTCGCAGCCGACAGGCAGATGCTGCGACGCCTCCTGTTCTGGGCGGCGGCCAACTGGTTGCTCGACGCCGCTGCGTTGTGGGTGTTCCTGCGAGCCTTCGGTGGTTCGGTGTCCCTCGACGCTCTCATCGTTGCGTTCGGCCTCGCCAACGTGATGGCGGCCATCCCCGTGACCCCTGGGGGTCTGGGCATCGTGGAGTGGGTGTACATCCCCACCTTGGTGGGCTTCGGCCTCACCCGAAGCGAAGCGACCCTTGGGGTGGTGAGTTACCGAATCGCTCAGTTCTGGCTTCCCATCGTGCTGGGCACACTCGCATATCTCAGTCTGCGGGTGGGGCCGTTCTCCATCGACCGGCGAGGGCGACTCGAACCACTTCAGGATGTCGTGGACATGGAGGTCGCCCGCCACGAGAGCAGGCTGGACTTCTCCGAACGCTTCAGCGCCAAGGACCGCACCGGTGGACAGATCCGTCCCCCCGAGCCGGATCGGGGGCCTGACCCCGGCCCGCAGTAGGTTGGCCGTCCATGACCGCTCATGAACGCCCCTTTGGTCGTCATCTCGAAGACTTCGTGGTGGGAGACGTCTACCGGCACTGGCCTGGCAAGACGATCACCGAGTACGACGATCACCTCTTCTGCATGATCACCATGAACCATCACCCGTTGCACACCAACGACTGGTTCGCAGCCGAGAGCGTTCAGGGTCGCAACGTGGTGGTGGGCAACCTCGTGTACTCACTGGTGCTGGGCATGAGCGTGCCCGATGTGAGCGGTGCCGCCATTGCCAACCTGGAGATCGAGACGCTTCAGCACAAGCACCCCACATTCCACGGCGACACCATTCACGCCGAGACCCGGGTGCTCGAGGTGAAGGAGTCGTCGAGTCGACCCGACCGCGGCATCGTGACCGTGGAGACCAAAGGTTTCAATCAGGACGGGAAGGAAGTGTGCTACTTCCGCCGTCGGGTCATGGTGTGGAAGCGCGACTTCGCCCCCGATCGTCGTCGTCCCTACGACACCGACACCGCCTGGACCGACTGAACGCCGCCGCCACCCACGCCGTTCTGGCGTGGGGTCGCGCCACGCTGCGCGACCTACCGTGGCGCGCCACGCGCGATCCGTGGGCGGTACTGGTCAGCGAAGTCATGCTGCAGCAGACCCAGGTGGACCGTGTGGTGCCGCGCTATGAGGAACTCCTCGCTGGTCTTCCCACACCGGCCGCCTGGTCAGCGGTGCCCCTGGGCGAGGTGCTGACCCGATGGCAGGGGTTGGGTTACCCCCGGCGGGCTCAGCGACTGCATGCCACGGCCCAGGTGGTGATGCGTGACCATGGCGGTGTGGTGCCCTCGGACCTCGAGGACCTCCTCGCCCTTCCCGGTGTCGGTGCCTACACAGCGCGGGCGGTTCGTGCCTTTGCCTTCGAACTCCCCGCTGCCGTCGTCGACACCAATATCGCCCGAGTCTTGGCCCGGCTGAGCGGTCGTCGTCTGTCGGCGCGCGAGGCGCAGCAACTGGCCGACTCATTGGTCCCCGAAGGGGAGGTGTGGTGGTGGAACCAGTCGCTCATGGAGTTGGGAGCCTTGGTGTGTCGTACCCGGCCGGACTGCACGCAGTGCCCCCTGGCGCAGGTGTGTGGGTGGCACAGCGACGGTCACCCCGCACCCGATCCGGCGGTGGGAACGGCGGGGGTCAGTACCCGCCAGGCGCGCTTCGAAGGCAGCGATCGTCAGGCGAGGGGACGGTTGTTGGCGGCGGTGATCGCTGGCCCGGTGCCGCTAGACGATGCCCCCCGGGTGATGCAGCGCGAGGTGCACGTGGCGGCACGGCTGGTGGACGCGCTCGTGGCCGAAGGCCTGGTGGCGCGAGTAGGCGACCAACTCAGGGCGCCGTGATGGCCGCCAACACTGCCTCGAACGCCTGGTCGGCGTAGGCGCGCATCTCGTCGTCGGTGCGGTCCTGAATGGGGTGCGGTGTGAAGACCCGTGCCACATCGGGCATGCCCAACGAACGCGACTGCACTTCCGCTGCGGTGACGAACTCGGCCGACGCCACGAACACGCCGGGCAGGCCACGGCGCTCCAGATCCACGATGTCGTGCACACTGCACGACGTGCAACTGCCTCAATCGGCGAGTGCCTCGATG
>CAYMUC010000174.1:0-4723 GCA_964393535.1 uncultured Ilumatobacteraceae bacterium | reverse complement strand
GCTCGACCACCGGCTCGACGGCGATGTCGGGTTCTACGACGGTGGTAGGCCGTGGTGGCGGGGTGGGTGGCGGAACCGTGCGGGTGCGGGGCGGCGCCGGTGGCGCAGCCCGTCGACGGTTCACCAGCACCACGGCGATGCCGAACACGAGCACCGCGACGATGAGAAGAAGGAGGAGAGTCTCGATCATGGCGCGTCCACCCTAGCGGCGGTGCCGGTCAGGCTCGGGCGCCAACACGCTCCACGACGACCTTGGACGAACCGCCCGGCTGCATGCTGACACCCAACAGCGAGTCGGCCGCTTCCATGGTGCGCTTCTGATGACTCACGATCACCAATTGAGCCTCTCGGCGGAACTCGTCGATGAGTTGCAGGAACCGGTGAAGGTTCACGTCGTCGAGGGCAGCCTCGACCTCGTCCATGACGTAGAACGGCGAGGGGCGACTGCGGAACACGGCGAACAGGAATGCCAATGCCGTCAGCGACCGCTCTCCGCCCGACAGCAGGGACAACTTCTTCACGTTCTTGCCGCCCGGGCGAGCCTCGACCTCGACCCCGGTGGCGAGAAGGTCATCGGGATTGGTGAGCACCAGGCGACCACTTCCACCCGGGAACAGGGTGGCGAAGAGTTGCTGGAAGTTCTGGCTCACATCGGCGTACGCAGCGGCGAAGGTCGACTGAATCTCCCCGTCGACGGCGCGGATGACGCGCATGAGTTCACGCCTCGTGGTGCGCACGTCCTCCAACTGCTCCTCGAGGAACCGGTGTCGCTCCTGCAGTTCGTTGAACTCTTCCAGTGCCAACGGATTGATGGGGCCCAACAGTCGCAGTTCGCGTTCCAGATCTCGTATGCGGGCCACCGGTGTGATGCCCTCGGCCAGTTCTGGAAGCGGTGCTCGTAGGGCCTCGTCGGGTTCGATGTCGAGGTCGCGACGCAGGGTCTCGATGGCCGATTCCAACCGCAGTCGGGCCTCGGCGAGTTCCACGTCGAGTCGCCGGACGCGTTCCCGGTGCGCTTCGAGCGACTTCTCGGTGGCCAACCGGTCGGTGCGAGCCTGTTCCAGACGTGATGCGACCTCACGGGCCTCGTCACTGAGACGACGGCGTACCTCGAGCAGATGCTGGTGTCGGCTCTCGATGGCGCTCCGCCGGACATCGACCACTGCGGCCAGACGGCCCAGTGCCACCAGGGCCGCCTCCACCCGTTCGCGCCGCTGTGCTGCTTCCACTCGCGCCTGCGCATCGGCTTCCAAGCGGCGTTCCGTCTCCTCGCGCCGGCGTTCCAGCAGTTGACGTCGCTCGACCAGTCCAGCCGAGCGCACTTCGAGATCTCGACGACGCGACGCCAACAGCGCAGCCTTGGCCTCCAGCCGAGCGCGCGCCTCACCACGGGCACGTGCCGCAGCAGCCTCGGCTTCCTCATCAGCCTGCAGACCGGGCAACAACGCCTTCAACTCGGCGGTCCGTTCCTGGTCACGGGTGGCGCGCCGTTGCACCTCGCCGAGCGTCACCTGCATCGTCTCCAGTTCGGTGGAGACCTCGCGACGCTCGCTCTGGACGCGTGACAGGCCTTCGGTGGCACCGGTGAAGCGTGCATCGTTGGCATCGAGCCGCCGCCCGAGGTCTTGCTCAGCCGTGCGAGCGGCGTCCAGTTCGCGCTTCGCCTCGGTGTCGGCCACCACGGCGACCTCGGCGCGACGACGCGCCTCGTCGGCATCGACGACCGCTCGTTCGAGGGCGGCTGCCGTGGCGGCACCCGATCCAACGCCGAGACGCCAGCCCGTGGACCCGAAGCGGTCGCCCCGTTCGGTGACCACGATGACATCGGGTGCGGCCAGGACGGCATCCACGGCGTCAGCCCACCCCTCGACCCTGACCGCACGGGCCAGCAACGAGTCCAGCACCGGGTCCAGTCCCGCCGGCGCGGCGGCACGCGCTCGCACATGAGGTCGCACCGGACGTCCCACCGCCGGCACCCCCATGGGAGCCCCCGACACCGTCCCCAGCGACAGGACGGCACCACTGCCGCCATGCTCCTCGAGGTGCGCCAGGGCCTGTCGGGCGGACGAGGGATCACTCACGACCACGGCGGTCAACGCCTCGCCGAGAGCGGCGGTCACTGCGACATCCCACTCGGCATCGATCTCCACCAGATCCAACAAGGTGCCCAGCACACCGTCGAGATCGGCAACACGCTCGGCACCTGCACGTGCGCGCGCATGGTCGAGGGCCAGTTGCAGCGCCTCGACGCGGGCCGCTGCGCGCGCCAGTTCCGCTTGCGCATCCTGGCGCTCCGCCGCCGCCGCTTCAGCGCGCGCTGCCGCCGCCAGACGGCGCGCCTCGGCAGCCTCGACCTCGGCGACCAGTGGCGCTTCCACAGCCTCGGCCTGGCGGCACTCCTCCCGCAGTCGCTCCGCCTCGGTCTCGAGGCGTGTGAGGCGATCGTTCAGCGCAGTGGCGCGTTGGGTGGCGCGCCGCAACTCGGCTTCGGTGCGTTCCAGCCCCGACGTGAGAGACCGCAGTTCACCGCGCACCTCGGCCGCCGCACTGGCCGCCTGACCAGAGGCTCCCGCTTCCAGCGCTTCCAGGGCGTCACGGCGCTCCTGGGCAAAGGTGGTCTCGTCCTCGGAGAGTTCGCCGGCCGTGGTCTCCAGAGCCACCAACTCGCGCTCCACGTCGGCCAGGTCGTCGGCGATTCGACTGACATCGGCCTCGAGGGAGGCCACCACACCGGCGTCCATGAGTTGGCCACGGTCGCGCTCCAGTGAACGGCGACGCTCCACGATGACGGCTGCCACACCACGCGCCCGCTCGCGCAGTTGCTCCACCCGCCGCAGTTCATCGCTGACGTCGCGCTCACCCCGCGCCGTGAGCTGCGCCTCGAGCACGGTGACGTCGGCATCCAGTCGAGCGAGTTCACGACGGAGTTCGTCCTCGGTGCTCCCCGCCGTCGACTCGTCCACCGCCAGAGCGCCGATGCGGGCCTGGAGCGAGGCGATCTCGCGACCCGAGACATAGCGGCGCAAGGCCGCCAACTCCACGACCAGTGACTCGTGACGGCGGGCGGCCTCGGCCTGGCGTTCCAGGGGACGCAACTGCCGGCGAACCTCGCGCAACAAGTCCTGCACGCGCAGCAGACTGGCCTCGGTGGCGTCGAGACGACGCTCGGCCTTCTCCTTACGCTTGCGATACTTGAGTACGCCCGCCGCTTCCTCGATGATGCCGCGCCGGTCCTCGGGACGAGCGTTCAACACGGCGTCGATCTGCCCCTGGCTCACGATGACGTGCTGCTGGCGACCCACGCCGGCGTCGGACAGGAGTTCCTGCACGTCGAGCAACCGGCACGACACACCGTTGATCGCATACTCGCTCTCGCCGGTGCGGAACAGGGTTCGGGTGATGCTGACCTCGCTGACGTCGAGAGGCAACAGTCCGGCCGTGTTGTCGAGTGTGAGGCTCACCTCGGCCCGCCCGAGTGCAGGGCGCTTGGCGGTGCCGGCGAAGATCACGTCGTCCATCTTCTGGCTGCGCACCGCGCTGGGGGCCTGCGCGCCCAACACCCACGCGATGGCGTCGACCACGTTCGACTTACCCGAACCGTTCGGACCGACCACCACGGTGACGCCCGGCTCGAAGCGCATCACGGTGCTGTCGGCGAAGGACTTGAAGCCCTTGAGGGTCAGTGCGGTCAGGAACACAGCAGGAGGAAACGCTACTCCACAGGGTCCAGTGTGGCTGCTACCGCTGGCACCAGGCACAGAAGTAGGTGGACCGTCCGGCCGAGGTGATGCGACGGATCCGGGCCCGGCCGCAGGTGAGACAGCCCTGACCCTCCCTGTCCACCACCCGATGCGAGGACTGATAGTTCCCGATACGACCGTCGACGTCGACGTACTGGGCGTCACGCAGGCTGGAACCTCCGGCGGCCACGGCTTCGGCGAGCACGGTGGAGATGGCCTCGAGGAGTCTGCGGGCCTGAGGCGTCGACACGTCGTCGCTGCGACGGTCGGGACGAAGACGGGCTCGGTGGAGCACCTCATCGGTATAGATGTTGCCCAGTCCTGCAACGAGCGACTGATCGAGTAGCAGAGCCTTCAGTTGGCGCCGACGCCCACTCAACTCGGCTCTCCACCGTCGCAGCGTCATGACCCCCGGGTCGGTCAGCGGATCCCAGCCCAGGCGGTGGAGTTCGGGGACGACGTCGGACTCGTCCTGTGCCCGATAGGCGACCACCTCACCGAAGGTTCGGGGGTCCACGAAACGGAACTCCTCGTCGACGGCACCCGTGACGTCGGACAGGCGCGCCGTGACGTGAGTGTGCGCCGGGCGCGCCAGCGAGCGGTCTGCCACCAGCACCTGCCCGCTCATGCGGAGGTGGATCATCATCCGCACCTGCGTGTCGCCGTGCACCACCAGATACTTGCCCTTGCGTGTCACCGCCTGCACCGTCACGCCTTCCATGGCGTCGATGAGTTGGCGGGCACTGGTGCGACGCACCGTCCGTTCGCCCGTCGCGCACACCTCGGTGAGGCGACGGCCCACGAGGCGGCGCTCGAGGCCGCGCCGAACCGTTTCCACCTCGGGGAGTTCAGGCATGGTTAGGGAGGTCAGGCATGGTTGGGGAGGTCGGACACGGCCAGGTCCAGTTGTCGACACGCTTCAGCGGCGGTGGCCTGCTCGGCGCGCTTCTTGGAAGGTCCCTCGCCGCGGCCCACCACGCACT
>CAYMUC010000173.1:0-4739 GCA_964393535.1 uncultured Ilumatobacteraceae bacterium | reverse complement strand
CTCCGACCGCGCTCAACTGAAGGAACTGACGCCTACTGAGACCAGGAGAGAGCTGGTCGCCCCATACCCCGCTCACGGTGAGCACCGTAGACCAAGGGCGTCATGAGGAGCTCTGTCGTCATGACGCAGAGGGGAGCGTCGTCCCTGTGTCTGCGTCGAGGAGGAGTCGTCGCTCAGGCCAGGAAGCCTATGACGGTCGCCACGACGAGGATCAGGTAGCCGGACACGCCGCTGATCAAGGTCCGGCGGTCGAAACGGATGGCCTTGGGCGTGTCCTCTCGGTTGGCGGTCCACGCCGAGTACACCGTGGTCGCCATCGTGTACAGCACGAACAGGTACGACCATGCATAGATGACGTCGATCATCATGAGGTACTCGACGGCGGGCGTGCGAGAACTCAATCAGCACTTGTCGGAGTATCTGAGGCGGGTCGCCGATGGTGAAACGATCCACGTCACCGACCGCGGACTGCCCGTAGCCGTCATCACCGCCGTTGCGGCCGGCTCCGATGACGCCCAGGCGATGGTCGATGCCGATCCGGTCCGCGTGACGGCATGGCAGGCGGCTCGGCAGTTGGGGTTTCGCGTGGTGGGCTTCTGACCGTTGGGGCATGCTGGGTGCAGAACGTGGTGCGGACAACGACAAAGGTCACGGCCACCGCTCGAGACGGTGACCGTGACCCAGTTGTGTCGACCGATGCCTGCAGGTCACAGGCCAGTCGTGGTCACATCCGGTCGACCGTGAATGGCAGTTCGATCGCTGCGATGTTGGTCACCGGTTCGTTATAGGTGGCCCTCACGAAGAGCACCACCTTGTAGTCGCCGTCGGGGAGGTCGGGCGTGGGCCTGGCGTTGAGGAACAGTGCATCGGGCTGTTCCGTGGGCCCGGTGTCGGTGACCCAGACGTACTGGCTGTTGGTGATGTCGTAGAGGCCGATCCAGTAACCGGCAGCATCTGACGACGGTGTGTCGGCATTCCAGCCGAACTGGAACTTCGCCGTGCCATCGGCCGGATTGCCGAGCAGTCGCACGTAGGCCCCGTTGTTCTCGGCGACGACCGGCGGGGCGGCCATCGACGTGGTGACGGGACCACTGACGACGAGCATCGTCGTGGCGGCGACGACGCCAAGTGTGGCTTTCAGGGTTCGCTTCATAGCTGTCTCCTTTGACTCGTGTGTCGGGAGTCCTCGACCACGTCCTCGTTGGACGAATCGCCGCGGGACCCGACGATGGCCACAGGGTCCCCCATGGATCCCTGCGGGCGGTACCGCTGACGACTTCATGCGGTCCACTCGGTCAGTGAACGAACACAACATGATCCGTCGCAGGGTCCATCGTCACTTGGACGCTCGCTAGAGGCACATGGTTCGAAGCGACCGGTGGGCCATGTCGAGGAGTTGGACAACATGGGTCCATAGACCGTCGTGAGCCACGAGGTGAGCGCCGTTGAACGCTGCTCGCGCTCACCGCGCCGGGGCCTACGGTCCCGGTCAAGTCGTAGGAGGCAGCGCGATCATGTGCGTCGGCGGGCGAGTGCTCCGAGCATGAGCATGGCGAGTGCTGCGAGGACCATCGGCGGCCACGTGCTGCCTCCGCCGGTGGCGGGGAGCGGTGGCGTGGGCTGGGCGTCGGCGGTGACGACCACGCCGAGGCTGGCGCTGCGGTCGTTGCCCTCGAAGCTGGTGCCGTTGACCTGGAGCGTGTGGGTGCCGGGGGCGATGCCTTGGTGGCGACGGGCAGTGTCACCAAGGGAAGTTGCGGTGCCGCCGGGTTGGATGAAGGTACTTCTGTCCACTGGGCGTACAGCGTGGTGTCGCTGGTGAAGGGGAAGTTCGCCCCATCGCCGTAGCTGGTGCCCGAGCCGTTGGCGGCAGTGTTCCAGCCCAGGAATCGGCTGCTGGCCTGCGGAGCGGTGAACGTGTTGGCGTTCAGCAGATCGCTGGTTCCTGTCGAGGCAGACTGCGTGGAGTTGCTGCCGCCCCCGCCGTTGCTGTCGAAGGTCACCTGCTTCGTGGTGGGGGTGAGTACCGGTGCAGTCGACGACCCGGACAAGGTGACCCCGACGAGGCCGTTGTACGCCATGGGTTCGGTGTTGCTGCCGTTCCCAAAGCCCTTCCGTCCGCACAGGTAGTGGTTCTGTTGGTACGTGCCCCCACCGATGGCATTCACCGTTCCACTGCCACCAATGGGTATGTGGGTAGTCAGGTCTACCGTCGACAACCGGATGATTCGCTGGCCTTGCGATCACAACTCGAAGGCGTCGCCGGAGTTGCCCCAGAACCAGTACACGCCGAAGTAGTTAGACGGTTGATACAGGGTGATCGTGGCGTTGCCGTTTGCGGGCCACGCTGCGGCACTCCGGTCACTTCCCGGGTAGTCGGCCCCGGCGGGGTCGGTGTGGGGCATGGGAGTGGCTGACGTGGTGGCGGCGCCCAGGCAGCCAAGGGTCAGATTGTTGGTACTCAACCTGCCCACTGCAAGCGCGCTACCACTGGTGACGGTGGCACTCGACCCACTGGGGCAGGCGAGCCTGCTGTTGAAGGTCTCCATGGTCAACCCCGCCAAGGCCGGTGGCCGCTCCACACCTGGCCCCGACACGTACACGGCCACAGTGTTGGCGGACGACAGACTCACCGTCGGCGAAACGCTGCGCTCTGGTAGGCCGGTGAGCACCGCCGTGGGCAGACTCAACACGGCAAGGACCGGGACGGCCCAGAACGAACGACCGAACTGCATGGGGAAGTACTCCAAGTGGTGTCACACGTTCGAGGCCGAGAGGCCTGGAATCACTACCCAAGGCAACAGGCGTAGTAACTGAAGGTAAATCCGTGATCCGGTTCACCCCTCGCCTAGCGTCATGGTCCATGAGCGAGGAGCCGGGGACCCGTGAGCGCTTGATGGAAGTCGCCATCGAGATCATCGAGACCAGGGGTGAAGCGGGCCTTCGAGTTGACGAGGTGGCCACCCGCGCTGGTTTCACAAAGCCGGTCGTCTACCACCACTTCGGGGACCGTGAGGGTCTCGTGATCGCAGTCCAGGCCGAGCGTTACAGGCGGTCCTTGCAGTACGGGCTCAGCGACCTTGCTGCGGAGGCCCGACTCTGTGGCACGGCCGATGAGTTCGTGTCACTGGTACACCGATGGCTTCGGTCGTTCTTCTCTCCCGAGGGTGCGGCGCGCCGTGCGTTCCGCATCGACGTGCTCGGTTCGGCAGTCTCGCGTCCTGCCCTCCAGGCGGCAGTACAGCAGTGCAACGAGGGGCAGGCCGAGGCTGTGGCATCGCTCGCACGCCTGGCACAGGCCCGAGGATGGATGCCTCGGCACTTCGACCCCCAGGCCGTGGGAATCTGGTTCACCGGACTGCTGCTGAGCCGCTATCTGGTGGAGATGACCCCAGGGGCGTTCGACGAGGCCGCCTGGGACGACATCACGCTGCAGGCGGCCCGTTTCGTGATCACTGGTGAGGGCCTGCTCGGGCGGTGATCCGCAGCGCCGCCTCACGCGACGGCATCAAAGGCGGCAAGGGTGAGGCTGGCACCTCGTTCGTCGCCCACCAGTCCCTCCAGCATGTTGTTCATCACGTACACGACCGTGAGTTCCAGGTCGAGGTCGTTGATGACCACCGAGCCACCCCAGCCTCCCCAGTAGCAGAGGCGTCGATCCATTGGCATGAACGGGACTGCAGCGTTTGGCAAGGCGTAACCGATGCCGAAGGTGACCGGCATCATGAGCACCTGGTCCACGCCGTCGGCCTGCACCTCGAAGATGCGCTCGATGGTCGCCTCACTGAGCAGTCGCCGTCCCTTCACCACGCCGCGGTTGGTGATGGCGCTCTGGGACCACGCCAACGAGCGGGCGTTGCCATGGCCGTTGGCCGCGCCGATGTCGGCCCGACGCCACTCAGGTGTCCAAGCGGTGTCTGCCGTTGGTGCAGGTCCGGTGAAGGTCTTCACCAGCACTGACTCCGGGTCCAACTGCGTCATGTCGAAGGGCAGCGGTGGCGGGGGGATCACGTTGGCGACGCGTCCGAAGTGGTGATCGTCGAGGCCGATGTGAAAGTCGAGGTCGAGGGGTACTGCAACCTCGTTGCGGAAGAACACGCCGAGCTTGCTGCCGGTGACGCGGCGGACCACTTCACCGACCAGATGGCCTTGGTTCAAAGCGTGGTAACCCGAGGCCGCGCCTGGTGTCCACCACGGAGCCTGACCCGCCAACATGGCCGTGGACTTGTCCCAGTCGTACAGGTCGTCCACGGTCACCGGCTGATCCCACCCCGACACCCCCGACGTGTGTGACAGCAGGTGCTTGACCAGCACCCCGTCTTTGCCGTTGGCGGCGAACTCGGGCCAGTACGTGGCGACCGGTGCATCGAGGTCCAGCAGGCCGCGATCGGCGAGCATGAGCGCGCAGAGGGCCATCTGTGTCTTGGTGCTGGACCACACGTTGGTGATGGTGTCGGCCTGCCACGGGGACGTGCGCTCGGCATCGGCCCACCCGCCCCACAGGTCCACCACCATCTCGCCTCGGTGCACCACCGCCACCGACGCGCCCACGTCGGCACCCGAGTCGATGTTGTTCGACAGGATGGTGCGCATCTGCTCGAAGCGCGGATCACATGATCCCTGAATGTCTGCCACGGTGCCCCCTCGTTCGGCGCGCACCGTAGCAGCGTCAGTCGGTCACGCTCGGCGGCGGGCGAGTGTTCCGAGCATCACCATGGCGAGTGCGGCGAGCACCAGTT
>CAYMUC010000172.1:0-4761 GCA_964393535.1 uncultured Ilumatobacteraceae bacterium | reverse complement strand
CCGCTGTCGGTGGCACGGCTACCTCGACGTTGGTGGGCGCCACGGTGACCCTCACCGACGGCACCGACACTCTGACGGCCACCACCGACGTCACCGGTCGCTACGTCTTCGCCTCGGTCACGACCGGAGCCTGGACCGTGGCCGTCGACACCACCTGGGCGACTGCCAACGGGTACGACATCACGGCGACGTCCTCGGCTCAGGTGAACCTGGTGCAGGACGGTGCCACGGTGACCCGGGACCTCGTGGTGGATGCCAAGCCCGGAGGCCTCAGCGTCACGGTGTTGGCTGCCACGGGTGCGCCCGCCAGTGGTGTCGACGTGTGGATCGATGTGAATCGCGACGGCGTGCGTGACGCTGGCGAGTTGCAGACCACCGATGGCAACGGTGCAGCCACGCTGGGGAGCATTCCGGCTGGCGTGTACCAACTCGTGTTGTCCGATGCGAGCAACCGATATGCCACCACCTCGGCGTTGGTCCTGGTGGAGCGAAATCTCACCTCCAACGTCACCTTCGGTCTGGCCGCCTGGGGTGTATCGGTGGGTATGGGGGTCGAGGCCGTACCGGTGGCCGGTCTGGGCGCCGAGCCGGTGACTCTGTGGGTGCAGTTGGTGGGGGTCCAGGGCACGGTGCCTGCGGTGTCCACCGTCAGCAACGGTGCGTCGTCGAGAGCGAGCTTCGAGGCGGTTGCCGCCGACACCTACGCCATCGAACTCAGTGGCGACAACACGACCTTCGTGGGTGCTGGTGGGGTGGTCACCGTGAGTGGCATCCCGTATACGGTGCCCGACCTCGAACCCTTGGTGGTGGAGGAGAACGGGGCCGATGTGGATGCTGGGACCATCACTCTCGTCCGCCAGACGGTGCAGGTGACGTTCTCGGTGGTCGACCGAAATGGAGCGGCCTTGAACGCCGTGCAGGTAGGCGTCTCCGGCGATGCGTTGCTGTCGACGAGGACAGCCTTCACCACCACGAGTGGACTGGCGGTGATGTCGTTGCCTGCCGTTGGGGAGTACGTCGTCGAAGCTGCACTCTCGGGGTACGGGGCGACGATCTCGGCGTTGAGCGTTGGTGCCACCGATCAGGCGGTGACCCTGACGCTCGAGGCTGCCACGGCGTTCATGAGAGTGTTGGCGGTGGAGGCGTCGTCGCCGGCGACCGAGATCGCGTCGAACGCGGTCGTGACGGAGCGGCTCAGTGACTCCAGTGTGAACACCTGGGCGACGGGCATTCCGGAATATGCCGGCTTCGTACCTGGCGAATACCGAGTGACGGTGTCGGCCAACGGCTACGTTGACTACGTGACGACCCTCACCCTGGCACCCGGCGAGCGTCGCACGCTCACGGCGCCCATGACATCGAACGCACCGGGCGGGGTGATGGTGTCTCTGCGCTCCACGGCAGGCGCTCCGGTGACCGCAGTGTCCAACACGATCTACCTCGTGGACGCCGCCGGCAGTGTGCGCAACGACTGCGTCGTCCAAGCTGACGATTCGATGTGCGCCTTCACGTCGGTGCCCGCCGGTCCGTACTCGGTGACGGTGTCGGCGACGGGGTACACCGGATTCGAGTCGATCTCGGTCTCTACCGGCGTCACCACCAGCGCTACGGTGACCGTCAACTTCACGGGGACCCTCTGGATCCTTGTCCGAGGCATGTTCATCGATCCCGATGACCGGTTGATCACAACAGTGTCCGCGCTCAGTGGGGCGACGGTGACGCTCGAGGGATCGGGCGAAACCTGCATCACAAGTGACGGCGGGGCTGGGACCCCCGCTGGTGTCTGCTTCATCACCGGGTTGAATCCCGACGAGCCCAGAATCTTCCGAGTCTCAGGTGTCACAGGGGCGCTTACCCCGATGCCGGGAATCTCATACTTCGTGAACAGCACCCAGAGCAGCATCCCCAGCACCACGAGTTCGAGTTCCCCGTTCCAGTTCGCCGAGATCGAGTTCGGTTGATGATGAGAGTTCGTTCAAACTGGTTCGCCGCGTTGGCAGGCGTGACACTGCTCCTCGCCGCATGCGGTGGTGGGGGAGCGTTGCAGCGCGACGAATCCAAGCGCGTCATCAAGGGCGGCACGGCGTCGGTGTTCGAACTCGAGATCGGCGACTGCCTGTTCAACGAACTCGGCAAGATCGCCGACGAGGTGCTGGAGATCCCCTTGGTTCCCTGCACCGAAGAGCACACTCACGAGGTGTTCTTCAAGGCCGAGCACCCCGAGGGCCCGTACCCCGGCTCGGCGGCCATCGAGGAGTTCGCCGAACGCCAGTGCGTGGGCGCCTACTACGACTATGTGGGCGTCGAGTTGTCCGAGTCGATCTACTACTACACCTACTTGTTCCCGTCGGTGAGTACCTGGAACGACGAGAAGGACCGCCAAGTGGTGTGCTTCGTTGTGTCGCGCGAGCAACTCCTCACCGCTTCGGTGCAGGGCACCAAACTCTGAGCCGGGCCAGCACTGGCGACGGCTCGACTACAGGTCGATACCGTCGCTGAGGCGGTTCAGTTTCTGCAACTCACGCCGAATGGCGAGTTTCAGGTGCTCACGACCGATGGGCTCGCCTTCGGCAGCGGCCAGGAAGGCAGCAGCCACGGCAGCGTTACGAATGGCACCACCGGCCAGCGACAGGTTGGCGAGTTTGTCGCGATCCACCTCGGGCGAGCAGATCTCGAACGGCAGGTGAAGCTCCCACAGTCGCTCACGTGCCGGACGCTCGGGATTGGCGAACGTGACCATGCCGTGCAGACGACGCTGGAAGGCCGTGTCGATGTTGCCCGCCAGGTTGGTGGAGATGATCACGAAGCCTTCGAACGTCTCCACTCGCTGCAGCAGGTACGCCACCTCGATGTTGGCGTAACGGTCCTTGGCCTCGCTCACCTCACTGCGCTTACCGAACAGAGCGTCGCCCTCGTCGAACAGCACTAGGGCGCCACCCATGGCGGCGGCATCGAACACCTCGTCCAGGTTCTTCTCGGTCTCACCGATGTACTTCGACACCACGGTCGAGAGGTCGATCTTGACCAGTTCCAGGCCCAACTCGTGGGAGATGACCTCGGCGGCGAGCGTCTTACCGGTACCGGACGGCCCGGCGAACACGGCCAGTACACCCGGCGCCACGAAACGCCCGACCTTGGGCATCTCGCGCATGGCGCTCTTGTACTGGTAGCGGTGGGTGAGGTCTCGCAACTCCCGCATGCAGTTGTCGTCCACGATGAGGTCGTGCCAACCACGCCGGGCGGGTGTACGGGTGCCCAACTTGAACAGGCGGTTGTCGGTGAGGCGTCGCACAGCCCGGTCGACGTCTCCGTTCACCAACGGCATGGTGAGGTGCACTCGTCGCAACTGATCGGCGGTGAGACCGTGGACGACGCCTTGACCGAGGAGTTGCTCCACCTCGCCTGACGATGCAGGAGGCTCGGCTGCCTTCACTTCCTGCCACCCACGTGGAGGCAGGACATCGGCATCCACCTCAGACGAACTCGACAGGCCCAGCACCAGGTGCGCGGCATCTTCGAGTACGCGACTGGCCTTGGGGGACAGCGTCTCGGTGAGCTCGATGACCAGTGCCGAACCCGCCAAGGTGGCCTCGCGAATGGCTGCCGCCCAGCCCGTGTCCTCGGAGGGCTCGGGCACCATGAGCACCGACGACCCGGCAAGTTGTTCCAGCAGTGCTGTACGCCGCCGAGTGGGGTCGGTGCCCACCACCAACAGCGACGTGGCACCGTCAATGGGCTCGGGTCGCTCGATGAGGACCGTGCGCGGCGGGAGATCGGGGTCGGGGAGTGAATCACCACTGAGCGCCCACAGCACGGTGGAGTGCGCCCCCACAGCCCGGGCAGCGAAGGGCCCCGTCGACTCGACCGTGACGAGATGGGCACGTCGCAGGCGGGAGCCAGGTCCCACCGTGCCTGAACCACGGTGCGTGTCGCTGCGCAGCACATCCAGCAAGCCCAGTCGCAGGCGGCCCAGGCCGTCGCCGGCCATGGCGGCCACCGTGCGCTGGCGAGACAGCGAACGTTCGATGGAGATGAGCAATGCCAGGGTCTCGACCTCGTCGTCGGGGCAGCCGGCACTGCGGGCCAACGCTACCACCGGGTCATCGTTGGACTTCAGCAAGTCCTCGCGAGCGTGCTCGAACTCCTTCTGGACGCTGCGCTCGGTGCCCTTCTCCGACATGGCCGCCAGCGCCGCATCGGCGTAGCGTGTACTGGCAGCGTTGGGCGACTTCGCCACGGTGGCGACGCCTCTCAGCCCAGGATGTCTTCGAGGGCCTGAGCGGTACTGATGGAGCCGGCACCCAGGCGGGTGAGGGGGCCTCGCAGAAACTCACACACCTGCAACAGGCCCACGGCCAACGACTCGATGAGGCCTGGGAGGTCCAGGCCCTCCAGCACCGGAATGCCCGACTTGGTGAGCAGTTCGGTGCCGTCGAGGGCGTTGGTGCTCACGGGGAACGCCACGTTCACCGCGTTCAAGGCCTCGAGCACATCGCCAGAGCGAGACGTGTCGAACTCATCGAGGGGAGCACGAACCTCGACCGTGACCGCCAAGGTCTCGTCGAGTGCCAGCACTTCCACGCGGAGTCCATCGTCGCGGGTCAACTGCACTGTGTCGTCGGTCTCGTCGGAGATGGAGAAGCCCTCGGCTTCCAACGCCTCGACCGCACGCGACCACGCAGCGGCGGCTGTGAAGAACACACCCTGCCAGGCCACACCGTCCACTTCGAGGTCGGTGGTGTCGAGGCGGCGCATGGCCTC
>CAYMUC010000171.1:0-4789 GCA_964393535.1 uncultured Ilumatobacteraceae bacterium | reverse complement strand
TCTCCTTCACCAACCGCCGCGACGCCATCTACACGAAGAACGAACTCCTGGTGGGTGCCGACGGCAAGCCCCAGCAGTTGCCGTGGGAGGATTGGCGCGACGGTGAAGACCTGAACACCAGTGGATGGGTACGGGCCACCGCTCCCTCGGGCGATGCATCGTTCGAGGGTGTCGTGGGCTGGAGTGGTGAGTTGGGATACGGCGTGCGTGCCCCCGAACCCGCTCAGCGCGAGCGCGACGGCGGCGGGGGAGCAGCCTGATGGAGTTCTTCGTTTTTGTCTGCGCCGCCATCATGGTGCTGGCGGGTGCGCTTGGGGTGGTACTGCGACCCAACCCTGTACACGCGGCGCTCAGCATGGTGCTCACCCTGTTCGGAGTGGCGGTGTTGTTCGTGGCGCAGGAAGCCCACTTCCTCGCAGCCGTGCAAGTCATCGTGTACGCCGGTGCCATCGTGGTGCTGTTCTTGTTCGTGATCATGTTGCTGGGTGTGGACCGAGCCGAGCAGTTGCGCACGGAGACCGTGCCGGTGCAGCGCCCTCTGGCCGCCATCGTGGGCGTGGGCTTGTTGGCCATGCTCACCGCTGCCGTGGCCACGTCCAGCGACTCGCTGCAAACCCGGGGGCCCGGTATCGCCACGGCCACGATCACCGGAGATACCGACACCAACATTCGCGAACTGGCTCGCTCGGTGTTCTCGGACTACGTGGTCGCCTTCGAGGTCACATCGGTGCTGCTCGTCATCGCCGTCGTGGGCACGGTGATCCTGGCTCGCAAGGTGAAGGACCGGGTGCCGTCGTGACCGCTGCTCTTCTGGCCGAACTCAAGCCGACGTCCACCTGGTACCTGATGCTGGCGGCGGTGTTGTTCTCCATCGGGACTGTCGGCGTGCTGGTGCGCCGCAACCCGTTGGTCATGTTCATGTGCATCGAGTTGATGCTCAACGCGGTGAACCTGTCGTTCGTGGCACTGGCCAAGCGCCTCGGCGATATCGACGGGCAGACCGTGGTGTTGTTCGTGTTGGTGGTGGCCGCCGCCGAAGTGGTGGTGGGCTTGGGCATCATCGTGGCGATCATGCGTCGCCGCCAGGGTGCCACCGCCGACGATCTTGCGGTGTTGAAGGGCTGAGTGATCGCGTATGGCTGACCTCGTCTGGTTGATCCCTGCCCTGCCACTGACCGGTTTCGTGCTGGTGCTGCTGCTGGGTCGTCGCCTCGGCGAACCCGGAGCCGGTTGGCTCGCCACCCTCATGGTGGGTGCATCGTTCGTGGTCACGGCCGGGGTGTTCCTCGACCTGGTGTCGCGTGACGAGCACGACCGCAGCGAAATGGTGCACGTGTTCTCGTGGATACCCGCCGGATCCCTGCAGGTGGATCTTGCGTTCCTCGCCGACCCGCTGAGCATCACCATGGCGCTGTTCGTGACCGGCATCGGCACGCTGATCCACCTGTACGCCATCGGCTACATGCACGGTGACCCCAAGTTCTCCAAGTTCTTCCTCTACCTCAACCTGTTCGCTGCCTCCATGCTGGTGTTGGTGCTGGGTGAGAACCTGCTGGTCACGTTCCTCGGCTGGGAAGGCGTGGGCGCCTGCTCGTACTTCCTCATCTCGTTCTGGCACACCCGCGACAGTGCCGCCACAGCGGGCAAGAAGGCGTTCGTCACCAACCGTGTTGGCGACTGGGGCGTCATGATGGCGATGTTCCTGGCGTTCGGTGCCGTGGGAACCCTCAGTTACTCCGGTATCAACGGTGCCGCCGAGAACGGCCTGCTGTCGAGCGACACCGCCACCGGCATCTCCCTCATGCTGTTCATCGGCGCCGTCGGCAAGAGCGCCCAGTTGCCTCTGTACCTGGGGCTGCCCGACGCCATGGAGGGCCCGACGCCGGTGTCGGCACTCATCCACGCGGCCACCATGGTCACCGCCGGCGTGTTCGTGATGACCCGTATCAACCCCGTGCTGGCCCACAGCTATGACTGGGCTCCCACCATCATCGTGATCGTGGGTGTGGCCACGGCCCTGTTCGCGGCGTCCATCGCCATCGCCCAGCACGACATCAAGAAGGTGCTGGCGTACTCCACGGTCAGCCAGTTGGGCTTCATGTTCATCGCCGTGGGATCCGGTGCCTATGTGGCAGCCATCTTCCACATGATCACGCATGCCTTCTTCAAGGCCCTGCTGTTCCTCGGGTCGGGCTCGGTCATCCATGGCATGCACCACGAACAGGACATGCGCCGTATGGGTGCGCTGCGAGTGCTCATGCCGGTCACCGCTGTGACGTTCATCATCGGTTGGCTGGCTATCGCCGGTGTGCCGCCGTTCGCCGGCTTCTGGTCCAAGGACGAGATCTTGGTGTACTCCTGGGACCGTGCCCCGTGGCTGGGCGTGCTGGTGCTGGTGGCAGCACTCATGACCGCCTACTACATGACCCGCCAGGTGATCCTGGTGTTCTTCGGCGAGGCACGCTGGAACGACCACGCCGACGAGCACGGTGCCCACGGCGACCACCGCCCACACGAGAGCCCGTGGATCATGCTCACGCCCTTGGTGGTGTTGGCTGGCCTTTCCATCGTGGGCGGCGGACTGAACCTACCGTTCACGAAAGATCTGCACTTCTTGGAGAAGTGGTTGCACCCGGTGGTCGAAGCCGGTGAGCGCAGCCTGTCGTCGGGCACCAAGGACTTGAAACTCACGCTGGCGATCGTGTCGGCCGTGGTCGCCCTCCTGGGTATAGCCGCCTCCATCGCCGTGTACGGGCTGAAGAAGGTCAAGGCCGTGGAACCCGCCATCCTCGAGAAGGGCTGGGGTTACGACCGAGCGGTGAGCGCCTTCATGGGTGGCCCGGGTCGCCAGAGTTTCGAGGCCGCCGCCTGGGTGGATGCCACCATCGTGGACGGAGCGGTTCGGGGATCGGGGGGCTTGGTGCAGACGGTCGGTGCTTGGGTGCGTCGAGCCCAGTCGGGACTCGTGCGTACCTACGCCGCCATCGTTGGCCTAGGGGTCGTGGCCCTTCTGGTGTGGTTCTACCTGCGAGGGGTGCTGTGATGTTGTCGGCTGGAACCTCGGTGTTGGGTTTTCCCATCCTCACGGCGCTCATCATCACCCCGGTCATCGGCGCCCTCGCCGTACTGCTGCTGCAGGCACGCCGGCCCGAACTGATCAAGTTGGCCGCACTCGTGTCGTCGGTGGTCACGGGAGGCATGTCGCTGTGGCTCCTGGCCGAGTTCGAGACCACCGACGGGGGCTTTCAGTTCGTGTCGCAGCACACCTGGATCGACGCCTGGGGCATCTCATGGTTCCTCGGCGTCGACGGCATCTCGCTGTTCCTCGTGGTTCTCACCGGGGTGCTGTTCCCACTGGTGATCGCCGGAGTGGACCCGCATCACGACGAGAGGCCCTACCTGGCCTGGCTCCTGCTGCTGCAGGCGGGCGTCATGGGCAGTTTCATGAGCCTGGACCTGTTCCTGTTCTTCGTCTTCTTCGAGATCGTGCTGGTGCCGATGTACTTCCTCATCGGCGGGTGGGGCTACGACGATCGCATCCGGGCCGCCACGAAGTTCTTCCTCTACACGATGCTGGGCAGCGCCTTCATGCTGGTGGGCATCATCGCCACCGTGCTGCTGGCGCGCGACAGCGTGGGGGGCATCACCTTCGACCTCACCGTGTTGGCCGAGTCGGGGAACTTCGCCACCTCCACTGGGCGTTGGCTGTTCTTCGCCTTCGCTGTTGCCTTCGCCGTGAAGGTTCCCATCTTCCCGTTGCACACCTGGCTGCCGGATGCTCACACTCAGGCTCCCACCGCCGGTTCGGTGATCCTGGCTGGCGTGCTGCTGAAGTTGGGTACCTACGGACTCCTGCGCTTCGGCCTGTACTTGTTCCCCGAGGCCGCCGTGTGGAGCCGGCCACTCTTCCTCACCCTGGGGGTCATCGGCATCCTGTACGGCGCCATCGTGGCCACCATGCAGAAGGACCTGAAGCGTCTGGTGGCGTACTCGTCGGTGGCGCACCTCGGGTTCATCGTGTTGGGCACCTTCGCCATCACGTCACAGGCCATCGGTGGCAGTGTGCTGCAGATGATCAACCACGGTGTGTCCACCGGTGCGTTGTTCCTCCTCGTGGGCATGATCTACGAGCGGCGACACACTCGCCAGATCTCCGAACTGCGTGGTCTGCAGCATGTGGCGCCCATCTTCGCCGGCGTGTTCACCCTGGTCATGCTGTCGTCCATCGGTGTGCCCGGACTCAACGGCTTCGTGGGCGAGTTCCTCATCCTCATCGGAGCGTTCGCCTCGGCTCGTTGGTGGGCGGTGGTGGCTGCTGTGGGTGTCATCCTCGCCGCTCTGTACTTGCTGTGGGCCTACCAGAGGGTGTTCCACGGTGAGCCCGACGATGCCAATCGGTCATTCCCCGAACTGCGCCTCAAGGAAGCGATGGTGCTGGCACCCTTCGCCGTGGCGATCGTGTTCTGCGGCATCTACCCCAAGCCCATGCTCGACCGGATCCAACCCAGTGTCGACAAGTTGATCGCCCACGTGGAGACCCGCAGCGACTTCACCGAGCCCAAGCCTCTGGTGGTGGTGTCGCCGGACCATCACAGCGGGGATCATCACGGCAGTGATCACGAAGAGGGGAACGGCTGATGAACGGCTTGCTCGCCCAGACGTTCCAGGGTCCTGAGGTCGCCTGGTTCTCCCTCACGCCACTGCTCATCCTCGTGGTGGGCGGCACGTTGCTGCTGGTGGTCGCCGCACTGACTCCGGCCTGGCCCAAGGGCTGGTACGCCTTCGTGAC
>CAYMUC010000170.1:0-4814 GCA_964393535.1 uncultured Ilumatobacteraceae bacterium | reverse complement strand
TGGCATGCCCGGCATGATGTGACGATCCACATCTGCATCCCCTCACCTGAGTCGACCCCGGGCCCTGAGGCCCGGGGTCGCTCGCGTCTGCGCCCCGGTTGGTGCGTCACGGCTCAGGCGGGCACACTGACTCCGTGGCCTCCACCGACCGTGCTCGCCGACCGTTCTGGCTGCATCAGGCGGCCGAGTACGTGGTGGGTGTGGCGCTGATCTCCCAGGGACTCCAGGCCGCCGAACCCTGGATGCCCGGCGTGGCTGGTGCAGTGGTGCTGGTGAATGCTGCCATCGCCAAGGGACCACTCGGGGCGTTCGCTCTGGTGGGCCGCCGGACACACCGGGTGCTCGACGTGGTCATCATCATCGGCTTGGCCCTCGCCGCGGTGGCACCCGGTGTGGAGACGGCCATGCGATTCGTGCTGGGAGCCTTTGCCGTGGTGCTGGGATTCGTGGCGCGCTACACCCGTTACGACTCTCGAGCCGACGCCGGGCGTCGATCCACCCGCCGTGCGACGGGTGCCATGGGTGAGGTGGGCACCCCTGGGGACCGTGCCGAAGACCTGGGCCGCCGGGCGGGTCGCGTTGCCGGGCAGGGCATGAGAGCCTGGCGAGACCGCCGGTAGGGTGACGCCATGTCGTTCGAGCGTCCGGCCCCCGATCTCACCAAGTTGCTCAACGCGTGGGAGGAATGGGAGCGCGGTGAACAGGCGCCCGGCAAGGTGCTGGCGAACCTCAAGACCGCCGGCCTGCCGGACGTCCTGAAGGAACTGCGAGACAGCGGTTGGTCGCCCACCGCGTGATCGCCGAATGGGCGGGTCGTCCCGGCGGCGACCAGGTGATACCCCGGCCCGAGATGTGGCGTCTCGGTGAGCGGCCGGCTTGGCCTGCCGGAGCGGGCGAACGGCTACGACGACGTGATCTGGTGACGGGAGTCGCGGCACCCGTGCAGGCCGTCCCGGTGGAGCCGGTCTTCCCCGGAGCGAGAGCGTCAGCGGTGCTGGTGGCCCTGATGGACGGCGATGATGGCTGCGAGGTGGTGTTGACGCGCCGGGCCCAGCACCTTCGCCATCATCGCGGTGAAGTGAGCTTTCCCGGTGGGCGCATGGACACGGGCGAAACGCCCGTGGACACCGCAGTGCGCGAGGCCGAGGAGGAGATCGGACTCGATCGTTCTCACCTCGAGGTGGTGGGGGGACTGGAGCCGGTGTCGACCTGGGTCAGTTCCAGTTACATCGTGCCGGTGCTGGCCCGGTACGAGGGTGGACGAGACTGGAGGGCCAATCCAGGCGAGGTGGATCGGGTGTTCACGGTCCCCCTGGCAGACCTGATTCGTGCCGACACCTACCGCTGCGAGTGGTGGATCCGACCGCCCCACGAACACGAACTGCACTTCTTCGAACTCGACGACGAGACCATCTGGGGAGCCACCGGGCGCATGCTTCGACGCCTCATCGATCTCGTGGTCGGAGTCGGTCACTCGTCCTGAGCGTCGATCACCACTTCGACATCGTCGCCCAGGGTCCGTACCCATCGAACGGTGCCGCGCCACAGGTCGCCGATGGTCGAAGCCCCAGGGCCTGTGAACACGGGCGAACCGTCGTCGCCTCCCATGAACGCTGGCGCCAGGTGCATCACGTAGCGGTCGACCAGACGGCTGTGGTGCAGGTGAGCGGCGACTCGAGCACCGCCTTCCACCAGCACCTGGAGCACACCCTCGGATCCCAGATGGTCCAGGAGTGCCTCCACGGGACCGTCCCACTGCAGACATGGATGCACCTGGGCCTCGGGAGGGGCCTCGCCCAGCACCACCCGGCGAGGGTCGGGGCCCTGCACCAGACGTACCGTGAGCGCGGGGTCATCGGCACGCACGGTGCCCGCCCCCACGATCACGGCGTCACTGTCGGCTCGGAGGCGGTGAACCTCCCGACGTGCGGCCTCCCCGGTGATCCACCGACTGGTGCCGTCTCGGGCCGAGGTGCGGCCGTCCAGTGTGGCGGCCATCTTCAACACCACGAACGGTCTGCCGGTCCGGCGGTGGTGAAGATACGGCCGCAACTGTTCCGTCACCTCGTCGGCACCCGCCCCGACCAGGGTGTCGATGCCGTGTTCGCGCAAGCGTGCAAGGCCTCGGCCCGCCACCTGGGGGTCGGGATCGCCAATGGCAGCGACCACGCGCTGCACCCTCGCCTCCACCAGAGCATCGGCACATGGCGGAGTGCGTCCGTGGTGGCCGCACGGTTCCAGCGTGCACCACACATGTGCTCCCTGAGTGTCGGCTCCCGCAGCGCGTGCGG
Organism: uncultured Ilumatobacteraceae bacterium; assembly: GCA_964393535.1. Classification (GTDB taxonomy): domain Bacteria; phylum Actinomycetota; class Acidimicrobiia; order Acidimicrobiales; family Ilumatobacteraceae; genus CAYMUC01. The sequence continues at coordinate 2,523 of CAYMUC010000170.1, read as the reverse complement.
CATCGAGTGCGACCCGTTCGGCGTGGCGACCACCGGGTGGTTCGGTGGCACCCTCGAACCACTGCCCGTCGCTGGTGAGCAGCACGCAACCGACCCACGGATTGGGCGATGTGGACCGGCGCACCGTGGCAGCCAACTCGATGGCTCGCCGCATCACTGCGTCGTCATCGGGGTGTGGTGCGTCGACGCCCATGGGTGAAACCTACGCTGCCGATCCGTGACGCCGCGAGATTGCGATCCCCATCGCTTTGCGATCCACAGGGCTCGACCCCGTGGGAATGAGATGGCCTACGTGCACGAGGGCCTCGGCGGCGTGCCGTTGGTCTGCGTCCATGGGTGGCCCGAGACCAAGCGGGTGTTCTGGAGGGTCATCGAGCCACTGGCCGCTGCGGGCTTCGAGGTGATCGTGCCCGATCTGCGCGGCTTTGGCGACAGTGACGTGGGAAGTGACGGTTTCCATGACGTCGCCAGCCATGCCCTCGACGTTCATGCTCTCGTGCACGAGGTGCTGGGACACGACCGAGTGGTGTTGTTGGGCGGGGACCTGGGCGGCCCCGTGATCCAGGATCTGGCGCTGCGCCACCCGAGTTGGGTGGACCGCATGGTGCTGTTCAACAGTCCACTGCCCTACGACCGTGAGCGAATGGGGCATCTCACCGGAACCCGAGCCAGCGTCGAGTCGATGGACTACTTCGTGCGCCAAGGGCGCGACGCCGACGCTCTGGCGCGCGAACTGGCCACCCCCGAGCAGCGCCGTCGGTACGTGGCGACGTTCTACACCAGTCGGTGGTGGGCGCATCCCGGGGCCTTTGCCGACCCCGACGTACTGGCGTTCCATGTGGAACCCTTCGGCGACGCCGCTCGTCTCAGGGCCAGCTTCGGGGCCTACGAATCGGTGTTCAACCCTGCCACTCGGCGCGAGCCGGCACGCATGGGACGCAATGCGCACACGCCCACACTCGTGCTGTACGGCCCCAGCGATCACGTGGTGCCCTCGGGGTTCGACCGCATGGCAGCAGCGGTCTTCGACCGCCATGTGGGCCCTTTCCTGCTGCGCGACTGCGGGCATTTCGTCCCGTGGGAGGCACCTCACGCACTGGTCACGGCGACGACGGCGTTCTGCTCGGATCGTCTCGGTCGACCGGTGTGAGTTCGGCGGCGTAGGCGCGCTCGGCCTTGTTGCGGTCGCTGCGGACCACGTTGCGGAACACCACGGTGAAGATGAATGCCAGGCCAGCCAGGATCACGCCGAAGGTGACGTACTGCAGTGTCCCGCCTCGTTCGCCGGCATCGGTGGGCTCCTTGCCGCAATCGGGTGCGGGAAGGAACCCGATGCACTCACTCGGGGGGCGCACCAGGTCGTAACCGTCGACGGTCGTGACGTCGGGTGGACTCTCCTGTGCCGAGGCCGCAGACCATGGTGACATGGGCCCCACGGCCGAACACGAGAGCAGGATCACGACAGCCACGACGATTCGGCGCACGGCCCTATCGTCACACGCGGCGAAGGGTTCTGGCCATCGGGGCACCCGCAGGGATGCGCAGTAGTGTCGACGCCACATGACTCACGCCGCCCCCACCCCCGCCGATCGCCCCACGGTGCTGGTGGTCGACTTCGGTGCCCAGTACGCCCAGTTGATCGCCCGACGTGTACGGGAACATCACGTGTACTCCGAGATCGTGTCCCATCGCATCACCGCCGACGAGGTCCGCCGCCGGGCACCGGTGGCTCTGGTGCTGTCGGGGGGACCCAAGAGCGTGCACGTCGAAGGTGCCCCGAGGCTCGATCCGGCCATCTTCGACCTGGGCATTCCCACCTTGGGGATCTGCTACGGAGCACAACTCATCGCGCACCAGTTGGGCGGGGAGGTCGGCCGAGGGCTTCGGGGGGAATACGGCCGCGCTGCGCTCGAGGTGCTGCCAGGGGCTGCCGACGGCTTGCTGGACGGCCTGCCCACCCATCACGACGTGTGGATGAGCCACTTCGACGCCATCACCCGGGTGCCCGAGGGGTTCGTGGCCACGGCATCCACGCCCGATGCTCCGGTGGCGGTCCTGGAACATGCAGGTCGCCGCGTCTGGGGGGTGCAGTTCCACCCCGAGGTGGTGCACTCACCTCATGGTGCGCAGGTCATGGCCCGTTTCCTGCACGATCTGGCCGGCTGTACGCCGTCGTGGACGATGGGCTCCATCATCGACGAGCAGGTCGAGGCCATTCGCAGCCAGATCGGATCCGCTCGTGCCATCTGCGGTCTTTCGGGTGGGGTGGACTCGTCGGTGGCCGCCGCCCTGGTCCACCGCGCCATCGGGGCGCAATTGACCTGTGTGTATGTGGACACCGGCCTGATGCGCCTCGGCGAGAGCGAGCAGGTGGTGGAGACGTTCCGCCGCAATCTGGGCATCGAACTCATCCATGTGGACGCCGGCCAACGATTCTTCGAACGCCTGGCCGGGGTCACGGAGCCCGAGGCCAAGCGCAAGGCCATCGGTGAATTGTTCGTGCGCATCTTCGAAGAGCACACC
>CAYMUC010000169.1:0-4880 GCA_964393535.1 uncultured Ilumatobacteraceae bacterium | reverse complement strand
AGGCTGTCGGCGTCCAGGCAGAAGTTGTGGTTCTGACTGGTGATCTCGAGGCGCCCGGTGGTCTCGTCTCGCACGGGATGGTTGCCACCGTGGTGGCCGAAGGGCAGCTTGTACGTGGCACCACCCAGGGCTCGGCCGAGCAACTGATGGCCCAGACAGATGCCGAAGACCGGCACCTGACCCACCAGCGCAGCGATGGCCTCGGTGGCGCCCGCCACCATGGCCGGGTCACCCGGACCGTTGGACAGGAACACCCCATCGGGCCGTCGCGCCAACACCTCGTCGGCTGGTGTGGAAGCCGGCACCACCTCGACCTGACCCAAGCGTGCGAGGTGCCGCAGGATGGTGTGCTTGATGCCGAAGTCGTAGGCGACGATGCGGCGTCGGCCTTCGCCCACGGTGTACGGGGCCGTCGTGGTGACCTGCGCCACCAGGTCCACTCCCTCGGTACCGGGTTCGACCTGAGCCGCCGCGAGGAGTTCGGCCACACTCGCCGTGCCAAACGCTCCCGGCAGTGCGCCGGTGTCGCGTACGAGGCGGGTGAGGCGTCGGGTATCAAGGCCGGACATGCCCGAGATGCCGTAGCGGCGAAGCAGGTCGTCGAGATCGGCTTCGGCCCGATAGTTCGAGCGGCGTCGAGCGAGATCGCGCACGAGCACGCCGCGGCAGAAGGGACGGCGGGACTCCATGTCCAGCAGGTTCACTCCGTAGTTACCGATGTGGCTGGATGTGAACGTGATGATCTGACCGGCGTAACTGGGATCGGTGATCACCTCCTGGTAGCCGCTCATGACGGTGTTGAACACCACCTCACCCGAGGCCACGCCCTCGGGAGTATCGGCACCGATCAATTCGCCCTCGAACACGCTGCCGTCGGCCAGCACCAGTGCGGCTTCGCGAATGGTCACGTCAGCTCCTCGCCATCTGAATGAACATACACATTTGTGCATGGAAATACATCATCGCTGTGCCACCCCGTCGGCCACCACCAGCGCGCCGCGAAACACCGTGTGGCGAACCCGTCCCTTCAGGCTGCGCCCCACATAGGGCGTATTGCGACTCTTGCTCGCCAACTGGTCGGGCTGCACCTGCCAGACGACGTCGGGGTCGATGACCGCCAGATTGGCCTGGCGTCCCACCTCGATCGGCCCGCCATGACGATCGGCGACACCGGCGATGGCAGCGGGCTGCCATGACAGCAGTCCGATGATCTGGTCGACCGGGACGTCGAGCACGCCATGGGCCACGCCGAACGCCGTTTCGAGTCCCAGCATGCCTGGCGGTGCCTGATCGAGAGGAAGTTCCTTGGTCTCGGCCGTGTGTGGGGCGTGATCGGTGGCGATGGCATCGATGGTGCCGTCTCGAACGCCTTCGTGGAGTGCCGCGATGTCACTGGATGTGCGCAGTGGCGGGTTGACCTTGAACAACGGGTCGAACCCGCTGAGCAGTTCGTCGGTGAGCGCCAGATGATGCGGGGTGACCTCGGCAGTGACCGGCAGGCCTTCGGCCTTGGCGGCCCGAACCAGATCGACGCTGCGTGCGGTGGACAGATGCAACAGGTGCACCGGCGCCCCGGTGAGACGACACAGTTCGATATCGCGGTGCACCATGAGCTCTTCGGCCAGTGACGGCCACCCCGGAACGCCGAGGCGGCTGCAGCATGCACCCTCGTGCATCACCGCCCCTTCGGTGAGACGAGCCACCTCGCAGTGCTGCGCCATCACGATGCCCAGCGTGGACGCGTACTCGAGGGCCCGCCTCATGAGCAGGGGATCCTGTACGCCGTTGCCGTCATCGGTGAACAGATGCACCCCGGCGGCCGACAGTTCGGCAAAGGGGGCCAACTGCTCACCACGGCGACCCACCGTGATGCACCCCGACGGCAGAACCTCGCACAGACCTGCCCTCTCACCCTGCGCTCGCACGTACTGAACCACCGACACTGCGTCCGCAGCCGGATCGGTATTGGGCATGGCAACCACTGCAGTGAAGCCACCCAGGGCAGCCGCCCGAGACCCGGTCTCGATGGTCTCGGCCTCCTCCTTACCCGGTTCGCGCAGGTGGGTGTGCAAGTCGACGAAGCCGGGCGTCACCAGACATCCAGTCACATCGAGGACCTGTTCGCCGGTGGCCTCGAGATGAGGCTCGACGGCCACGATGCGGTCACCGGCAATGGCGACGTCGGCACGGCGACGGCCGGATGCGTCCACGACGGTGCCGCCACGCAGGAGAAGGGTTCGAGGGGTATCAGTCATGGCGTTCTCCGGTGACCTGGTTCATGGGCGATGCATCGGCACCGTGGGCCAACAGGTCGAACAGCACCGCCATACGCACGGCGACACCATTGGTGACCTGGTCGAGGATGAGCGAGTGCGCAAGGTCGGCGGGGTCCACGGCGATCTCCACGCCGCGGTTCATGGGACCCGGATGCATGACGCGCACTTCGGGTCTCAGTCGAGCAGCACGCTCGGCGGTGAGTCCGAAGCGACGGGTGTACTCGGCCAGATCTGGCAACAGCGATTCGCGCAGTCGTTCCGACTGCATGCGCAGCAGGTACACCACATCGAGCTCGTCGAACACCTCGTCGAGGCGGTCGGTGGCCTCCACCGGCCAACCCTCGAGCGACGCCGGCAGCAGTGTGGGCGGCGCCACCAAGGTCACCTGGGCGCCCAGTTGTGTGAAGGCATCGACATCGCTGCGGGCCACACGGCTGTGCTTGATGTCACCGATGATCCCGATGCGGACACCCGCCAAGGGTCGACCGTCCTCGAGGGAGGTGCGGCCCAGCGACGTCCACAAGGTGTAACTGTCGAGCAAGGCCTGAGTGGGGTGCTGATGCCATCCGTCGCCAGCATTCACGACAACCGCCGAGGTCCAGCGCGAAATCTGCCACGGCACACCACTGGACTTGTGGCGCACCACGAACGCGTCCACCCCCATGGCCTCGAGGGTTTCGATGGTGTCGCGCAGGCTCTCGCCCTTGTTCACACTCGACGTACTCACCGAGAAGGTCATGGTGTCGGCCGACAGCCGCTTGGCGGCGGTGTCGAAACTCAGGCGGGTGCGGGTGGAGTCCTCGAAGAAGCACATGGCGACGGTGCGACCCCGCAGCGCAGGCACCTTGGGCATGGCTCGACGCCCGATATCGGCCATGTGATCCGTGAGCGCCAGCAACCTGACCACCCCGCCAGGTCCGAGATCGTCGAGGCTGCGCAGATGCTTCATTCGCCGACTCCGGTACGCCGGCGCAGTTCCACACCCGCCGGCGTGGCCACCACGTCCTCGTCGCGACTGGTGGGGAGGTTCTTGCCCACGTAGTCGGCGCGGATCGGCAGTTCACGATGTCCACGGTCGACCATGACCGCCAACTGAACGGCCCGTGGACGGCCGTAGTCGTTCAAGGCGTCGAGCGCTGCGCGCACACTGCGTCCGGTGTACAGCACGTCATCGACGAGCACCACGACGGCGCCGGTGAGGTCCACCGGAAGATGGGTGGAGGCTCCCACGGTGACCGGGCGCAGACCGATGTCGTCCCGGTAGAGCGAGACGTCGACGCTGCCGGTGGGCACCGCTCTTCCACTGATGCGCTCGAGCGTGCTTCCCAGTGCTTCTGTGAGCCACACACCGCCACGCTGGAGCCCAACCAGCACGACGCCCTCGGTGCCACGGTTGCGTTCGACGATCTCGTGAGCGATGCGGGTGACGGCTCGCCGCACGTCGTCGGGGCCCAGCACCAGGGAACCGGGCCAGGACCCGTCAGGGTCCTTCGATCGAGATGAAGTCATGATCTCCTCCGTGCAAGCCTCACAGGACTCGCTTCACGGTCGTGGTGACGTTATCAGTCCGGTCGTTCCTCGGGCGATCCGTCAGGGGCCCCAGACGGCGAAGGCGACGGCGACGGGGACCCCGCTCGCACCTGGCGTGCCACAGCGGACAAGACCCCGTTCACGAACCGCCCCGAGTCGTCGGTGGAATACACCTTGGCCAACTCGACGGCTTCGTCGAGGATGACCGGGGTGGGTACTTCGGGCCGCTCGAGCAACTCGTAGATCGCCATACGCAAGACACAACGATCCAGCGACGGCATGCGCTCGATGGACCACCCGCGCGCATGCCGACTGATCAGCGCGTCCAGGTCGGCTCGGCGCTCAGTGACCCCGGCGACGAGGGCAGTGGTGAGTTCATCGGGAGCGACGACCTGAGCGGCGGCCACCTCGGTGGGTTCCAACCCCCGCGCCTCGGCTTCGTACAACAGCGACAGGGTGCGCTCACGCGCTTCACTGCGATGGTCGGGTGACCCGTAGGGCCCTCGGCGCGGCACCCCTCAGACCCGAGTGATGTAGTCGCCGGAACGGGTGTCGACCTTCACCCGGTCGCCGATGTTGATGAACAACGGCACCTGCACCACCTTGCCGGTCTCGAGGGTGGCGGCCTTGCGGGCTCCCGACACCCGGTCACCCTGCACACCGGGCTCGGTATCGGCAACGGTGAGTTCCACCGAGGCGGCGATCTCCACGCTCACGATCTCACCCTGGTGGATGGCGATGATCGCCGTGGCCGACTCGACCAGGTAGTCGGCGGCCTCGCCCAGCGCGCCAGGAGCCACGTTCATCTGGTCATAGGTGTCGGTGTCCATGAACACGTAGTCGTCACCATCGCGGTAGAGGAACTGCATGTCCTTCTTCTCCAGGATGGCCTGCTCGACCCGGACCCCGGCGTTGAACGTGCGGTCGAACACATTCCCCGTGCGCAGGTTGCGCAGTTTGGTGCGAACGAACGCCCCGCCCTTGCCGGGCTTGACGTGTTGGAACTCGACCACCTGGAACAGACCGTTGTCGAGTTCCAGGGTGATTCCGTTCTTCAGATCGTTGGTGGTGATG
>CAYMUC010000168.1:0-4898 GCA_964393535.1 uncultured Ilumatobacteraceae bacterium | reverse complement strand
TCCGTACGAGCTGAAAGCACTGTTGGCCGCCGGCTTCGTGCTGTTCTGCACCACCCTGCTGGTGAACCTGATCGCATCGTTCGTGGTTCGAGGAGCGGAGAAGAAGTACGCATGACGACCGAGGTGCTTCCGGCGCGACCCTGGCAGCGCAGCAACGCGTCCCGTCTTCACGATCTGGGTTATGGCCTCATCGCCGCCGGTGCGGCCGGGGTGGTGACGCTGGTGAGCCCACTCGCCGGTCCGTTGGGGTTCTACCTCGTGTTCGTGTTGGTACGCATCGCGCTGGTGGCCCCCATGCTGACCCGCGATTCGATCTCTGCGCGTGACCAGATCATGTCCGTGGTGATCACCGCAGGCTTCGTCACCGCGTTCATTCCGTGGGCGTCGATCGTGACCACCGTGGTGCGCGAAGGGTCCAAGGCGCTCCACTCGGACTACCTGTTCACCGATATGAAGACCACGTCTGCGACCAGTCCGCTCAGTGAGGGCGGCCTCATCCACGCCATCGTGGGTAGCACCATCATCTTGGCCATCGCCGCTGTGATCGCCATTCCACTGGGCATCGTGACCGCCGTGTACGTCACCGAGGTGCGTGGTCGGCTCACCCCGTTCGTGCGACTCATGACCATGTCCATGTCGGGCGTTCCGTCCATCGTGGCAGGTTTGTTCATCTACTCGGTGGTGTCCTCGACGTTCGGTTTCTCGGCGTTGGCTGGTGCCCTGGCGTTGTCGGTACTGATGCTGCCCACGGTCAGTCGTACCGCCGAGGAGGTGTTGGGTCTGGTACCCCTCGAACTACGTCAGGCCAGTTATGCCCTGGGTGCCAATCAAGTGGGCACCACCTTCCGCGTGGTGCTGCCCACCGTGCGTTCGGGTCTGGTGACGGCCTCGGTGTTGGGCCTGGCCAGGGTGGCGGGCGAGACGGCACCACTCATCTTCACGGCGTTCTATTCGGCGGCGTTCTCGGCCAGCCTCACGAACGGAGCGATTGGCTCACTACCCATGTACGTGTTCCAGAACTTCAAGGTGGGCACCAGCGAGTCGCTCACCCGGGCCTGGGGCGGAGCGCTGATCCTGCTCGTGTTCATCTCGTCGTTGTTCATCATCGCCCGCCTGTTGACGGGCCGATCCCGGAAGCAGGTCTGATGCCCACTTCGACCACCACCCCACCTGCCGTGGCGAAAACTGCGCCCTCAGGCGCCCAGGCGTTGGCGTCGGTGGGCCTCCATGCCTGGTTCGGCAAGCGCCACGTGCTGGCCGATATCAATCTGGAGTTCCCCGCTCGCAGTGTGACGGGCCTCATCGGTCCCTCGGGATGTGGCAAGTCCACCTACATTCGCATGCTGAACCGCATGCACGAGTTCATCGACGGCGCCGCCATGGCCGGCCAGGTGCTGCTCGACGGTGAAGACATCTACAGTCCCGGCGTCGACCCCATCGCCATCCGCCGCAAGGTGGGCATGGTGTTCCAGAAGCCCAACCCGTTCCCGGCAATGTCCATCGGCGAGAACGTGGTCGCGGGCCTGAAGTTGTCGGGCATGAAGGTTCCCAACAAAGACGAGATCATCGAGCAGTGCCTCACACGGGCCGGTCTGTGGAAGGAAGTGAAGGACCGTCTCAAAGCGGCGGGTGGATCGCTGTCGGGCGGGCAGCAGCAACGCCTCTGCATCGCCCGCGCCTTGGCCATCACCCCGTCGGTGTTGCTGATGGACGAACCGTGTTCGGCGTTGGACCCGGCGTCCACTCTGCGCATCGAGGAGACCATCAAAGAGTTGGCCTCCGACATGACCATCGTGATCGTGACGCACAATATGCAGCAGGCAGCTCGTGTGTCGGACTACTGCGCCTTCTTCCTGGCCGACGAGCATCCGGGCCTCATCGTGGAGACCGACCGCACCGAGGTCATCTTCACCAACCCCCGCGATCCCCGCACCCTCGACTACGTGAGCGGTCGTTTCGGCTGAGCCGGTTTGCCGAGTGTTCACCGCGGCGCCACCTCGCTCACGCCCATCGGCAAACTGCCCGATGGATGGCGCTCCTACGGTCCAGGCATTCCCATGATCAGGCCCATCACAAGGTAGGTAGCCACATGAAGCTCAAGAGCAAGATTCTCACGATGGCAACGACGGTTGCCCTCGTCAGTTCCGTCGGCGTAGGCGCTGTGAAGGCCGAGACGATCACCGCTGGCGGCGCCTCGTTCCCCCAGAACATCATCGAGGCCTGCCGAGCCGACTTCCCCACGAACAAGCGGTTCAACCCGCAAGGACACGCAGTCGACTACTCGAGCGTCGGTTCGGGTTCGGGGCGTTCGGGCTTCTTCCGCGGCCAGTACATCTTCGGCATGAGTGACGCTCTGGTGAGTTCACGTGACGCCGGACGCCGCGACACCGGTACCTACAAGTTCATTCCCATGATCGGTGGCGCCATCGGCGTGGCTTACCGCATCGACGGTGTGTCACAGCAGTTGAAGATGTCCCAGGCCACCATTGCGAAGATCTTCGCCGGTCAGATCACCAAGTGGAACGCAGCCGAGATCCGCACCGACAATCCGGGCGTGCGGTTGCCCAACCTGAACATCGTCGTGTTCTACCGCTCGGACAGCTCGGGCACCACCGAGAACTTCGTGAACTACCTGAAGGCCGTGGCTCCCACCGTGTGGACGAAGTCGACGAGTGGTGTGTTCTCCTCCGCCTTCCCGGGCACGATGCCCACGAACGGCTCGTTCCAGGCTGCGGGACAGAACACCGGCGTGGCCAACGGTGTGGCCGACCGCAACGGTGCCATCACGTACGCCGAGGTGTCGTTCATCGACGAGCGCGCCGCAGAGGGCAAGAACATCAAGGCAGCACTGGTGCGTAACGGCGCCGGCGAGTTCGTGGCGCCCACCTCGCGTACTGCTGCAGCCTTCATCAACGCCTCGCGCATGAGCAACACGACGGGCGTGGTGACCTTCGACTACAACACCAAGCGCCGTGGTGTGTACCCCATCACTGCCGTTTCGTACGGCATGGCCAACACTCGCCAGGGCAGCGGCACCGCCTCGCAGAACGCCATCGCCAAGGCCTTCATCGAGTTCTTCCTGACAGAGTGCGCTCCGGCCAAGGCCGCGGGTCTGGGCTACACCGCACTCACAGGTGCTCGCCAGCGGGCCGCCCTGCGCCTGGCTGCCGGCATCGGTCGCTGAACCACGGACGCTCAGGTCGGGCGGCGGCCCAGGTACTGCACCACCGCTGCCCGACCTGAGTGGAACGGGCCTTCCACCACGTCCCGTTCCCCTTCCCACAGGTGAAGAACCTCCAAGCCCGCCAACTCCTCGAGGAGTTGTGCGGGCTCGTTCATGAGATCGGGGTCGCTCGGTCCTCCGGTGCCTCGACCGATCTGATCGGGGGTGTACGACTCGAGCAGGAACACCCCGCCGGGTACGAGGCTGCTCGCCAGGCGTGGGTACGCCACCTTCCTGATGGCCGAAGGCAGATGGCAGAAGATGGACACCACCGCTGCCCATCGGCCCTCACCGGCGTCGAACGTGGCGAGATCGGCGACCTGGGTGGTGATGGTCACCCCTTGCTCGTCGGCCAGGCGTCGTGCCTTGGCGAGACCGACTTCCGACAGATCGACGGAGGTGACCTCGTGGCCGAGCGAAGCCAGGTGGACGCCGTTGCGGCCCTCGCCGTCACCGATGCACAGCACCGGACCGGTGGGCAGTTGGGCAGCATGCTCCCTGAGGAAGTCGTTGGGTTCGGTACCGAAGGCCCAGTCGACCGAGGCGTAGCGTTCGTCCCAGAAGGTCATGTCCCCACCTTACGGACACCGGCCAAGAGGCCCTTCAGGTAGGCGCCCTCGGTGAACGTGATGGGATGGTCCAAGGCGTGGCCGGTGCGTCGCAGCACGTTCAGTCGCACCTCGGCATGTCGTGCGGCGCGCTGCACGATGGTGTGCAGGTCGTCGGCCGACACCCGGGAGGTGCACGATGCCTGGAACAGCAGGCCACCATCGGCCACCAGACGAAGTGCTCGTTCGGCGAAGCGGAAGTAGGCCCGTTGCGCTCGTTCCACCTGGGCGGCGTTCGAGGCCATGGAGGGTGGGTCCACCACGACCACATCGAACTGCTCGCCTTGGGCGATGAGGCGATCCATCGAGTCGAAGGCGTCACCGACCGCGGTCGACACGCGACAGCGCGACACGTCGAGATGCCGCCGATTCGCTGCCACGTTGGCCTCCAGTGCCGACAAGGCCGCAGCGCTCACGTCGAGCGCATGCACCGACGTGGCCCCTGCCGCCGCCGCGTGCACCGTGAAACCGCCCGTGGCGCTGCACACGTCCAACACCCGCTTGCCTGCGCAGTGCCCAGCCACCAGGTGCCGGTTGTCGCGCTGGTCGAAGAAGTGGCCCGTCTTGTGGCCCCGCACTACGTCGGCGAGGAAAGTGAGGCCGTGCTCCAAGAACGGCACCGGCCCCGACGGCGGGGCCCCGACCACGGTGGTGCCGTCGGCGAAGGTGTCGTGCAACCGCAACGACCGTGCCGTGCGGACCACGACGCGCTCGGCGGCGGTGAGGTCCACGAGGGCGTCGATGAGGAGCGGGAGGTGGGGGAACCACACCGGTGTGTACACCTTCAGCACCACGGTGGCGTCGTATCGGTCGACTACCAGACCACCGAACCCGTCGTTCTCGCCGTGGACCAGGCGGTAGCCGGTGGTAGTACCGGAGTGCGCCAAGGGTGAACGCCGATCGATGGCAGCGGCCAGTCGTTGCCGCCACCAGGTGGTGTCGATGGTGGCCGGTTGCCCGTGGTGCAGCAGACGCACCCGAATGGGTGAGGTCGGATCCCACAGCCCCACGCCGGCAAACCGGCGTTGTGGGTCGAACACCACCGCCAGATCACCAGGTTCGGCACT
>CAYMUC010000167.1:0-4911 GCA_964393535.1 uncultured Ilumatobacteraceae bacterium | reverse complement strand
GACTGCCACGTACCACGCATCGTACGTGGTCAGGTTGTGCCGAAGCTCCCAGACGCGTGGGGCGACCAAGTCGTAGGACACGACCTCAACTCGCAGCGCACACAGGTCGGCGTGGGCGAGTGTGGCGACGTCTTGGCTGATCTCGCCTGCGTTCGCAGCGCGCCTCAGCACGCTGGCCACCTCGACGTGCAGCAGTTGCGGGGCCGCCAGCGATTCGGCCAGGAACTCCTCAGCCCATCGTCCGTTCGGTCCGGTGTCGACAAGCGCTGCCGCCATGACCGAGGCATCCACGACGATGGTCATCGTCGGCCGGCGTCACGGTGCTCGAGGATCTGCGCGGCCGACAAAGTGCTCGATGTGCGTGTTTTGCGCTCGTGGATGCGTTGAGCGAGGTAGTTCGGATCGGGTCGGCCCGCTAACTCGACGAGTTCCTGTCGGAGGTATTCCTGCAGCGATCGCCCGGAGCGGGCCGCACGGGCGGCGAGTTCGTCGCGTGTGTCCTCGGGGACATCACGAATAGTGATCGACGGCATGCATGCAAAATAGCAGCGGTGGCAGTGGTTCGGCGGCACGGACAGCTCGAGCTCCCGGTTGCGGGCTCCCGACGTGTAGTGCCGCTCGGCCAACAGCAGGTTCAGGTTGTGACGGGACGGGCCGTGTCGACCTTCGCCGAAGGGAGCTCGGTCCTGATCGAGCGGACTTCGGTTCGCAGCAGCTCCTCGAGATCGATGCCGCTCCACGCGAGGTGACCGAAGGGCCCCAACATCACGAGCCCGTGGATGCTCGACCAGCCTCGAAGCAGAAGACCTTGCAGCGATTCGGGAAGTGTGGCACGGACGTGGAATACGGGCACGGGTGTACCGAGGATGAGGCCGAACCAGTCGGGGTTGTCGAGCGCCCGGCGCCGGTAGCCCAACGCCACTGCCTCGAGGCGGGCGAGCACATCGTCGTGTGCTGGCGGTGCTCGCCTTTCTGCAGACCATCTGACCGCCTGCCCCTATATGACGCGGTGCCTACCCGGTCGGGTTCTCCACAGCGGTCGGTGGTAGGGATCGTGGTGTCACGAGACCGGCCTCGAAAGCGAGGATGATCGCCGCGGCGCGGTCACGGGCACCGAGTTTGGCGAAGATGTTGCCGACATGCCCCTTGACGGTTCGTTCGCTCAGATGGAGGCGTTCGGCGATCTCGGGATTCGACGCACCCGAGGCAATGAGCGCCAGCACCTCGAGTTCCCGTTCGGAGAGCGATTCGAACCCGGGAATGGGATCGGGGGCTGATCGCCGAGTGTTGCGCACGGCATCGAGCACCCGCGGTGTGACCCGGGGGTCGAGCCACGATCCGCCGCCTGCCACCGTGCGGATCGCTGAAATCAGATCATCGGCGGGAGTGTCCTTGAGAAGAAAGCCGGCAGCACCGGCCTGCAGAGCACCCCACAGCACGTCGTCGTCGTCGAAGGTGGTGAGCACCAGAACGGGCGGTCCATGGCCGTCGCGGAGACGGCGTGTGGCCGTGATGCCGTCCATCACGGGCATGCGGATGTCCATCAGCACGATGTCAGGGCGATGCTGCTTCACGGTCACGAGCCCGAGTTCACCGTTGGATGCCTCGGACACGACGCGAAGCCCGGGTTCGGTGGAGATGATGAAAGCGATCCCCGACCGCACCAGCGGTTGGTCGTCGACGATGACGACGCTCACCTCGCTTGCCGTGGAGGACAACCCGTGCGGCGCGCTCACAACGGTTCCTTGACGAGGGTGAGGGGCAGTTCGGCCATGATGCGCCAGGTTCCCCCTTCGGTGGGACCGGCCTCGAGGAAACCACCGGCACTGCGGACGCGCTCGGTCATTCCGGTGAGGCCGAGGCCTTGTTGTGCGCGGTGTCGTAGCGGCATGCCAGTGGGCATGGGGTTCTCGACGGTGATGCGGATGGTGGATCGATGGTCGTCGGCGTGGAGGTGAAGCGACACCGGTGCTCCCGGCGCGTGCTGCAGCGCGTTGGTCATGGCCTCCTGAACGAGCCGGAAGACGGTGAGCGACGTCAAGACCCCGGGGCAGATGCCGTCGAGTTCGATGGATGGATCGATGTGTAGTCCGGCCTCGCGGTACTGGTCGATCAGCGGCACGAGGTCGGAGATCTGCGGTAGGGCCAGGTCGTCGATTCGGGGGGAGGCATTCGATGCGGTGTCGGCATGGCGGAGCAGTCCCACGACCTGGCGGATCGAGTCGAGGCTTTCTCGACCCACGTCCTCGGCGCGTTCCAGTGCCTCCGCCGCTCGTTCGGGATGGTTGGTGAGTGCCCGACGGGCGCCGGCGACGTGGAGGATCGTGACGGTCAGCGAATGCGCAATCACGTCGTGTACTTCACGGGCGATCCGGGTGCGTTCCTCGACGGCTGCGTGTGCCCGCTGACGCTCGCTGGCGCGGAACAACTCCGCCACCAGTTGGTCTTGGCGATACAGCATGGCGCCCGCAAGCCAGGCCACGCCGACGCCGGCGGCGAAGTAGACGGCGCCCACCTCATCGGCAGACTGGATGACGGCGAGTCCGATGGGCAGGCTGACGGCACCGAGCAACCCGACGGCGACGGCCGCTGTGCTGCCTCGGCGATGCGTGATCCGCACAACAGCGATCAGGACGGGAAACATCCCTCCCGGATTCCGGTCGAGCAGCACCACAGCGGCCGCAGGCAGCATCGTCATGGCGACGAACAGCCGTGGGTCCAATCGGCTGCCGCTGACCTCGAGCGCCCAGGGAAGTAGGCCGAGCAGTGCGAACACGGCGGTGATCCACGTGGTCGGGTCATGCGACCCAAAGATGGCGATCAGGGCGGCGGCACCAGCCGCGATCGACATCACGACCGTGGTCGACAGCTTCGGGTCGCTGCCGTCCGAGTCGGTTGACGCGTCCATGTGTGAGACCGTACCGGTGTCCCGATGACCCCGACACGGGACCGTGGTACGGGTGACGTCCACGCCCGCAGGACGGTCGAGAAACCGTCCGCCGCACGCTGACCGGCCCGAGCGTCCAGCCGAGACTCGTCTCGAAGGGGCGACGTCCACCGTCGCTCGGGGAAGGGAACCGCCATGTTGACCCGTCTTGCCACGTTCACCGTGCGAAGGAAGCGTTGGGTGTTGTCGTTCACAGCACTGTTCATCATCGTGGCGGTGGTGTTCGGCACCGGGGCGTTCGGGGTGCTCAAGACCGAGGGTTTCGATGATCCTTCGTCGGAGAGTGCTCGTGCTGATGCGTTGCTCGAAGAGCGTTTCGAGGGCGGTGAACCCAACATCGTGCTGGTGCTCACCGCCGAGACCCGCGACATCGACGAACCCTCACTCGTGGCCGATGGCGCAGCAATCGTGCAACGACTCGGCGAAGTCGACGGCGTCACCGAGGTGGTGTCGTACTGGTCGCTCGGCAACGCGCCGCCGCTTCGCAGCAGTGACGGAGACACCGCTCTGGTGCTCGCCCGGTTGGTCGGCGACGAGGAGTTCGTCGAGGATCAACTCGCCGTCATCGATGAACGGTTCTCCGGGACGCAGGGTGGCTTCAGGGTGCTGCTCGGCGGCAGCGATGCCGTGTTCGCCGATATCGGTCACACCATCGAGGGTGACTTGGTGCGAGCCGAGTTGATCGCCATCCCGCTCACACTTGTGTTGCTGTTGTTCGTGTTCCGAAGCCTGATCGCCGCACTGCTGCCGCTGTTCGTGGGTGTGATCGCCATCGTGGGCACGTTGCTCAGCCTGTTCGTCATCGGGTCCGTCGCCGACGTGTCGATCTACGCCGTCAACCTCACCACCGCCCTGGGCCTCGGCCTTGCCATCGACTACAGCCTGTTCATCGTGTCCCGCTTCCGAGAGGAACTTCGCGCCGGTCGAGACGTGGAAGCCGCGGTCGTACGCACCGTGGAAACCGCGGGCAAGACCGTGTTGATCAGCGCTCTCACCGTTGCGGTCTCGTTGTCGGCATTGCTGGTGTTCCCGCTCTACTTCCTTCGCTCCTTCGCCTACGCCGGGGTCGCCGTCGTGCTCCTGGCCCTCATGGGATCGGTCGTCTCGCTGCCCGCACTGCTGGCGGCGCTCGGATACCGGGTCGATGCCATTCGCATTGGGCGGCGCCGAGTTGCGCGTACCGAGCACGAGGGCATGTGGCACCGCATCGCCGTGCTGGTGATGCGTCGCCCGATCCCCATTGCCACCGTGGTGGTGGTGTTCCTGGTGCTGCTCGGGGCCCCGTTCCTCCGAGTGGCGTTCGGCGTGCCCGACGACCGTGTGCTTCCCACGTCCGCGGGTAGTCGCCAGGCTTCGGAGATCCTGCGAGCCGAGTTCAGCGGGAATGCCGCCGAAAGCTTCGGCGTGGTCGCCGAGGGTGTGGGCGCGGATCGCCTCGACGACATCGCCGAGACGGCGGCCGCACTGTCGGCGTTGAACGGTGTGGACCGAGTGGACAGCGCAGCGGGAACGTTCGTGGACGGCCAGTTCGCCGCATCGGGCCCCGACGACGCCGCCTTCGTCGCCACTGAGGGCTCACCGATCACCTGGTTGTCGGTCGTGCCCGACTTCCCCGTGGTGTCACCCGAAGGTGAGCAGCTGGTGAAAGACATCCGGAATCTGGACCTGCCCTTCGAGGTGGGGGTGGAGGGTCAAGCCGCCGGTCTCGTGGATTCCAAGGCGGCGATCGGGGGAGCGCTGCCGTGGGCGATCGCCATCATCGTCGTGGCCACGTTCGTGCTGCTGTTCATGATGGCGGGCAGCCTGCTGGTCCCGGTGAAAGCTCTCGTGCTGAACCTGCTGAGCCTTACCGCCACGTTCGGCGCCATGGTGTGGATCTTCCAGGACGGCAACCTGTCGGACCTGCTGGGTTTCACAGCCACGGGAACACTCTCCATCACCATGCCGATCCTCATGTTCTGTAT
>CAYMUC010000166.1:0-4982 GCA_964393535.1 uncultured Ilumatobacteraceae bacterium | reverse complement strand
CCAGGCACTCGGCCACCTGTTCGGCGGCACCCAGCACGTCGCCGGAGATGCCGCCGATCTTGCGACGGGCCAACGCCCCGGTGGCTGCGGCGCCTGCGACAGCTGCCGCTGTCAAGGGCACCACCCACCAACCCACGGCCCATGTCGCCAGGGCCACTCCACTGGCGGTGGCGGCGGTGGCCGAACGCCACGAGGTCGACTGGCCGTAGTCGACGCCCAGTCCTTGGTGGCGAGCCAAGGGCGCGGCGGCCATGAGCACCACGGCGGCCATGCGGGCCAGCACATGGGCTGCCACCGCCGTCACGAACAACGCCAACGGTCCGGGCATGGAACCCAGGGTCGTCACGCGCACCACGATCGACGTGGTCATGGCGGCCACGCCGTAGGTGCCATGTCGCGAGTCCTTCATGATCTCGAGGCGACGCTCCACGGTCTGGCCACCGCCGAAGCCATCAGCCACGTCGCCCAGGCCGTCCTCGTGGAACGCCCCGGTGATCAGCAGACCCACGGCTACGGCTGCAGCCCCCGCCACCAGAGGGGTGGTGAGGTGCCACAGGGCGGCACCGACACCGCCTACCACGAGACCGATGGCGGCACCGGCGGTGGGAAACCACGGAGGGATCTTCGTGAGGTCGGGCGCGCGACGCATCCGGATGGGGATCCGGGTGAGGAACTGCAGTGCGGCGAGCAGACTCAGCCGAACCACTCCCCGAAGGTCGGCACCTCGGTGACGCCAGCACAAGCCATGGCCAGCAGTGGTATCACCGCCATGGCCCCCGATCCCTCACCCAGGCGCAGACCGAGGTCCAGCAGTGGTTGCCGGCCCAGTCGTTTCAGCAACTTCCGGTGGCCACCTTCTGCCGAACAGTGGGCCACGACACAGTGATCGAGCGCATCGGGGCGCACGGCCCACAACGCCGCAGCCGCGGCGGTGACCACGAACCCGTCGAGCACGACAGGCAGATGGCGGTGCCGGGCCGCCACGATGGCGGCCGCCATGGCCACCAGTTCTGCTCCACCCACTTCTCGCAACACGTCCAGTGGATCGGTGACTGACGAGATGCGTGCGACGGCGATGGTGACGGCGTCCACCTTGCGCGCCAGGCCGTCGTCATCCACCCCGGTGCCGCGCCCCACCCAGGCCGAAGGTGGTAGGTCACGGAACAGCGATGCCGACACAGCGGCGGCGACGGTGGTGTTGCCGATTCCCATCTCTCCCAGCACCAGCACGTCGGCATCGAGGGCCTCGACCGCAGAACGGCCGGCCTCCACGCACGCCGCGAAACGCTCGTGATCCATGGCCGATGCTGTGCGGATGTCAGCGGTGGGACGACCCACCCCTACATCGACAGCGTGCACCTGTGCGCCTACGACTCGGGCGAAGGCGTTGATGGTGGAACGCTGCGCACGGAACGCCTCCAGCATGGCGGCGGTCACTTCCACCGGGTAGGCGCTTACCGCACTGTCGCGGGCCACACCGTGATCGGCAGCGAAGATCAGGGCGGCTGGCCGAGTCACGACCGGTGCGGTGGTGCCCTGCCAGCGGGCACAGTGCACCGCCAGCTCGTCCAGTCGTGCCAGTGCGCCCAGGGGCCGTAGCACTTCCTCGGCGCGGCCCCGCACCGACCGAGCGGCCGCTTCGTTTCCATCCGGAAGTGACGTCAATGCGTCGCTCAACCAACTCATGACCACACCTCCCACGGGTCGCTCAACGCCAGGGCCCGGCCGGCCACCAGGAACAGCGACCGATCGGCCGCCGCGCACAGGCGTTGGTTCAGTCGTCCCAGTTCATCGCGGTACTCGCGGCCCAGTGCCGTGTCGGGATGAAGGCCGAGGCCCACCTCGTTGCTCACCACCATCAACTGGAGGTCGCTGCGACGGCGAACCAGGACGCTCTCGAGGCTGTCGTAGTGCGCTGCTCGTTCGGCGGCGTCGGGGAGGTGGTGAAAGAGATTGCCCACCCACACCGTCAGGCAGTCGACAATGACGAACGCCTCAGTGGTCACGGCATCGACCGTGTCGGCGAGCCGCAGAGGTTCCTCGATCGTGGGCCAGTCGGGGCGTTCCGAGCGGTGCCGAGCGATACGCCGCGTGAGATCGTCGTCGATCGGTTCCGCCGTCGCCACGAAGGTGACCGGGGCGTTCGAGCGGCGGGCTGCCTCCACGGCAAAGGTGCTCTTACCGCTGCGGGCACCGCCCAGCACCATCGTCAACATCAGTAGTCGATACCCCGTTTGGCGGCGATACCCCGGTCGTAGGCGTGCTTCACCGGTCGCATCTCCGTGACCGTATCCGCCACGTCCACCAGGGCCGGGTGGGCATCTCGGCCGGTGATGATCACGTTCACGTGCTCAGGTCGGGCGCAGATGGTCTCCACCACCGGTTCCACCTCCAGCCATCCCCAGGTGATGAGGTAGGTCAGTTCGTCGAGCACGACCAGTCGGTGTTCGCCGGCGGTGATCAATGCCGCCGCCTGCTGCCACCCTGCCCACGCCACGGCGCGATCGTGTTCGAGGTTCTCCGAGTCCCACGTGAAGCCGCGTCCGGCCTCCACCCAGTCCACACCCAACTGCACACCCAGGGTCTGTTCACCCACTTTCCAGTCACCGCTCTTCACGAATTGCACCACTGCCACCCGCCAGCCGAGGGCCAGGCTGCGCAACATGGTGCCGAAGGCGGCGGTGCTCTTGCCCTTGCCGTGGCCGGTGTTCAGCACCACCAGCGACGGGGCCGTCCGCAACCCGTCGGGCCGTGGATCACTGGTGGGAGGGGTCTCGTCCATGGCCTTGGGAGTGTAGGGACCGTGCGCTATGGTGCCCATGTTCGATGTCCAGCGAAGTCCGGTGAGAGCCCGGCACTGTCCCGCAACGGTGAAGCCCCCTCGAGGGGATGAGTCCGGTCGCCTGGCTCGGGCGCGATGACCAACCCTCGAGGCAAGGGCGGATCGCACCGGGGCTCCGGTCCCGAGGCTCCATCTTTGTCCTCCGCACCAAACGGAGGATTCCCATGAAGACGTCGAGCCGCATCTTTGCTGCTCTCGCACTGACCACGGCCCTGGTGGCCTGTGGCGACGACGATGCCACGCCGGCCACGACTGCACCGGCCACCACTGCACCGGCGACCACTGCACCGGCGACCACCCAGGCACCCGCAGATGCTCTGCGCATCGTGTCGCTGTCGCCAACCCACACCGAGATGCTCTTCGCCATCGGCGCCGGCGACCTGGTGGTCGCGGTCGACGACTACTCGAACTACCCACCCGAGGCCGAAGCGGTGAAGTCGGCCTTGTCGGGCTACGAGCCGAATGTCGAAGCCATCGCCGAGTACGACCCCGACCTGGTGGTGATCGGCGGGGATTTCACCGGTCTCACCGAACAGCTGGCAGCCATCGACATTCCGGTGTGGTCGGGGGATGCCCCCACCTCGCTGGAGGGGGTGTACGCCCAGATCGTGGAGTTGGGCGAGCAGGTGGGCAGGCCCGACGAGGCGAAGACCGTGGCCGACGACATGAAGGCCCGCATCGATGCTGCCGTGGCGTCGGTGCCCGACAACGCCGCAGGTCTCACGTACTACCACGAGCTCGATGACACGTTCTACAGCGTGTCGTCGACCAGTTTCGTGGGTTCGGTGTACTCGCTGTTCGGTCTCACCAATATCACCGAGGTCGGCGGGGTGGAGGGCGACTATCCGCAGTTGTCGGCCGAGTTCATCGTGGAGTCCGATCCCGACATCATCTTCCTCGCTTGCACGGTGTACTGCTCCACCACACCCGAGTCGGTGGCGGCTCGCCCGGGCTGGGAGAACCTGAAGGCCGTCACCAACGTCCGAATCGTGGCCCTGAACGATGACGTGGTCTCGCGCTGGGGTCCACGACTGGTCGACTTCGTCGAGTCGATCGCCGCTGCAGTGGACGCCAGCGGAGTGAGCGCCGGCTGATGACCGCCGCCGCCGCATTCGACGCTGCCGATCCGCAGGCCCGCCGTCGCACGGTGTGGCTGATCGTCGGCGCGGGCGCGGTGCTGATGGCCTTCGTGGCCGGAGTGACGGTGGGGCCCGCCGGTCCGCCGTGGTGGCGGGTCCTGCTGGAACTGATCGACCGTCTGCCACTCATCGCGGTCGACAGCGGTGTCACCGAGCGCCAGTGGGCCATCGTGTGGGAGATCCGCATGCCGCGAGTGGTCCTCGCCGGTTTGGTGGGTGCCACGCTGTCGGTGGCTGGGGCCTCGTACCAGGGGGTGTTCCGCAACCCGTTGGTCGACCCCTATCTGCTGGGTGTGGCCGCCGGTGCCGGTCTGGGTGCCACGGTGGTGTTCGCGGCTGGCCGGGCATCCACCAGCACCTGGTGGGTCGACCCGTTGCCACTGGCTGCCTTCGTCGGTGGTCTGGTGGCGGTGACGCTCACCTACCTCGTGGGGGCGGCGTTCGGAGCGGGGCGTTCGTCCACCACTCTGGTCCTGGCCGGGGTGGCGGTGACGTCGTTGGCCACGGCGGTGCAGGCGTTCGTGTTGCAGCGCAACAACGACGTGATCCGTCAGGTGTACAGCTGGATCTTGGGGCGCCTCAGTGCTGCGACGTGGGCCGATGTGCGCCTCGTGCTTCCCTACGTCGTGCTGTCCGTGACGGCTCTGGTGTTGCACCGGCGACTGCTCGACGTGATGAGGGTGGGAGAGGCCGAGGCCCAGGCCCTCGGGGCTCACGTGGATCGCATCAGGATGATCGTGGTCTTGGCCGCCACACTGGGCACCGCTGCTGTGGTGGCCGTCAGCGGTCTCATCGGCTTCGTGGGCATCATCGTTCCCCATGCCGTGCGCCTCATGGCCGGCACCAGCTACCGCCTCGTGTTGCCGGCCAGTGTGCTGTTCGGTGCCGCGTTTCTCATCCTCGTCGACATCCCCGGCAGGGTCCTCACCAACCCGGCAGAGACCCCCATCGGTGTGGTCACGGCGTTCTTCGGTGCGCCGGTCTTCCTGGTGCTGTTGCGG
>CAYMUC010000165.1:0-4983 GCA_964393535.1 uncultured Ilumatobacteraceae bacterium | reverse complement strand
CAGGCGACAGGGACGAACGCCGTTCGTTCTTCACTCGTCGTTCGACCCACGAGGAGCCCTGGGTTACGTGGACGGTGCCCTGGAACTCCTCGCGCAGACCAACGAACTGGGTGTGGACCGCTTCACCCTGTACATGACGTCCATGGGCGCCACCCGAGTGGGTGTGGAGACCGCGCTCGACGCCCTCGAGTTGGAGCACACCGTCACCGCGAGGTCGGCGGGCTGGCGTCCGGTGGACGCCGACCTCGGGCGTCGACTCGCCGAGTTGGCGCACGCAACGGCTCGGCTGGTGGGGTCACCGTGGAGGCCCGAACCCGACCGCTTTCCCACCATCGACTCAGGCGGTCCGGCCTACGGGCAACCCTCGTCCGCCGGCCTCGACGCGCTGGCACTCGCGGCACGTACCGAGGGTCTGCTGCTGGATCCCGTCTACACCTCCAAGGGTTTCGCCGGCATGATCGACGACCTACGCCTGCATCCCACGACCCACCCCGTCGTGTTCCTGCATACCGGCGGCGTGCCTGCGCTGTTCGCCTACGCCGACCATCTCGACACCGGCGCCGGAACACACGTGACCACCCGTCCGGGTTCACCCGAAGCTTCGACAGAGAGGCCGTCATGAGCATCACGTACACCCCGCCCTTCGAGGCCCCGGGCGAGGCCGACAAGCAGACCGCCGAGCGGAGCCTGCACGTTCGGATCTTCTCCGACGGTGAGATGGAACGTCGCCTGGTACGACTTCGAAGCGAGATGGCGGCGCAGGGGCTCCAGTTGGCGTTGTTCACCGACGAGGTGAACGTCCTCTACTTCACCGGCATGGCGGTGCCGTCGTTCGTGACCCGCACGCGACCCCTCGCCGTGCTGGTACCACTGAGCGGCAGTGCAGTCCTCGTGTGTTCGCGAAGCCAGTCGGCGAACGCCCGATCGGCCTCGGCCATTCAGGAGATCGTGCCGTTCGAACGCTTCGAGAACGACGCCGTCGACGTGTTGACCGATCTCGTGGGTCAACTCACGTCACCGGGTGACACGATTGGCTGTGAGATCGGGCCCGAACAGCGCATCGGCCTCACCTATCAGGGCTTCCAGCGTCTCGTAGCGGCCTTGGACGGACGCGACTTCGTGGATGTGGGGCCGGCGCTGTGGCCCGTGCGCCTGGTGAAGGGAGCCGAGGAGATCTCGCTGATGCGCCGAGCGGGTGCCATCAACGAGGCGGCCATGGTCGCGGCGGTGGGCGCGGCACGCCCCGGCGTCACCGAGCGGGCGGTCCGCGATGCCTGGGCGCTCGCCTTGGCGACGCATGGAGCGGACCGTCCCGGTTACCTGGCTATCCACTCGGGGCCTGGCAACTACCGACGCATCAGCAGTTCAGGCACCGATCGTGTGCTGAGCGAGGGTGATCTGCTGTGGCTCGACGGTGGACCCGTCTACCGCGGCTACTGGTCCGACGTCACGCGCATGGTGTCGATCGGCCCCGCACGCCCCATCGACCAACGGCGATACGAGTTCGCCTGGGAGACGGTGCAGACCCTGGTGGACATGGTGAGACCGGGCATCACCGCTGGCGACATTGCCCGTCGCGGTCAACAACGCTTCGCCGCCATCGACCGACCGATGGGTGGCGCCTCACGTGTGGGCCATGGCATCGGAATCGAACTCACCGAACCCCCTTCGATCATGGACGGTGACGAGACCGAGCTGTGCGAGTCCATGACGTTGTCGATCGAAACCGGCCTCGCCGACTGGGATGGCTACTTCCTCATGGAGTCGAACCTGGTGGTGACGGCGACCGGGTGCGAACTCCTGTCGTCGGCTGCACCCCAGCACCTGCCCGAGGCGCGTTGATGTCGCTGTTCCATGCCCTCAACCACATCGGCTTCGCCGTAGGCGACCTGGATCGGTCCGTGGAGTTCTACACCAGGTTGTTGGGGGAACCCCCCTACTTCCAGGAGGTGTACGACGTCGCCTACATCGGCGAGATGGTCGGCTACCCCGGCGCGGTGCAGTACGCCGCCTTCTTCCGAATCCCTGGCCAGCCAGATCTGTTCCTCGAGTTGATCCAGTACCTCCATCCGCCCGCTGGGGCCGTGGACATGGAGGCCTACAACGCCGGGAACGCCC
Organism: uncultured Ilumatobacteraceae bacterium; assembly: GCA_964393535.1. Classification (GTDB taxonomy): domain Bacteria; phylum Actinomycetota; class Acidimicrobiia; order Acidimicrobiales; family Ilumatobacteraceae; genus CAYMUC01. The sequence goes on along the minus strand of CAYMUC010000165.1, from coordinate 2,865 downwards.
ACCTGTGTCTGGCCACCCACGACCTCGACGATGCGTGGTCGCACATCGTGGAGATCGGTGGCGTACCCAGAAGCGCTCGCATCGTCACCAGCGACTACGGCGTGTACGAAGGGGCTCGCTCGATGTTCTTCCGGGACCCCGACGGGATCACCATCCAGCTGGTGGAGCTTCCCCCCGGTACCGATCCCGCGGGACGCACGCCGTCGCAGTGAGCACCACCTCGACGTCGCCATAGACGACATCTCAGCATGCGGTGAGCCGACACGGGCCGGCTTCAACGCCCACCGGCATGCGCGTCGAGACTTGGGTGGGCAACCGGCAGGAACACTGGGCGAGCTGAGATCAAACGCTTGACCTCAACCCCTGAGCACGGTACTCTGGGCGATCAATCGATTGAGGGGGAACCATGCCCATTCGGAAGTCATCACTTGCGGCGCTGCTGGCGGTGTCGTCGTTGTTCGTTGCAGCGTGCGGCAACGACGACGAGGCCGCGCCCACCACCACGCAGGCGGCACCGCCTACCACGCAGAGCGCCGCCAGCACTGCAGCACCTGCACCCACCACCGCCGACCTCCCCACGGTTGAGTTGAGTGTGGCGTTCAATCTGTCGCCCGAGTCGAACACGGCAAAGGCTGTCGCAGGCGTCGTGGCCGCTGTCTCTGAACGTTCCGGCGGCAAGCTCGTGCTGAACGTCTTTCCCGCAGCGCAGTTGGGCCCAGTGCAGGACACGGTGGAGCAGGCCGCACTCGGAGCTGACGTGATCTCGAGTGGAGAGCCAAGCCTTTTCGCCCAGTACGGCGTACCCGACATGAGCATCCTGACGGGTCCGTTCCTCTTGGACGACGTGGCGGAGTGGCAGAACATCCTCGCGTCAGACCTCATGGCAGACTGGACGAGTGAGCTGGCAGCGCAGGGACTCCGACTGCTCAACCTGGGTTGGTACGTGGGCGAGAGGCACATCATGGGAACCGGCTCCTATCCGACGCCCGACGACCTCTCGGGGGTGAAGATCCGTATTCCACCACTGCCCGCGTGGACCACGACGTTCGAACTGTTGGCTGCAACTCCGGTGACCGTCGACTTCGCCGAGGTCTACACCGCCCTGTCGCAGGGAGTGGTGGATGCGCTCGAGGCACCGCTGTCGACGCTGCGTGACAGTGCCTTCTACGAGGTGGCGAAGAACGTTTCCCTTACGGCTCATTTCAGGCAGTTCCAGGGATTCGTGATGAGTGAGGAGCTCTTCCAGGGGCTTCCCGTCGAATACCAGCAGATCCTCGTCGAGGAGTTCACCCGTGGCGGGGAGGCGGTGACCGCACTCGAGTTCGAGGGTCAGGACCAGGCTCGGGCCGACCTCGAAGCCGAGGGCGTGACCTTCCACGATGCAGACCAGGATGCGTATCGCGAGGCGACCGCTGCCTTCTACACGTCCAATCCCGCTTGGTCCAGTGGTCTGTACGAGCGGGTCGTCGCTGCAAAGTCCGGCTCGTGAGATGACTGCCGGGACACTCTCACCAGCCAGCAGGCAGCGGAGAGTGTCCCGGCTGCTCGCGTGGTGCCGCAGTGCGTTGGCGTTCGCCGAGACAGCACTACCTGCTGTGCTCTACGTCGTCTTGGTGGCACTCGTGTGTACCGACGTCATCGGTCGCTACGTGTTCGACTCGCCACTCACGGGCACCAGCGAGTGGACTGCGGTCGCTGTGGTCTGGATCGTGCTCATCGGCATGGCCCGGGCGGCGGCGGTCCGGGCACATGTCGGAATCTCGATTCTCACCGACCGGGTCCCCGACCCGTGGCGCCACCGAGCGGAACGCTCGGTCGACGTGCTCACCGGTCTGATCTGTTTCTTCGCCGCCTCCGCCTCGTGGCACCTCGTAGACGCAACACGGTCACGGGTGCTGCCCCTCACCGACTTCCCGGTCTTCTGGGTGAACATCGCCGCCCCGATCGGCTTCGTGCTCACGGGACTGCACTTCCTCCTCGAGCCCGAGCGAGACCGGTTCGCACTCGACCACGACGAGGCGCCGCAGCCCTCCGAGACCAACACGGGGTCCAGTTCGTGATCTGGTGGATGATGCTCCTGTTTGCGGCACTGCTCGCCGTTCGCGTACCCGTCGCCTTCGCGATGATCGGAGCATCGCTGCTGTACGCGTGGCGAAGCGGTCTACCCGACGCCGTGCTCCCCCAACGTTTGCTGGGCGGCATGCAGCCATTTCCACTCCTTGCCATTCCGTTCTTCGTCCTCGTCGGCGTCGTCATGGCCAGTGGCGGTATCGCCTCGAGGATCCTTGGCTTCGCCGACACCCTCATCGGCCACAAGCGTGGCGGCCTGGCGCAGGTCAACGTGTTCAACAGCCTCCTCATGGGCGGTATGTCGGGCTCGGGAAATGCCGACGCCGCGCTGGACGCAAAGATCCTCGTGCCCGTCATGGTGCGCCACGGCTACGACAGGTCGTTCGCCACCGCGCTGTCGGCGATCACCGGGGTGATCTCGCCGATCATCCCGCCCGGCATCGGCCTCATCATCTACGGCTACCTCGCCGGTGTCTCCATCGGGGACCTGTTTCTTGCGGGTATCGGGCCGGGACTCCTCATCGCAGCCGTATTGTCCGCGATCGTCTGGCACCTGTCACGGCGGCGCGGCTACGGAGCGCAGCGCGACGTTCGCGCCCGACCCGCCGAAGTCGCAGGAGCTGCCAGGCGCAGCTTCTTCGCTCTGCTCATGCCACTCCTGCTCGTCATCGGGCTGCGCATAGGTGCCTTCACTCCCACCGAACTCGGAGCCATCGCAGCGTTGTACGCGATCGTCGTCAGCTTCGTCATCTACCGGGAGTTGTCCTGGCGTCAGGTTCCCGCAGTGCTTCACGA
>CAYMUC010000164.1:0-5054 GCA_964393535.1 uncultured Ilumatobacteraceae bacterium | reverse complement strand
GACGGCCAACCTCACCGGGTCGTCGTATCTCCTTCCTCCCATCACGGACAGGACGCTCGCCTACGTCGGGCGCAGCAATTTCCCGGGCGACGCCGACCTCGAGGGTTCGATCCGGTACATCCGTCTGTTCGATCGGGCTCTCACCCCCACTCAGGTACAGGCGGTATCGACGGCGACGGTGACTTTCGACGCCAACGGCGGCGGGGGCATCATGGCGCCGCAGTCGTCGACGGTCAGCGCCACACTGCTGCCGAACGCCTTCGGCCGTAACTTCCACGAGTTCGTCGGCTGGAACACGGCGGCAGACGGCACAGGCTTGTCCTATGCCGACGCGTCGTCATACCCGTTCTCGTCGGACGTCACGCTGTACGCCCAGTGGAGCCTCATCCCGGGTTCTCTGCCCGAGCCGTTGACCACGTTGCCGGTGCCCACCACGACCGTGCCCGAGACCACCGTGCCTGAGCCGACGGTGGCGCCGGAGCCGTCGCAACCCGCAACACCCCAGCCCGTACTCGACATCGAAGGCGTGTTGCGCGAGTTGGCCGCCGGCGAGACCCTCGTCACCGAAGCCGGTGAGGAGGTGACCGTCGAGGTGATCGCCGAGACGCCGGATGCTCTGGCCGTCGAGGGCGACGACTTCGCAGTGCGTGTGGAAGGGACGCCGGGCGGTTCCACCATCGAGTTGGAACCGGGGGGCACGGTCCGCGTGTCGGGCTTCGGCTTCCAGCCCGCCAGCCAGGTCGATGTCTGGCTGTTCTCCGATCCCACCTACCTGGGAGCCCTCACCGTGGCCGCTGACGGCACCTTCGACGGAAGACTGCCGGTGCCGGTGCTCGCCCCCGGTGAGCACACCCTGCAGGTCAACGGCGTCAGCAGTGACGGCCAGGTCCGCAGCACCAGCGTCGGTCTCGTCGTTCGCAGCGTCGTAGCGCCCGAGCCGGTGACCGACGCCCTGCCGGCCACGGGCTCCGACATCAGCCCGAGTCTGATCCTGGTGTTGCTGCTCGTCGGGACGGGACTGGTCGCGGTGGCAACACGCCGCCGCTCAAGCCCACAGCACCCGGCCCAACTCGAAGGGTGACGCCATCTCGGGGTGTTCGGCCCTGACCCGAAGGGCGATGCCGTGCGGTCCGGCGGTGTGCACCCGGTAGCGGCCGGCGAAGGCGGCAACCCGGTCGCCGCTCATGTCTCGAAGCGACAGGCGGACCACCTCGGGGGTCCCGATGATGTCGCCTTCGGTGTCGAGGCGACCGTGCACCACTTCGACCACCACGTCGGTGGCGTCGAGACCGTCGAGGTACACCCGGCACGAGGACTCCACCTCGCTGCCCGCCCGCAGACCCGACGACGGTGGGGACGCCACCTCCAGCAACCGCACCTGTGGCCACGACATCGCCACCCGTTGTTTCCAGGCGGCCAACGCCTTGGCTCCTGCTGCACCGTCAGCGCTCAGGCGTCGGTCGGCGGCGGCAGCTGGTTCGTACAGGCGGGTGACGTAGTCGCGCACCATGCGCGACGCCGTCACATAGGGCCCGAGCGTCACCCACCCGTGGCGGATGCGGTCGCACCACGACGGTGAACAGCCATGCGCGTCGCGTTCGTAGAACGATGGGACCACCTCGTTCTCGAGGATCGAGAACAGCGCCAAGGCTTCCCGCTCGTCACGGCGCGCCAGGTCGGGGTCGTCATCGGCCGACGGGATCGCCCAGCCGTTGGCGCCGTCGAAACACTCGTCCCACCAGCCGTCCAGCACCGACAGGTTCAGGCAGCCGTTGAGCGCTGCCTTCATGCCGCTCGTGCCACAGGCCTCGAGGGGTCGACGCGGGTTGTTCAACCACACGTCGCAGCCGTGGTACATGGCCCGGGCGATCTGCATGTCGTAGTCGGGCAGGAACACGAAGCGTTGTCTGATGTCGAGTTGGCGAGCGAACTGCTCGATGGCCTGGATCATCTCCTTCCCCGGCTGATCGGCCGGGTGCGCCTTGCCGGCGAACACCATCTGCACCGGACGGTCGGTGGCCTCGAGCAGTGCACGCAACCGGTCTGGATGCGACAGCAGCAGCGTCGCCCGTTTGTAGGTGGCGAAACGTCGGGCGAACCCGATGGTCAGCGCCTCGGGATCCAACACGTCGTCGCCCATGCGCTGGCGAACGAAGTTCACCAGTTCGGCCCGGCCCGCCGCGCGCACCCGGTGCACCTCGGCTGCGGGGATGTTCGCTGCAGCCGCCCACGTCGCCTCGTCGGCACCGTCCCATACCGGGTGCACGTACTCGCGCATGAGGTGCTCGACCTCGGCCGAGACCCAGGTGCGGGCATGCACCCCGTTCGTGATGGCCACGATGGGCACGTCGTCGCGCGTCACCTCGGGCCACAGCCCGTGGAACATCTCGCGACTCACCGCACCATGCAGTTGCGCCACTCCGTTGGACCGGGCGTTCAGTCGCAGACCCATCACCGCCATGTTGAAGCGGGTGTCGTGGTCGTCGGTACGCCGGCCGATGGCCAGCAGTTCCTCGATGCCGATACCGAGGCCCTGAGCGAAGGCGCCGAAGTACCGGGAGATCATCTCCTCGGGAAAACGATCGATGCCGGCAGGGACCGGCGTGTGTGTGGTGAACACCCCTCCCGCCCGCACGGCCTCGACCGCTTCGCCAAAGGCGAGACCCTGAACCACCAGTTCCCTGATGCGCTCCAGAGCGGCGAATCCGGCATGGCCCTCGTTCGAGTGCATCACCTGGGGGTGAAGGCCCAGTGCCCGCAGGGCGCGCACACCGCCGATGCCCAGCACGATCTCCTGGCGCAGACGATGCTCGGTGTCGCCGCCGTACAGGCGGTCCGTCACCGCTCGGGTGCCGTCGCTGTTGCCCTCGACATCGGTGTCCATGAGGTACAGCGGCACCCGGCCCACCTCCACCTTCCACACCCGCACCTGTAGGGGTTCACCCGCCAGGTCGAGGGGCACCATGATGCCGGTATCGGTGATGGGCAATCCGGCGGGGTCCAGGCGGGGGAACCGCTCGACCTGCCATCCCGACGGGTCGAGGCGTTGACGGAAGTACCCCTCGGCGTACAGCAGACCCAGAGCCACCAACGGCACGCCCAGATCGCTGGCGGCCTTGAGGTGATCGCCGGCCAGGATGCCCAGGCCGCCCGAGTACTGGGGCAGGGTTTCCGACAGGCCGAACTCGGGGGAGAAGTACGCCACCAGGCCGAGGGGAGACTCGCTGCGTTGTTGGAACCAGCGCTCACCGGCCACCGCTTCGTCGAGACGGGCGTTGGCGGCGGCCACGGCCTCGACCACGTCGGTATCGGCGGCCAGGGCCGCCCACCGCTCCAACGAGATCATCTCGAGGGCGTGTACGGGGTCGTGACCGCTGGCCTCCCACGCCTGTGGGTCCAGGCGGGCGAACAGGTCCTTCAGCCCCCGGTCCCAGGTCCAGTGAAGATTGTTGGCCAACCGCCGAAGGGCCCCCAGCGAGGCGGGCAGTTCGGGTTCGACGCGGAAACGGTGGACGGGACGCACCCCGGCGAGGGTATCCCCACGTTGTTACGGTGCGGTGAGCGCCCTGTCATACACCTCGACCGTCGACTGGGCGATGGCGTCCCACGAGTAGCGCTCGGTCACCAGGGCAGTGGCAGCCCGCTGGAGTCCGGTGGCCACGCCTGGCGAGGTGAGCACGGCTTCGATCTGGTCGGCGAGGTCGTCGGGATCCCCTGGTTCGAACAACAGCCCTGCATCGGTACCGCCGAGGATCTCGGCGAGGCCACCCGTACGGGCGGCCACCGTGGGTGCCCCGGCCGCCATGGCCTCGAGGGCCACGATGCCGAACGGCTCGTACAGCGACGGGATCACCACACAGCCGGCGGTGTGCAGCAGCAGGCGCAGATCGTCGTCGTTCACGAAGCCGGCCAGGTGCACCAGATCGTTCACCCCTTCGATGTCGAGGCGCACCTGCAGGTCGGGCAGGTACGATCCTCGTCCGGCGATGACGCAGCGAATGCCGGGTACCCGGTGGCGAAGACGTCCGATGGCCGACGTCAACACCTGGAAGCCCTTCTCGTACTGCACCCGTCCCCAGGCGAGCACCAGTGGCTGGCGCACGGGAGCAGGCGCCGGCGAAGCCCACAGGTCGGGGTTCACGCCATTGGGCACCAGGTGCACCTTGTCGGGCGGCAACTCGAACCCGGTGATCACCTCCCGCACCATGAACTCCGAACAGGCGATCACCTCACGAGCCTGATAGGTGAGCCACCATTCCACGCTGTTCACCACCGCCGGCAACCCCGGCGGCACATGGCCTCCGTGCCGGCCACGCTCGGTGGCATGCACCGTGGCCACCAACGGCACCCCGTGCAGGTTCGCCAACACGTCGCCGGCCCAGGCCACCAGCCAGTCGTGCGCGTGCACCACATCGGGCTTCCACCCGCCAAGCGTGGCGGTGGAGCGCACCAGGTGATGGTTGGCCGATGCCATCTGGGCCACCAGATCCTCGGTGGGGATCCACGGCAGGTCCACCCGTGACCGCACCACGCGCACTCCGTCGACCACGGCGTCGTCGGGGGCATCGGGGTGGTGCAGGGTGAGCACCGTGACGTCGTGGCCGGCTCGCACCATCGCCGTGGCCAGTCCCTCGGCATGGGCGGCAGGCGCCATAAGGGGGGCAACGATCAGCAGGCCAAGGGCCGCCATCCGGTTCATTTTCATGGCAAATCCATATCAGTCATTGGTGATGGGTCGGTAAGGGCGCGGCTGGTCCCCGCCGGCAAGCGGAAAGGGGACCAGCCGAATCCGTCCTGCGGTGAAGCGAGGCGTTCCGTTCTATCCGTCCACGCGGCGCACCGGCTGCACCTCGGCATAGGGCATGATCGCCTTGCCGTCGGGGGCTGCGGTGAAGCTGGTCTGGGTTGGATAGGCGAACTCGATACCCTCGGCATTGAACCGTTTCCAGATGGCCAGGCCGATGCGATGGCGCATCTGGAAATAGTCATGATGGTCCGGGTCGGGCACATCGAAATTGAGCTGATAGTCCAGGCTGCTGGCGCCAAAGGCGATG
>CAYMUC010000163.1:0-5122 GCA_964393535.1 uncultured Ilumatobacteraceae bacterium | reverse complement strand
ACAACGAAGCCCGCAGCTCCGGCTCGGAGCGCTGCTGCGAGGGTCTCGTCGTCATCGAGGGTGGTCAGGACCAGCACCGGCGGTCCATTCACGGAGCGAATGTTTGCTGTTGCGGTCGCTCCGTTGACCCGCTTCATGCGGATGTCCATGACCACGACATCGGGTCGGGTGAGTTCGATCTGGTGGATGACCTCGTCGCCGTCGGCGCATTCGCCGACCACGGTGAGTTCAGGGTCGGTGACGAGCAGGCTTCGGAGGCCCTCGCGGACCAACTCTTGATCGTCGGCCAGCAGTACGCGGATCATGCGGGGATCCTCACGCGCAGCACCCAGCGGTCGCCGGTGTCGGATCCATGGGCACGGACCTCGCCTCCGAGCACTTCCACCCGCTCTCGCATTCCGACGAGGCCAGTGCCCGCAGATGGCATACGAGGGCGAGGGGTGCACTCGTTCTCGATCTGGACACCGACCTCGCCACCCCCGAGCCCGATGGTGATCTGGACGGGTCCGGTCCCGTGTCGAACTGCGTTGGTCAACCCCTCCTGCACCACCCGATACAGAGTGAGGGCAGTTGCGGCTGTGAGCTCGTCCAGATTTCCGGTCGTGTCCATGGTGACCTGTGTGCCACCGGCTCGGATGTCGTCGACGAGTCGGATGAGATCGTCCACAGTCGGCAGAGGCGAGCCGGCCCCGGAGCTGTCACGGAGCAGGTGCACGATGCTGTGGATGTCGCGCATCGAACGCCGGGCGTGCTCTTCGGATCGCTCGAGTGATGCAATGGCTGCCTCGGGATCGGTACGGATCGCGAGCCGGGCCGCCGAGGTATGCAACATCGAAGCAGAGAGGGTGTGCCCGACTACGTCGTGGACCTCCCCGGCGAGATGGCGACGTGCGTCGTCGAATCGATGCGCCATCAGCCGGCGTTCGGCGGTGAGCCGATCCTCGAGGATGCGCAGGAGGACGAGGACCATTCCGATCGTTCCCAGGCCGCTGAGGGTGGCGCGTTGCGCGAAGCTCACACGGCTGACGCCTTGGCTGAGCAACGTCAAACAGATCGCAATCGGGATGGTGATCGTCCATACCGGCGACCTGGTGTCCGGGGAGGATTGGGCCAGAGTCGTGAGCGCTACGGTCAGCAGTGCCCCACCAATGACGCTGCCAGTGAGTGGCGTCGGGCGTTGCGCGGAGCGTCGCGTCGGGACTCCATTGCGCCAGCCTTCCAGACGCTGGTTCGGGTCGCATCGACCGTGGGGATGATCCCGAAGCCATACCCAGGATGACACCGATCGATTGTCGGACCGACGACAATGCGTCGACATCGGTCCAGGCTGTTGCTGATTCAACCGCGCCCGTTGAGAGCGAACGAAAGAGGAGCGAGCCATGAGCAACACCGACGACAGGCCGTCTTCACCACGAATGCTCGGTCGGGGGCGATGATGAGTACGGATCGGATTACGTCGCTCGACACGATCCGGGGCGTCGCCATCTTGGGGATCTTGCCCATGAACGCGCTGACCTTTGGTCTCGACCCTGCTGCGTACTTCAACGTGTCGGCCGACGGAATCGGCCAGCCGTTCGACTGGGTGGTTGGGGTGCTCACGATGGTCTTGATCGACCAGAAGATGATGGCGCTGTTCTCGCTGCTGTTCGGCGTCGGTGTTGTCATCTTCGCCGAGCGTGCCACGGCCAAGGGCCGCCGGGTCGTTTCGCTCAGCTTGTGGCGTTTCGCCCTGTTGTTGGCCGTTGGCCTGATTCATGCGGCTGTTTGGTTCGGTGACATCTTGGTGCTCTATTCACTGTGCGCACCGTTCGTACTGCTGTTGAGACGCCTGCCGGCCCCACTGCTCCTCACGATGGGCGTGATGCTGGCCATGATCGGGACCGTGTCCGCACCGTTTTTCCAGTCTGCAGTCGGTGGCGATCCCGCCGCGCTTGGTTCTCTCTGGTTCGCTGGCGGCGAAGTCAAGGGTCCAACGGCAGAGACGTGGTTCGTCCTCAATGCGGCGGGTCGCGCACTCGGCTTCATGCTCATCGGGGTGGGGCTCTCTCGCCTCGGCATCGTGGAAGGAGAACGCGACGACGCGTACTACCGCCGCCTCGCTCGCTGGGGCCTGGGGCTGGGCGTCGCGGTCACCGCTGTCGGCCCGGTCTGGCACATCGCCACCGACTGGTCCGCTGCGCATGCCATCACCGGCACCATCCCTACCGGTGTGGGAACCATCCCGATGGCGCTGGGCTACATGTCGGTCATCATCTTGTGGAACCGGAGCGGCAGTCGTCATCTCGAACGCTTTCGCAACGCCGGCCGGATGGCGCTTACCAACTACCTCACCCAGACCGTCATCGGGCTTGTGACGCTCGGGTGGCTGTTCAGCGATGTTGCCCTGACCCGGACCATGATCGCTGTCTGGATCCTCGGTGTCTGGGCCCTGCAACTGTGGTGGTCGACGTGGTGGCTGGAGCGCTTCCGCTACGGGCCCCTTGAGTGGGCCTGGCGCTGTGCGACCTACCGATCCTTGATGCCGCTGCGCCGTCATCACCCACCAGCCAAGCCGATGCTGTCATGAGGGCGTCGTCCGAACATTCGAGTGCGCCTCGTTCATCGTTTACCACCCGTCGGTGCGTGTGCCCTCGAGGGAGTACGGGTTCGAGTCCTGCATGCCTCGGTCTTGACCTCATGGCCGCAGCGGGTGGCGGTGCGCCAGCGGCGGAGCCGGTCGCCGTCAGTCGTGGGTGCCCGGGCGGGTGAGCACCGCAAAGGCCAGGCGGGCATGCGTCCGAACGGTGTCGGGGTCCTCTCCTGCGGCGATGCGGTTCAGCACCATGGTGAACTGTGCGTCGACATAGGCGGCCATCGTGTCGACCGCCTCCGGCAGTTCGACCTCGCCACGATCGGCGGCCCTTCGAAGCCACGTTGCGTATTCGGCGATGGCTTCGGCGCAGATCCGGTCCAGGTGTTCACCAGTGACCGGCCCGAGGCTCGATCGTGCTGAGCGCATCTTGGCGATCAGGCAGCCCGACGGGCGCGCCGCCACTGCCGGCGAGGTCATGTTGGCGAGGAGGGACTGCAGGGTGTCGTGGAAAGACTGCTCGACGTGGAGCGACTCGAGGATGGGGGTCAACACGCTGGCGTGATAGCGGGTGAGCACGGCATCGATGAGATGGTCCTCGTCGCCGAACTCCCGATACACACCGGGTTTGGCCACGCCGGCTCGACGGCAGATCTCGTTCAACGACACGGCGTCCACGCCGTCACGCCAGTAACACCCGACGGCGACGTCGAGGGTGTGCTCGCGGTCGAACGTCTTGGGTCGGCCGCGGGGTCGGCGGGTGGGCTCAGCGGTCATCGCATACCGAGTCTGGCAGGGTTTCGGACCGGTTGGTACCCGACGCCGATCCGTCGGCGCCTACGGCTTTGCAACCAGGTGGTACGAAAATCTGCCGAGGTGCGGTCGGTAATGAATAATACCGGACGGTACGAAAAGGAGTTCCAGGTACTGACCGTCGAAGTTCCCGACCCACGAGGAGAACCCCATGACCCAGACAACGTCCCGCACCGTCTTGATCACCGGAACCAGCGGTGGCTTCGGCCACCTCACCACCCTGAGCCTGCTGGCGGCCGGTCATACCGTGGTGGCCTCCATGCGAGACCCCCAGTCGCGCAATGCGGCAGCAGCCGAGGGCTTGCGGTCAGCCGGCGCTCACGTCGTGGAACTCGATGTGACCGATGATGCCAGTACCGACGCTGCGGTGGCGACCGCCATCGACCTCGTCGGTCGCCTGGACGTCGTCATCAACAACGCCGGGGTCGGTTCGAACGGTCTCCTCGAGGCGTTCACCTCGGCCGACTGGATGGCGAGTTTCGACGTGAACGTGTTCGGTGTTCATCGCGTGAACCGCGCCGTGCTGCCTCACATGCGAGCCAACGGCTCGGGCCTGTTGATGATCATCTCGAGCGTGGTGGGGCGCATGGCCCTGCCGTTCTTCGGCCCCTACAACGCCGCAAAGTTCGCCGTCGAAGGACTCGCCGAGACCTACCGCAGCGAACTGTCGATGCTCGGTATCGAAACCTGCGTCGTCGAACCCGGTGCCTTCCCTACCAACTTCATCGACAGCCTGATGACGCCGAGCGACCCGAATCGCGCCGCGGGGTATGGCGAGATGGCCCTGGCCCCGCGCCAGCTGATCGAGACCTTCGAGGGTGTGATGGGGTCGAACCCGGCCCAGGACGCCCAGCACGTGGCCGATGCGATCGTCGCGCTGGTCGGGGCACGGGCCGGTGAACGTCCTTTCCGCTCGGTCGTCGACCATCTCGGCATGGGCGACGCCGTCGCCCCGCACAACGAAGGTGCCGAGCAGATGACAGCAGCGGTCTACGGCGCGTTCGGTATGGCGAACATGCTCGAGGTGAAGGCTGCCTCACGCTAGGGGTCAGCACATCGTGGCCAGAGCGGTCGCCATGTCCAAGATGGCCGATCGGTGGTGGTGCCGACGGCTCGGCGAGTCGGGCGGTATCTCGCCTACCGGGAGTCCGATGGGGTGAGCACCTCTGCCAACGGGCGCGTCGTCCCGTCGGCCTTCGGTGCGGCACCGTTCGTCGTACCGGTGTGAGATGGGGCCGTGTACAGCGCTTCCGGACCACCTGGACCAGCCACTCGGGCATCGAGTTGGCCCGGCGCCCTGGCGGGTGTGGTCGCAGCAACATCGGGTCTGGCCGCGGCCGAGGTGGTGGTGGCGGTGGACCGGTCCCTGGCGTCGCCGATCGCCGTGCTGGGTGACCGATTCATCGATCGGGTCCCGGCCTGGCTGAAGGATCTGGCGATCGCCTGGTTCGGCACCAACAACAAGACCGCACTGATGGTCGGCATGCTGGGGGTCATCGCAGCGATCGCCGCGGCAGTGGGCGTCTGGACGTCCCGGCGCGGTCTGCGTGCGGCGGTGTGGGTGGTGTCGGTGGCCGTCGTGCTGGCGGCGCTTGCGGCCTGGCAGTCACCCGGTGGTCGGTGGTGGCACGGGCTGCCTGCCGTGGTGGCGGGGGCCGTCACCCTCGGGGTGCTCTACACCCTCCTGCGACCCTCGGGCACTCGTGTGGATCAGGCGTCCATCTCTGGAGACGAATCAAC
>CAYMUC010000162.1:0-5161 GCA_964393535.1 uncultured Ilumatobacteraceae bacterium | reverse complement strand
GAGATCGATGATGTAGATGCCCTGGTGCTCACCGAAGATGAATCGCTTCATCTTGGGGTTCCAGCGGCGGGTCTGGTGACCGAAGTGCAGACCGGCCTCGAGCATCTGACGCATGGTGACGACAGCCATCGTGTTCTCCTCTCCTGCGGTTATCACCACGGAACCGGGCGCAAGGCGACCGCAGGTTGGCTCCGCGACTTGATCGTGTTGGATGGCCGGGCGGACGCCGGGCCGCACGGGATGCTATCTGACGGCGGCCGACGTCGCCCATCCACGCGCACCAAACGGGCACGGCCACGACCCTGAAGAAGCACGGCCGGATCTTCGTACAGGTCGCCCCGCCTCACGCCGAAGTGCAGGGTCGTGGCTGTGATGCCCAGGATCTGGTCGGCGACTACTCGGTCCCCCACAGCGACGACGACCTCGCTCAGACCTCCGTAGGTGAGTCGCCGACCGTCCGCAATGGCGACGATGACATACCTGTTGGTGGCAACTCGTCCGGCGAACGTGACCGTGCCGGGCAGAACGGAACGCACCGGCGTACCCGGTTGGGTTCCGTAGTCGATGCCCCGGTTGCCTGCGCACCACGGGCACGACGGCGGACGGTACGGGTCGACCACAGGTGCGTCGACGGGTGGCGCCACACAGGTGGCCAACAATGCCAACATCCCCCACATGGGTGCTCAGGCTGCGCCGCTTGCCACGAGGCGCGAACGCAGTTGCAGCACCGCCTTGGTGTGGATCTGCGACACGCGACTCTCGGTCACGCCGAGAATCTCGCCGATTTCACTGAGCGTGAGACCCTCGTCGTAATAGAGGGCCAGCACGGTGCGTTCCCTCTCGGGAAGACGCCGGACCTCATGACGCATCGTGTCGCGCAGCTCGGCGTCCTCTACTGCAGCATGCGGTCCCGGCTCTGCTCCCGACGCCACCAGATGGTCCAGTGGGCCGACCGTGGCCACGGCGATCTTGGCCAACCAGCGATGCAGTTCCTCGATCGTGACCTCGAGTTCCTCGGCCAACTCCTCATCGGTGGGGCCCCGCTGAAGTCGAGCCTCGAGCCGGGCCATGGCATCTTGCACGGCGCGGCTTCTCGCTCGGACCGAACGCGGCACCCAATCCAGCGATCTGAGTCCGTCGAGGATGGCGCCCCTGATGCGAGGAATGGCGAATGTCTCGAACTTCACGCCTCGGTCTTGATCGAAGCGGTCGATGGCGTCCATGAGGCCGAACACCCCAGAACCGACCAGATCGCCCACATCCACCGAGTTCGGCAGGCCGGCTCCCAGCCGTCCGGCGACGAACTTCACCAGCGGCGAGTAGTGCACGATCAGCCGCTCACGCGCCCGTACGTCGCGATGGTTCCACCAGCGCTGCCACGAGTGGTCGATCATGTTGGGGGCGGCGGAGGTCATGCGCGGGGGTGGGCGGCGGCGTAGACGGAACGCAGACGTTCCTTGGACACGTGGGTGTAGCGCTGCGTGGTGGAGACGTTGGCGTGGCCCAGCAACTCCTGCACGGCCCTGAGGTCGGCGCCGCCGTCCAGCAGGTGCGTGGCGAAGGAGTGGCGCAGTGCGTGTGGATGGGTGGGTACAGGCGAGCGACGGTCGAGGATGCGACGCACATCGCGCGGTGTGAGTCGATGTCCCCGAGCGTTGACGAACAGGGCCTCGATGGGCTCGGTGAGCGCCTCGTCCCGGCGAGTGAGCCACCGATCGATGGCGAGTGCAGCTGGTTCGCTGAGTGGCACACGGCGCTGTTTGGAGCCTTTGCCCCACACGGTCATGAATGACCGCGGGAGATCGATGCTGTGGAGATCGAGGCCGCAGAGTTCCGAAACGCGAACCCCACTGCCGTAGAGCACCTCGAGGACCGCCAGATCGCGCAGGTCCTGCCAGGTGGGCTCGTCGCCCATCTGGGCCGGATCGAGCAACGCCGTGAGGTCCGTATGGGTGAGGACCCGGGGCAGTCGGCCCTCGCCGCTGGGAGCCCGTAGGCCGACAGCCGGGTTCCCGACCCGATGCCCGGTCTTGGCACACCAGGCGAAGAAACGCCGGAGCGAGGAGATCTTTCGAGCGATGGTGCGCTTGGCGTACTTGCGCGTGGAGAGATGCGCCACGTAGCGCCGCAGCAGCAGCCGGTCGACCTGTGACGGGTCGTCCACGCCAGAGCGCGCCGCCCACTCGGCGAAGGCGGCGATGTCGCCGCTGTAGGCCTCGACGGTATGGGGAGACGATGAGGTGAGGGACCGCGCGAACGATTCGACGTGCCAGCCCATGTCGCGCAGGGTATCCCGTCATGCCCGCCCCCAGGGTGCATTCCCCCGTTCGAACCAACCGTCGGTCACTTCCAGAAAGCCGGCCGCCTCGAGGCGGGTGATGCTGCGCATCAGTGCACCAAGCGGTGCACCGGTGATGTGCAGGAGATCGTCGAGGCCGCGCCCGCCATCGGCCAAGGCCTCGTCGACTGAGCGATCCAGGCCATCGAGAGTCGCCCGCGGGTGCGGGGCGAGGCCGCAGTTGTGCAGGCCGAGGGCCACCAGCACATCACCGACGTCGCGTGCAGGCGTCGCACCATCGGCGATCAGGTCGTTGGTGCCCTCAGCAGCTGGATTCCGAACACTTCCCGGCACGGCAAGCACGGGGCGACCGCGCCGGGCCGCCTCATCGGCGGTGATCAGTGAGCCGCCCGAACCCCGTGACTCGACCACCACGAGAACCTCGGACAAGATCGCCAGGATGCGGTTGCGAAGCGGAAAGCGGTAAGCCTCGGGGCGACTGCCGGGAGGAAGTTCCGACAACAGCAACCCCCGCTCCCCCACGTCGTGCCACAACTGGGCGTGTTCGCGTGGGTACACGATGTCGTGACCCGACGCCACGACAGCCACCGGAACACCTCCGGCCTTGAGCGTGGCTCGGTGGGCCGCCCCGTCGATGCCTCGTGCCAGACCGGACACCACGGCGATGTCGTGCTGCGCCAGGCCTCGGGCCAACTCCTCGGCAGTGGCACGACCCGTCGCCGTGGCGTGACGGGTTCCCACGAGCCCGACCCGTCGTCGGCGGAGCGCCTCCATGTCGCCTCGGGCGAACAGCACCGCCGGGGCCTGAGGATCCTCGGCGAGAACCTCGGGATACTCCTCGTCGCCGATGAGCAGCACACGGACGCCGAGTTCTTCACACCGGCGTTCCAGTACATCGGGCCGATCAACACTGACCGAGCGCCAGCTCGCCGCCATCTTGTACCGAGTCATCAGGTCGGCTGTCGCCTCGACCTCGCTGGCCCGACGCCCGGTGACCACTTCCCAGGCCTCGCGTGGGGTGTGGTGACGAAGGAGTAGTCGAAGTCCGGCGGGACCCATGTGCGGAAGCCCGGCGAGCGCTGCGACAAGTGACCGGTCGCTGCTCATGCGGCCACACCGCGCCCCAGCGACCCCAGTCGCAAACGCAAGGCCAAGGCCTCGAGCACCCGTTCCTCGGCGATAGGACCCTCGTCGCCTGCCAGGTCGGCGAGCGTGAGTGCGACCCTGCGAACACGGTGGTAACCACGCCCGGTGAGCCGTTGCCGCTCGAGTTCACCCCGCAGGCGAGCCGCCGCCGTGGGGGCCAATGGGGCCACCTCGTCGAGACGATCCCCGGGGAGTTGGGCGTTGATGATGCCTGCGCGTTCGACGGATCGGCGACGCGCTGCCGCCACGCGTCGGAACACGACCGATGTGGGCTCGGCTCCGCCCAGAGCGACAAGGTCGTCGACCTCGGGCCGTTCGACGCTCACCCTCAGATCCATACGATCGAGCAGGGGTCCGGAGAGTCGGCGTAGGTACCGAGCCTTCGACGACTCATCGCAGACACAGCTACCGGGCGGTCCCCCACCGCACGGGCACGGATTCGTCGCCGCCACCAGGAGGAACCGAGCGGGAAGGGTGGCACTGGCCCTTGCTCTCGCCACTCGCACCACGCCTTCTTCCAGTGGCTGACGGAGAGCATCGAGCACCGAGGGGCTGAACTCGCCCAACTCGTCTAGGAACAATGTTCCTCCGTGCGCAAGTGAGACCTCGCCCGGTCGCAGTTGGCTGGTCCCACCACCGATGAGCGCAACGAGAGAACTGGAGTGATGCGGAGCCCGAAATGGTGCCGAGCGCACCATGCCACCGGCGGGGAGTGGCACCCCGGCGGCCGAGCGGATCATGGTGGCGTCGATGGCGGTGGCCGCGTCGAGGGGCGGAAGCAGACCGGGCAGTCGGCTGGCCAGCATGGTCTTGCCCGAACCGGGCGAGCCCGAGAACAAAAGGTGATGTCCACCGGCTGCCGCCACCTCGAGCGCGAGACGCGCAACGGGTTGTCCCCTCACGTCGGCCAGATCGGGAACAGTCTCGACATCGTCGAGTTCATCTGCCTCGTCGAGGTCGGGCCACGCTTCCTTGCCCATGAGGCAACGCACCAAGGTGCCCAGATGTGAGGCGGCTCGCACCGGACCACGGGCTGCGACCCGGGCTTCACGGACGTTGCCGGGAGCGACGATGGCATCTTCCGCCTGGAGTGCATGCACCATGGGGGCAGCACCCACCACAGAGCGCAGCGAGCCATCGAGACCCAGTTCACCGACGAATCCATGGCGTGCCACCGCCTCGGCCGGCACCTGACCGGTGGCGACGAGGACGCCCATGGCGATGGCGAGATCGAGTCCGGAGCCGCCCTTTCGCTCGTTGCTGGGTGCCAGGTTGATGGTGATCCGCATGGTGGGCCAGTCGAGTTGGCTCGACAACACCGCCGCCCGCACCCGGTCGCGCGCCTCCCGGCATGCCTCGTCGGGCAACCCCACGATGGTGAGGCCTGGCAACCCCTGGCCAACGTGGACCTCGACGGTGATGGCACGACCGCGTGAGCCGATGACGGTGGCAGAGGGGATGCTGGCAACCATGCGAGCGACGGTAACGACAGGCTGCAGACGCACAAACCGAACACTGGGAGATCAGCCGAACGGTGGAGAAGGGTGCGGTCGGGCCAGACTGTTGGGGTGCGTCGACGCCGTGTGACCCTGATCGCCGTAACCCTGTTGGCGGTGTCGTGCGGCGACGGCTCCGATCGATCGACCGGAGCCTTCTGCGATCGACTCACCTCCAGAGTGGGGTTATTGGAAGGTCCGTTGTCCACTCCCGAAGACC
>CAYMUC010000161.1:0-5239 GCA_964393535.1 uncultured Ilumatobacteraceae bacterium | reverse complement strand
CGCCAACACTGACGCGGCTCTTTGTTCCAGCCCCCCGGGGGGCGGACCCATGGGAAGCCTGGCCTCGCCCACATCCATGCCCAGGTGGTTCATCATCACCTTGGTGGGCAGCGGATTGGGTGCCTCATCTCCGGTCTCGTAGGCGAAACTGTCGAGCAGTCGCTGGTTGATGCGGGTGGCGGCAGCATGGTCGCCACGCTCCCAGGCATCGAACATCTCCTGATGATCGGCACCGGTCCAGTGCGTCGCAACACCGATGACCCCCACTGCGCCCACGGCCAGCAATGGCAGCGTGAGTCCGTCGTCACCGCTGTACACCTCGAACCCGGGCGGTGCCTCGGCGATCACCCTGGCGGTCTCGCCGGGATTGCCGGCCGCGTCCTTCAGTGCCACCACGTTGGATTGCTCGGCCGCAAGAGCCAACAGCGTGCTCGTGGCGATCTTCCGACCGGTGCGAACCGGAATGTCGTACACGATGACCGGCAACTCGGTGGCCTGAGCCATGGCGCGCAGGTGGCCTGCGATGCCGGCTTGTGACGGCCGGTTGTAGTAGGGCCCAACGGCCAAGATCCCGGCGACGGGCAACGTGGACGCCCGTCTGGTCAACTCCACGGAGTGCGCTGTGTCGTTCGATCCAGAGCCAGCAATCACCGGGATGGTGACGGCGCGAGCCACCTCATCCCACAAGGTGAGGCGCTCGTCATCGGTGAGCGTGGACGCCTCTCCGGTGGTACCGGCAAGCACCAAGCCGTCGTTACCGTTGGCCTGGAGCCACCTCGCCAGGGCCACGGCAGCATCGATGTTCAGTTCGCCCGCCTCGTCGAAGGGGGTCACCATGGCGGTGACCACCCGACCGAACCGGGCCATCAGAAGGAACCCTCGGCCGCCCGATCGATACCCTGCGACAGGATCAGATCCTCGTGGAGTTCCATCCAGATGTCGTGGTAACTCCCGCACATCACGCCGGTGAACATGTTCGTCTCTCCCTGGGTCACGCGATCACACGCATGTTCGAGCCGGGGAGCGTAGGGGGTGAGGCGCCCCAGCACGGCACCCATGGCCTCCACGATGGGTCGCGACTCGCGGTCATGGGTCACCAGTCGAGCCACGACTCCGGCGTCATAGGCCGCATCGCTGTGATCGTTGGGCGCACCGTCTCGCAACTGCCAGTCGCCACACAGTGACTTGAAGGCGTGGTTGAAGTGGAGGAACTCCTCGTAGTGCTCTCCCAGACCCGCACGAATGGTGTCGTCGAGATCGGCGGCGAGTTCCTCGGCATGCCGAGCACGCCCGTCGGGAGTCAACTGCCACAACCCACGAGCTTCCCGGAACAACACCAGACCATCCTGCTGCAACTGCCCCAGGATCGGCTCCACATCGTCGAGATCCAGGTCGGCGATCTCGGCCAGCACGTCGGGCTTGGCGAACCCCTTGATCCTCAACGCGTGGAAGGTCCGGAAGCGTTCGCTGCTGTGGTGTGCCATACGGGCTTGCAGCGTAGCCAGAACCTGCTGGTCAGGACTCGCCCGACATGCTGGCACCGAGCTCGAACTTCAGGTATTCGTCGCCCGTGTTCTCCCAGTCCTCGAACTGGATCACGCCCATCTCCTCGAAGCGACGACGCAGCCATGACTCGTTGCGGTCGAGCAGGCCGAGTTTCTTGCAGTTCGGGACGATCTTGGAGAACAGCATCTGCTGGAAAAGATCACGTGTGGGGTCACGCAACACGATGGGCACGATGTCCTTGGGTGCGACACCCATGCGCTCCCACACCTCTTGGGACAGGAACCGATCTCGCATCCGCACCGCTGCCTCGAAGGCGAACTCCTGGCGATCCTTCATCTCGGCGTCGGTCATGCCGTCGTACACCTCTTTGAGGCTCAGCACGCCGAATGCCACATGGCGGGCCTCGTCACTCATCACGTAGCGCAGCAACTGCTTCAGCAGTGGCTCTTCGGTGAGTTGGTGCATGAACCCGAAAGCCGCCAGAGCAAGGCCCTCCACCATCACCTGCATGCCGAGGTAGGTCATGTCCCAACGGCTGTCCTGGATGATGTCGTCGAGCAGCAGTCGCAGGTGAGCATTCACCTGGTAGCCGCCGCCCAACTTCTCGTCGAGGTAACGCGCGAACACCTCTACGTGCCGGGCTTCGTCGACCACCTGCGTGCTGGCGTACAACTTCGCGTCGTACCACGGCACGGTCTCGGTGATCTTGGCCGTGCACAGCAACGCCCCCTGTTCACCGTGAAGGAATTGCGAGAGCGTCCACTTGCGGTTCTGGATACCGAAGTCGAGCCACTCTTTGTCGCCCCAACTCTCCAGCACCGTGCCGTCGTACTGGTTGGGATCCAGGCCTGCAGCGATGGCGACCTGGTCGGCCGACACCACTTGCTCGAGGTCCACTTCGGTATCCCACGGCAGGTCGGTGGTGGCGTTCCACTGCCCAACTTTGGCCTTCTCGTACAACTTACGCAGAGCCGGCCGGGTCAACGAGTAGTCCCAGGTGAAGATGGCATCGGCGCCGTCCTTCACCGCGTGGATCACCTCGTCGACATCGACGTTCGACACCGACAGGATGGCCTCGATGTCATCCATCTCGGCGCGGCCCAACAGGTCGGTGGTGTCGAGGGTGGTATCGGACATGGCGATCAACTCCTTGGGTTGACGAAGGACGGCAGCACGAAGGCGGCCAGGAAGTCGTGTGCCGACCGGGGATCGCCCAGGTCGACGTGGTCAGAGGGTGCGAGGAAGTACGAGATGACCAGTCGCGACACCACGTCCACCAACCGGGCAGCATCGCTCCGGTCGAGGTAGTGGTCCAGCAATGGCGTGAGGAACACGGTCGCCATGCGAACCACCCGCGGGAGGCCCTCGACCGTGAGATCGCTGAGTGCTTCACCCGGTTCGGCGGCCAGCATGGCCGCCAACCGCTCGTCGTGACGCAACTCCTGAGTGGCGTAGACGACGGTGCGCACCAACAGATCGGCCAGACCGTCGGCCCCTTCCACGGCACCTCGGAGGTCGGTGAAGAACTCCTCCAATCGACGCACTCGCAGTGCGTCGAACAGCACATCCCGACCCCCGGGGAACATGCGATACAACGTGGCCCGTGACACCTTGGCCTCCGAGGCGATGTCGTCGACGGTCACCTTGGCCCGACCCCAACGCTCCAGGCACCTCTCGGTGGCGTCGAGGACCCGACGTTCGAGGGCCGCTGCACGCATCTGCGCCACCGTGCGGTCCGACACGCCGGAGGAAGCACCGGGGTTGGGCGCAGTGACGTACGGCACGTACGAGACACTAAGACGTCATCCGTCTCACTGTCAACACAGGCCTGTGACCTCGGTCGGACACGTTCGTTCAGCCCTTGTTAGGCTCAGATTTCCCGGAACATGGGCACACCGCCCACTCTCACAGGAGAATCCATGCGTCGCCGAGCCCCCCTCGCACTTCTTGCAGCCAGTGCTCTCGTTCTCGCAGCCTGCGGCAACGACGACGAGGCAGCACCCGCCACCACGGCCGCACCGGCCACCACCGCCGCAGCCGACACCACGGCACCTCCCCTTCCCGAGCCGGAGCCGGCTCCCGTCGTGGGCGGCATCGGCAACGAGTGCACCTCCGACAAGACGATCACACCTCAGAAGTTGACCGTGGCCACCGGTGAACCGGCCTATTTCCCGTACGTCATCGACGACGCGCCCGAGAGTGGCGAGGGCTTCGAGTCAGCGGTCGTGTACGCCGTGGCCGATGCCATGGGCTTCAGCCCAGAGAACGTCGAGTGGGTGCGAACCGGGTTCAACGAGGCCATCGCTCCCGGTCCCAAGGACTTCGACGTGAACGTCCAGCAGTTCTCCATCACCGATGAGCGTCAGCAGGTCGTGAGCTTCAGCGAGCCCTACTACTCGAGCAACCAGGCGATCGTGGCTCTCGAGGCCTTCCCGGTAAGCAGCATCGCCGACCTGAAAGACGTGAAGTTCGGGGCGCAGGTGGGTACCACCAGCCTGCAGTTCATCCTCGACGTGATTCAGCCTTCGTCTGAGCCGTTCGTGTACGACGACAACGCCGCTGCCAAGGCCGCACTCGATGCCGGTCAGATCGACGCCATCGTGTTGGACCTGCCCACGGCGTTCTACGTGTCGGCGGTGGAGATCGAGGGTAGTTCGGTGATCGCCCAGTTCCCCGCCAGTGCCGGTGGCACCACCGACGACTTCGGCATGCTCATGGCCAAGGACAACCCGCTGAAGGAATGCGTGGACGCTGCCCTGGCCGAACTGAAGTCCAACGGTGGGCTCGACGCCATCACACAGGAGTGGATGTCGAACTTCACCGAAGCACCGATCATCCCGGTGGGTTGAGCGACACCACCTCCGCTCGTCGCAAGGCGTTCGAACGTCGTCAACGGCGGCGTTCGAACGCCATTGCCGCGATCAGCACCACCGTCGTCGCCGTGGCACTGGTGGTGCTGGTTCCTCGTGCACCCGGATGGGAGCGAGTTCGGCGTTCATTCTTCGACGGTGAAGTCCTCAGCGAGTCATTCCCTCGCCTCGTCGAAGCGTTCTGGCTGAACATCAAGATCCTCTTGTGGGCCACGCCGTCGGTGCTGGTGCTGTCGCTGCTCGTCGCCCTGGCTCGCAAGAGTCGGGCACCGGCCCTGCTGCCGGCACGACTCCTCGGCGCCGCCTTCGTGGATGTGTTCCGGGGAATACCCACCATCCTCGTCATCTTCCTCATCGGGTTCGGCGTGCCGGGGGCACTGCAGATGTCCCGACCGTGGAACAGTCCCCTGTTGTGGGGGTCGGTGGCACTCGTGGTGTCGTATGCGGCCTACGTGGCCGAGATCGTGCGGTCCGGCATCGAGTCCGTCCCCGAGCAACAACGAGCGGCTGCTCGATCCCTGGGCATGACCACCGGTCAAACACTCAGATCGGTGGTGCTCCCTCAGGCCTTTCGCAACATCGTGCCACCCATGCTGAACAGTTTCATCAGCCTTCAGAAGGATGTGGCCTTGGTGGGCCTCCTCGGACCTGTCGAGTTGTTGCGCCGCTCGCAGATCGACACGGCCCGAAGCTTCAACTTCACCCCATACGTGGGTGCGGCACTCATCTTCCTCGCCGCAACCATTCCCCTCACTCGACTCGCCGACTGGCTCATGGCACGCCAGCAACGGCGCACCAGTGGAACGTTGGTCGGATGACGACGCCGGCGAAACTCACTTTGCGAGGCGTGACCAAGTCCTTCG
>CAYMUC010000160.1:0-5245 GCA_964393535.1 uncultured Ilumatobacteraceae bacterium | reverse complement strand
CGGGGCCGGACTGTGGTCCCACGAGTAGATCATCACGAGGAACGTGATGACCATGGAGAGGAAGTACAGCGGCAGGCTGATGCCGTCGAGACCGATCGTGTACCCACTCTTGATCACCGGGATCCATTCCCAGGACCCGAAGAACTGCAGCGTGTCAGCTCGGTCGTAGTCGAACTGTGTGAGGGTGTACACACCCACGGCCAAGGTGGCACCGGCGGTCACGAGCGCCACCGACTTGATGAGTCGCTCCTCGGCCGCTGGCACGAACAGCATGAGCACCACCCCGACGAGGGGCAGGAACGTTCCCACACTGAGCAACCAGTTCTGGTCTTGGATCATCGACATCGTTGTTTCCAACATCCCTGGTGACTCCTCAGGTGTTCACGAGCACGAGTACGAGCGCGCCGACGGCTGCCGCGCCGAACAGCAACGCTCCGTAGTGGTTGACCTTGCCGGATTGGATCGGTGCCAGCGCACCACCCGAGCCGCGTGCTGCAGCGCCGGATCCGTCGACCGCGCCGTCGACCACACGCTGGTCGATGTTGCGGTAGACCCATTGACCGGTGCGGCGACCCGAGTCGCCGACACCGTTGACGATGCCGTCGAGGATGACCTGGTTCACCCAGTACGCCGCCTTGGCGATGGGATAGGCGAACGCACGGACGATGCCTCGCTCGTAGATGACATCCAGGTAGTACTTGTTGCGCAGGAACCGGTAGCCGGCACCCGCAAGCCGGTTGCGTTCGGTGAGGCCTGCCAGAGCGATGCGCCGGGGCCCGTACAGCCCCGCCGACACGAACCACGACACGGCGTAGGCGGCGAAGACCACCAAGGTGGCAATACCGGCCTTGGCCCATGAGAACGGTGCGTGCGACACCGCAGGGAAGAAGCAGACCGTCTCGTCCTTGGGGGTGGCGAACCCACAGGCATCGTCGCTCTTGGCCTGGGGCAGCGGAACCGCAGCTCCATGGCCGGTGCTCACCAGCGAGGCGGCCTCTTCGAGTTCCACGACGGATGCCGAGGGTTCGGTCCACTTCTTGAGGCGCTCCCAACTCTCGCCCAAGGGGGGCGCATTGAGGAAGCCGGCGGTGATGGACAACGCCGCCAGGATGACCAGCGGAATGGTGATGAGCTTGCCGGACTCGTGAGGACCGGCATGAGCGGCCCCGTGATGATCGTCGTGGCCGTGATCGTCGTGGCCGTGAGCGTCGTGGCCGTGGTCGCCGTGGCTGTCATGTGCATCGTGCGCATCGTGACCGTGGGCGTCGTGGTGCTCACCGGCTGCAGCGCCGCGGGGCTCACCGAAGAAGGTGAGGTAGGTCGCCCTTGTCATATAAGCGGCGGTCATGAAGGCACCGACAAAGCCGAGGTAGAAGAAGAAGGTGTAGCCGTTCTTCCCGACATTGGCGAGGATCTCGTCTTTGGACCAGAAGCCGGCGAGGAACGGGAAACCAGTGAGGGCCAACGAGGCGATGGTCCACGTGGCGAACGTGATGGGCATCTTGCGCGCCAGGCCACCCATGTCTTTTCGCATGTCGAAGGAGTGATGCGAGCCGCTGTGGCTCACCGAGCCCGCTGCGAGGAAGAGACATGCCTTGAAGAAGGCGTGGGTGAAGATGTGGAACACGGCGGGCAGCCAAGCCCCCGAGCCGAGCGCCAACATCATGAAACCCAACTGGCTGACGGTCGAGTAGGCCAGGACCTTCTTGATGTCGTCTTGCACGAACGCCAGACCGGCCGCAGCGATGATGGTGATGCCGGCGATGACGGTGATGAAGTTCACGCCGGAGTCGGTGATGCCCATTCCCTCCCAGAACACCGGGTAGAGACGGGCGACCAGAAACACGCCGGCCACGACCATGGTGGACGAGTGGAGCAACGACGACACGGGTGTCGGGCCGGCCATGGCGTCGGGAAGCCATGTGTGCAGAGGGAACTGACCGCTCTTGCCGATGGCGGCGATGAACAGTGCGATGGCACCCCAGGTGATGACCGTGGCCGAGCCGTCGCCGGACAAGGCCCATGCCTGGATGGCCTGGATGCTGAACCCGTCGAGGCCCAACTGCTGCTGCGCCCACTGATGGGCACCGAAGAAGATGATGGTGACGCCGACGAGGAGTCCGACATCACCGACGCGAACGGTGAAGAACGCCTTGAGGGCCGCCTTCGAGTTGGCGCCGTCCTCCCACCAATGGCCGATGAGCATGAACGAGCACAGGCCCATGATCTCCCAGCCGAGGACGAACTGCAGCATGCTCTCGGCAGACACCATGACCAACATGCCTGAGGCGAACAGGGTGAGAGCGGCGAAGAAGTGCGTGTACCGGCGGTCTCCCTTGAGATAGTCGACCGAGTAGATCTGCACCAGCAATGAGATGAACGACACCACGACCAAGAGCAGAATGGCGAGCCCGTCCATGTGCGAGCCCCAGGTGAACTCCACACCGCCACTGCTCCACCACACGAAACGCTCGATGACGGGTGCGATATAGCCCGCACCCTCCTCACCTCCGGCTCGGACCAGGCCTTGCCCCATACCGCCCACGATGCGACCGAAGGCGCTGTGATCACCGGCGTCACCGACACGCTGGATCCACTGGATGCCAGCACCGACCGACAGCACCAAGGCAGCAGCCATGGAGGCGATACCGATCTCGGAGCCCTTCAGCGGCAGGCGCTTGCCCACGGCAATGATCAGCAAGAAGCCGATCGCAGGAACCAGAGGGATCAGCCATCCGTGTTCGAGGAACCAGCCAGCGCTGGCAGCAGCAGTTGCAGCGACCATGCGCTCAGCCCTTCATCTCTGACAGTTCGTCCAACGCAATGCTTCGTCGGTTGCGGTACACCAACAACACCATGGCCAGACCCACGCCCACCTCGGCAGCAGCGATGGCGATGATCATGAGGGCGAAGGCGTGTCCGTCGCTGGTGCCGTTCATGAGGGCGAAGGCCAGCAGGTTGATGTTGACGGCGTTGAGGATGAGTTCGATCGACATGAGCACCATGACGGCGTTGCGTCGAGCGATGACGCCGTAGACGCCGAGGCAGAACAGCACGGCACCCAACAGCAGAAACTGGTTGATCAGCACGAGTGTCGCCCCCTTCAGTCCCGACGAGCCAACACGATGGCACCGATCACGGTGGCGACCAGGACGAACGACAACGCCAGGAACGGCACCAGGTACGGCGAGAACAAGTCGTCGGAGATCTGCTGCACCGTGACTGGCTCGGCGTTGCTGGGCAATTCGGTGTCTTCGAAGCCGTTGATGAGTGCCACGGCCATGGCGGCGAACAACACCACCGCCACCGGGATGCCCAACGCCCACGACGAGTTGTTCAGGTCTTTCTCGGCGCCTATCTGGGCCCGGGTGAGCATGGTGCCGAACAAGAGCAGCACCATGACCGCACCGACGTACACGAGCACCTGTGTGACGCCCACGAACTCGGCCGCCAGCAAGATGTACAGGGCTGCGGCACCGCTCATGACCAGGACCAGCCACAGGGCGGCGTGCACCACGTTGCGCACCGTGACCACGCGCACGGCGGCCACCACCATGATGGCGGCGATGATGCCGAAGAAGATGTTCTGGGCGACCACTTATTTCTTGCCCTTCTTCTCGGCACCGACTTCGAGTTCGGGGGCCTCGGGCACCGTCTCCATCCACTCGCCCAACTTGGTCTTGTCGTGGAGCAGATCGGCGATGCGACCCTCGGAGTATTCGTACTCGGGACTCCAGAACAAAGCGTCGAAGGGACAGACCTCGACGCAGATGCCGCAGTACATGCACAAGGAGAAGTCGATGTCGAAACGATCGAGCTTGTTGACCTGACGCGGCTTACCGCCGGCACGCCGCGGCGGGGCGAGTTCTTTGTGTCCCTCGATGTAGATGCACCAGTCGGGGCACGAACGAGCACACAACATGCAGGAGGTGCAGTTGTCCTCGCGCAGCGCAATGACCCCACGCGCCCTGATGGGCGGGGCCTCCTTCTCGTGCGGGTACTGCACGGTGTTGGCGCCCTTGGTGATGGTCTGCACCATCGTGTTGAACGTGACACCGAGTCCCTTGACGAGGCCGGGAACCTTGGCCATCACCACACCACCTTCGCGACCGCCGTCAGCACGATGTTGCCGAGCGACACGGGGATCAGGACCTTCCAGGCGAAGCGCTGCAACTGGTCCTCACGGAAGCGTGGGTAACTGAACCGCACCCACATGATGAGGAACACCAGAAGCATCATCTTGCCGAACATGACGAGGGGCCCGACGATGTTCATCCAGTTGGACACGTCGTCGATGCCGTCCCAGCCGAACCAGGCGAAAGGCACTCCCCAACCACCCAGGAACAGTGCCGAGGCGATGAGTGCGAACACACCAGCGGTGGCGAACTCGCCGATGAAGAACATGAGGAAGCGGAATCCCGAGTACTCGGTCATGTAACCCGACACGAGCTCGGACTCGGCGATGGGCATGTCGAAGGGCGCCTGGGTGAGTTCGGCCTGGACGGCGATCATGAAGACCAGGAAGCCGACGAACTGGGTGAGGATGTAGGGGTTGCCCAGACCATCCCATCCGAAAATGGAGCCAGCGTTCTGCGCCACGACGATCTGCTGGAGATTCATGCTCTCGGCCTGGATGACCACGCCGATGACGGCGAGCACCATGGGCAACTCGTAGGCGATCAGCTGGCCCGCTGCACGCAGACCACCCAGGAGCGAGTACTTGTTGGCGCTGGCCCAGCCGGCCATGAGAATGCCGAGCACGCTGACCGAACTGACGGCCATGGCGTAGTACACGCCGGTCTCGAAGTTGGTGAACCAGGCGTCGGGCCCGAAGGGCACCACCGCAACCAGGAGAAAGGTGGAGGCCAGCACCACGACCGGGGCCAGTCGGAAGATGAAGCGATCGGCACGCTCGGGCGCGATGTCTTCCTTCTGCAGCCACTTACCGACCTCGGCCTCCAGCTGCAGCGACCCGTACGGTCCGGCTTCCATGGGGCCGAGGCGGCTCTGCATGAACGACATCATCTTGAACAGGAAGACGTACACGATGGTGCCGGCAGGCAGCAGCACGGCGACGATGCCACCGAGCACCCGTAGCAGGGACTGTCCCCAGTAGGGGATCTCGACGGCCAGAAGGGCTGCGGTCATCGGTCGATGTCTCCCAGGATGAAGTACAGCGACGCCAGGATGGTGATGATGTCGGGCACGTAGACGCCCTTGAGCACCCAGGGCACGATGGAGATGT
>CAYMUC010000159.1:0-5269 GCA_964393535.1 uncultured Ilumatobacteraceae bacterium | reverse complement strand
GTCGCAGTCGAATGGACAGTGGTTCAACTACAACCGCACGCTCAATCCCGTCGACGGCGCGGTGCGCGTGCGACTCACCAACACCGAGCAAACCCCGGTCGTCTATCAGATGAAGGCGCGCCCACCCCGGACTGCTGAGACCCCGTGGTCCAGTCCCGTCGTCACCTTCAGCGTGGCCAGTGACGGAACCATCAGTCGGTGTCCCGCAAACGATCTCGACTGTACGTCGCCGGAGGTCATCGCAGCGGACATCAACACCGGTGTGGTCACCCTGCCGGCGTTGCAGTTCGTCGCTGCCACCATGGTGGCCAACGTGCTGCTACCGGGCGATGCCAACGCACCTGCCGCGCCCTTCGCGTATGTCCAGGTGTTTCGAGTCGACGAAGGCGGTTTCATGGACCACCTCGGAGGCAGTGAGGCGAACGGCAACGGCCAGATCGCACTCGACGGCATCGTGACGCAGCAGGGCACGTATCGACTCGAGGCGCAGCCCCCGTGGGGGTCGTCGGGCTACACGTCGGCAACCCGACAGTTCCGGGTCACCGAATCGGCCGGGGCCCTGGCCATTCACGTCGAGGACGCTCCACTCACGATCAATCTCGGTCAGCCGAACGTCACCGGTCGGGTCAAGGCAGGTGGCCAGAACGTTCCGTACGCCAACATCAACGTCGAGCAGTGGAACGAGGACGAACAGCAGTGGCGGTGGGCGAATCGTTGGGCCAACGCTGACAACACCGGCACCTACCGCATCACGTTGCCGGTCGGTCGTTGGCGCCTCACCTCCGAGCCGCAACAGCAGTACGCAGGGCAGTTCTCGGCCGGCAGGGTCGAGGTAGAGGTCACCGACGCGTCGGTACTCCAAACCGGCAAGGACATCACGTACCAGGCGCCGAATCTCAAGATCCAGGTCACCAATGGCTCGGTCGGGGTCCGGTGGGCCAACGTGTGGATGCAACGTTACGACGCCCAACTCGGCTACTTCACGGGTGGTGAGACGGGTGGAAACACGGACAGCAACGGCTTCACGGCACTCAACCTGACCGCGTCCGGCGTGTACCGCATCGAGGTGATGCCACAGCCCAACTCGGGTCTGACGCGAGCCACGGCGTATGTGTCCGTCAGCGCAGGTACGCCCACTCTGGCGTGCAAAGTCAACGGCATCGAGACCGCCAACACCTGCGTCGGCGGGTATCTCGATGGCCAGAGCAACCCGATGCTGATCGCATTGAGCGGCCCGAACCTTCGGGGCTCCATCTCGGCTGGTGGGGTCACCGTCAGCGGTTGGGTCAGTGTCGATCGGTTCAGCACTCAGACCGGTCGCTACGAATGGGGTGAATTGTGGGCAGACGCCAACAGCCGTGACGGCTTTGCGATCAAGCTCGACCCCGGCACGTATCGCCTCACGGCGTCCCCACGTAGCGTCGGTCAGTACAGCCGTACCACCGTGTTCGTGACCGTCAGCGCATCTGCGTCCGAGTGGTGCCGATTCGCGTCCGATCCGGCGGCCAACCCGTCTCAGACGCCAACGGCATGCTCAGCTGACACGCCCCGCCTCGTCGTACAACTCGTCGGGGCCAACCTGGTCGGTGGCGTCACGAACGGCATCACCAACACCTCGGTGTCGGCGACCTGGGTGAACGTGGAGCGGTGGAACACCGACAACAACTTCTGGCAGTGGATCGATGTCCACGGCGACGTCCAGAACGGACGCTTCTCCATGACGCTGGAGCCGTCGTCCTCGCCGTATCGAGTCACGATCAACCCGCCGTTCGGCAACTCGGGTGGTGTCACACGGCTGCGGCGTGCCATGTGGGTCATGGATGACAACTCCATCTGTGTGGCCACTGCTGCCCAGACCGGGGCGACTCGCCCGGCTGACTGCTCGGGCGGCACGCTCTATGCCTCGGGTGCCACGCAGCACTTCGTGATGACGGGCGGCAATGTGTCGGGCACGGTCACGTATCCCGGCGGCGCCACCGCTCGCGACGCCGAGATCTCCGTCGAAATCCAAGAAGGGAACTTCTGGCGGTGGACCGAGAACTGGACCCGCACCACCGGAACAGGCCAGTTCTCGTTGAACCTCAGCAGCAACGGCACCTACCGCATCACGGCACGTCCGCCATGGGGCGCCGCAGGTCAGTACAGCCCCACCACATCCACCATCACGGTCGCCTGCAGTGAGGGGTCGTGCTCCACACACTCGCTGGCCATGGAGTTGGCGTCACCCAACGTGACGATCACGGTGCGCAACCCGGGTGGCGCAACCACAGTGCCCGATGCGTGGATCAACGTGGAACGCAAGGTGGGCGACCGCTGGGAGTGGACCAGCAACGGTGGCAACACCAGCCGACAGGGCACGGTGGCGTTCACCCTGGATGCCGGCGAGTACCGCCTGTGGGTGAACCAGCCGTGGAACCGGTCCGATCTGGCCCGCTTCTCGGCGACCATCTCCGTGACCAACCCCGCCACTCCGCTGGCGCAGACGCTCACGTTCCCGTCACCGAACTTCTCGGTCGCCGTGCTCGACCCGTCGGGTCAGTCCGTGCCCAACGTGTGGGCCTATGCACAGCGACGCCTGGCCGATGGACGTCTTGAGTGGGCCGACATCTTCGGCGGCGGCAATCAGTCCGGTGTGCTGACCATGAGCCTGTCCACTGATGGCGAGTACCGCGTGGTGGTGGAGCCGCCACCGGGCCGCACGGGGCTCAGTCGCTTCAGTGTCGACGTCACCGTCAGCGGAGGCGTGTTGACGCCGGCGGTCGCCAGCATCCAGTTCCCCACGGCCAACGTCACGGGCAGTGCCCGCATCGGCTCGCCTACCGGGGCGCTGGCCCGCTTCGGCTGGGTCGAGATACGGCAGAACAACAACTTCGTCGAGGGCACGCCGGTGCGTGAAAACGGGACGTTCTCCAGCAGCCTGGCCGACGGCGTCTACGAGTTGGTCGTTCACCCGAACTACTCGCAGACCCAACAACCGCCTATCCGACTGGATGTCACGGTGTCGGGGTCCAACCCGCTGGTGTGGCGCTACCAGGGCGATCCGGCGTCCGAGACCTCCGGCCCGCTCGACGTGTTCTTCGGGCGCATGCAGCGCAACGTCAAGGTCACGGTCAGTGGGACCACCCCGGTCGGGGCCGGCGCGTTCGTGACGTTCCGCGACTCCAGTAGCGGTGCCGTCTTCAACTTCGTCACCGATAGCCAAGGCGTCGCTGAGGGTGTGGTTCCCCTGGGTGACTACACCATCTCAGCGGTCGTGGTCGAGGGCAGTTTGGTCCGAGCGGGAACCACCGAGTCACCTCAGACCGTGACCGTGGCACCCGCTGCCACCGTCGAATCACCGAACGAGTTCACCGTCACCGTCGACTCGGTGCCTTGATCAACACCATGGGGGCGACCATGCGAAGGGGCGGAGCCATCGGGTTGGTGGCGTTGGTCGTGTCGGCGGTGGTGTGGGCGATCACCCCACCCACCCCGACTCGAGCGTCCACGGCAGCTACGGGTGTGACGGCAACGGCGAGTCCCACCCTGTCCAACGCCGTGGACGTCCAGTGGACGGCTCCGACGACCGACCCCGACGGCCAGACCTTCGTCGGGTACAACGTGTACACGTTCGATGCGGGGAACGCCCAGGTGTCGGTGTCGGCGGTGCCGTCGAAGTCCACCACCGAGTTGGCGGTCGATGGCCTGACCAACGGTCAGCCCTACACGTTCCGAGTCGACTCCATCTACTCCGGGGGTACGGTCGTGGCCTCGGCCACCTCATCGGCCGCCACTCCCTACGGTGTTCCCTCGGGCACCACGTTCGACTCGGCCACACCCGGCGATGGTCGCGTGGTACTCGAGTGGGCCGCAGCCGCCGACAACGGCAGTGCCATCACCGACTACGTCCTCACCAACCGACTCTCTCAGGCCACCATCAGCGTCGGTCCCGTGCTCACCGCCACGGTGTCGGGTCTTGCGAACGGAATACCAATTCAGTTCGATGTGACCCCATACAACGCTCGCGGCGCCGGCCCGGTGTCGTCGACGCCCTCACAGGAGGCCACGCCGGTCGGTTCACCGGTGGCTCCCACCGTCACGTCGTCGAGTGCCGGTGATGGCACCGCCTCCATCGAGTGGAGTATCGGTACCGAAAACACGGCCACCGGGGGAAGTCCCATCGACTACTTCATCCTGACTCCCAGCCAGGGTGCACCCATCACCGTGCAGGAGACCGTCAACACCTACACCTTCCAAGGGCTCACCAACGGCCAGGACTACACCTTCACCATCACCGCCACGAACGAGGCGGGATACACGGGTCCACAGGCCAACGTCGGCCCACTCACGCCCGTTGGTGCTGGCTCGTCGACGATCACGTCCGTGACTCCGACACATGTCGATCGATCGGCCATCGCCGAGTTGACGCTCTCCGGCACCGCCCTGGGCAGCACCACGGCCGTGTTCGTCACCTGCCCCGCCACATCGGCGACGACGTCGGCGACCATCGTCGGCACGCCGAGTTCCACGCTGGTCGACGTGACCGTGTCGGCGGGAGCGTGTGCCAACCGTGGGGCGGTCACCGTGTCGGCCGTCGTCGGCGGCGAGACGATCAGCCTGACGGATGCCTATTTCGTGTGGGACGTTCCCACCGTCACCTCGGTCACGCCGTCGTCGGGGTCACTGCTCGGCGGAGCCGTCGTCACGGTGGAGGGCACGGGTTTCGTGGCCGGTTCGACGACGGTCGGGTTCGGCACGGCAACGGTCTCGGCGTCGTCGGTGGCGGTCGACGGCACCACCCTTTCGGCAGTGGTGCCACCTTCACCGGGGGGCGCGTTGGGTGCCGTCGCGCTGTCGGTCACCATCGCAGCGCAACCCGAGTTCAGCGTCGAGTCAGGCGTCACCTACACCTACGTGAAGCCGCCGGGCACGGTCACCATCGATGGTCTGGGCTCGTCGTACCCCTTCGGCACCACACCGTTCAGCGTCGGCATCACGCGCACTCCGTCCAACACGGTCACAGCGGCTGCGCTGACCCCGGGCGTCTGCGAGGCAACCGCATCGGCCGACTACACCACACTGGACGTCACCGTGTCGGCTGTCGGTACCTGCACGATCGAGGTGGGCCTGGCCGGCGACAGCACCTACTCGGAAGCCTTCGCCACGGGAACCTTTGCCGTGACACCAGGGGTACAGACGGTCACGATCACCTCGTCGCCACGACTGGTGGTGGGTTCGACCCTCACACTGGCGGCCACTGCCACGGCACCCGATGCCTCGGTGGTATTCG
>CAYMUC010000158.1:3072-5300 GCA_964393535.1 uncultured Ilumatobacteraceae bacterium | reverse complement strand
CGCTTGTTCTTGGTGTCGTCCCAGCGGGAGTAGTTGGCCATCGTGGTCTCCTTCACGGGTTGGCCCGGGCGCAGTCCTCGGCAGCTCTGCGTGCCCGAGCGATCTCGGTGCGTTCGTTGTTGCGTCGCTTGCGGAACGTGGTGAGCAGCACGATCCGTCCGTCCTTGGTGAACCGGTAGGTGATCCGCCGAGCAGTCGGGCCCAACGTGAACCGCAACTCGAACAGACCGTCTCCGAGACTCCTCGATAACGGCATCCGCGCTGTCGACGCGAGCGCGACCAACCGGTCGATCACCACGACCGTCCGGTCCCACTCGTCATCGTCGAGCGAGTCCATCCACTCGACGATCTCGTCATGCGGCTCGACGTCAGCCACAATCGTGGGTATCGCACGAATGCGATGATCGCACAACCGCTATCATCGCACAGGCTCGGCGCGGAACACCCGCTCTCGATCAGGATCCCTCGGTGAAGGCCAGCCGTACGGTGAGCACCGTGCCGCTGCTCAGGTGCAGCCATCGCCCGAGATCACCGTTCGTGGGGGCGACCCCTGAGCAAGTGATCGGCCGGGCACACCCACTGGCCCTTGACAACCGCCGACATCTTCGTGGCCAAGGTCGACGCCACCGGCTCGTTCGAAGAGCCGCAGCACGTGGTGATCACGTGACGAACGGTCAAAAGGCCCGAATCGGACGCACGTGCAGGTAGTTGACTGTTTTCTGCACCGTCGAGAACACTTGCCCGTCAGTGAAGTTGAGGCCCCACGCGGTGTGGCTGTCTGACTCCGTCGAACTCCAGTAGTACTGGTCTTGAAACCCACCGACTGTTGCTCGCTGTTGGCGTAATTGGCTGAGTTCGCCAAGCGACGGCAGGTACCAGTCGCTGAGTCCGCCTCGTGTGTTCCTCACCAGCGAGATTGCTACCGTGGGATGCGATCCGCCATCGTTGTTGAGCGCAAGTTGAGTGTTGTTGTAGCCAGCACCGATGGCCTGCGAACTGGCGCCCGTGGAGATGATCTGGGTCGACCATTTTGCGTTGGTCATACCATCAAACGCCACGTCAGCAGTCCACGCCTCCAGATACCTACACGTCAGATTCAGGTTGACGCCGCAGAGGAACGTCGTATTAGGCGGTGCGACGTAGAACACGATCCCGCCAGCAGGCCCGGTGTCGCCGACGACACAGACGCCACCTTGGGCGCAGCTTTCCACCGGTGTGCCTGACACCGTGTTCGACCCGGCACCCTCGCCCACAGTGTTCACCGCTCGTATCTGCACCTGATAGGTAGTGCCGTTCGTCAGTTGGGTGTTGGCGTCCCCCGAGATGGTGGTGATCGCCAGTGGCGACGCCGTCGTGCCCGTGGCACGGGTCCGCCACGTCGACCCGCCGTCGGTGGAGTACTGGTAGTTCGTCAACGCCGTGCCGCCATCAGCCCCGGCGGTGAACGTCACCGACAACGTCGCATTACCCGCCGTGACACTCGTGATGGTGGGGGCAGCCGGTGTCGACCAGGTCGTGGCGTTGACACTGGCCGATGCCGTGCAGGAGTTGGCACCGTTGCAGGCCAACACCTGCCAGGCATAGGTGGTGCCGGCGGTGAGACCCGTCGCGTTGAACGACAGGATGCCCGCCCCCAGCGTCTCCACCGGCGAGCCGTTGCGACGCACCACGTACGACGAGATCGCCGCACCGCCGTCAGAGGTCGGCGCCGTCCACGACACCGTCATCGACGTTGCAGTGATGGCAGAGATTGTCGGGCCGCCAGGTGCATCAGGAACGGTGAACGGTGTTGCCGTCACCATGGTCGACTCAGCACCCTCGCCCAACACGTTGAGCGCACGAATCCGCACCAGATAGGTGGTGCCGTTCGCCAGACCGGTGATCTCCAGAGGCGACTCGGTACCGACCGGACTGCGAGTCGTCCAGGTGGCACCGTTGTTGGTCGAGTATTCGTAGTTGGTGATCGCTCTGCCACCATCAGCCCCGGCGGTGAACGTCACCGACAACGTCGCATTACCCACCGTGACACCCGTGATCGTCGGCGCGGAGGGAACCGAGACCGGCGTGCCCGACAACATGTTCGACTCGGCGCTCTCGCCCACAACGTTGAGCGCACGAATCCGCACCAGATAGGTGGTGCCGTTCGTCAGACCGGTGATCTCCAGAGGCGATCCGGTACCGACCGGACTGCGAGTCGTCCAGGTGGCACCGTTGTTGGTCGAGTATTC
>CAYMUC010000158.1:0-2972 GCA_964393535.1 uncultured Ilumatobacteraceae bacterium | reverse complement strand
GTAGTTGGTGATCGCACTGCCACCATCAGCCCCGGCGGTGAACGTCACCGACAACGTCGTATTACCTGCAGAGACACCCGTGATCGTCGGCGCCGAGGGAACCGTCGCCCTGCTGGAGGCAGCGGCGCCGGCTGCGGCGGCGATGGCGTTGACCTGGCTCCGCACGGCGGGGGCGATGGTGTTGGTGCCACCGATGATCCGTATGTCGCCGATGCTGGCTGAATGCTCCTGCAGCCACGCGCTGGCCGGGGCGGAAAGCCGGTTCGGGACGGTCAACAACAACGGCCGATTGCCCCCCGCCAACGGACCCGTGGTCAACGCATCAGCGAAATCCAGCCCCGATGCCACCAACACTTCACCAGGTGCACCGTTCACCTCGACGAATCGGTCCGCTACCTGCGCCGCGGTCTCGAACCGGTCGCGGCCGCCGATGCGCTCCACCCCGCACCCCGAACCGGCCCCCACCAACTCTGCTTCGATCTGGGTGGCCACCTGTGGCGCCAACGCCGTCGTTCCACCTACCAGCACCGCACACGTCGCCTGCAATCCTTCCACGGTGTCCAGCGTCGCCGGCGCTGCGCCTGCCGGCGGTGACAGCAGCAGCAAGTGACCGTTGCGATAGGCGAGGCTGCCAGCAGCCAACGCATCAGAGAACTCTTCCCCACTGGCCACCAGCACCGTGCGATACGACTCCTCCAACGCTGCACCTGCTGTCGTGAACACGTAGTCGGCAATCGCGGCGGCGGTGCTGTAGCGGTCCTCACCGGCGATCCGTGTGACCGGATTCGCACTGGTGCCGTTCCATCCGCCCGCCCGAGCAACCGCACTCCGGACTTCGTCTGACACCGCCTCTGCACCACCGACCACCAACACCTGCGACGCCGGCACACCACTTGCCCGAATCGCTTCTTCGACCACCGGAGGTAGGACACCAGCCTCGGTCAGCAAGATCGCCGTGCGACCCGACCGGCCGCCATCATCCAGAAAGCCTGCCAACCCTGACGCCAGCAACGCATCAGGAAACGACTCGCCCGCCACGACGATCAGGCGATCCAAGCCCGACAGCGACCCGCCGCCCACCAACGCCGCCATCTCCACAGCGGACTGATACCGACCATCACCTGCCGCCTGCTGCGTCGACCCGGAAGTGGTTCCAAGGCCAG
The DNA here is from genome assembly GCA_964393535.1 of uncultured Ilumatobacteraceae bacterium. Lineage (GTDB taxonomy): Bacteria > Actinomycetota > Acidimicrobiia > Acidimicrobiales > Ilumatobacteraceae > CAYMUC01. The sequence continues at coordinate 1,809 of CAYMUC010000158.1, read as the reverse complement.
CAGTCGCGGGTTGCGAGCCGAACCACGAGCCGGTGGCGCCGACCTCTCGCATGACCGCGAGCGAACCGACGAGCACGGTGGTCAGGATCGCGAGCACCCGAAGAGCTTTCATTCTTCGAGGGTATCAATAACTTATCGAGATACTCAATAACCTATTGAAAGGTGGCGGTCCGAAACATCACGGTCTCCATCACATCGGGTCCACTTCACTGGGGCTCGGGTCGGCGCGTCGCGGTGATCATGGCGGCGAGACCGGCAGCGAGGAGCAGCATCACGACGACCAGTGTGGTGGTGGATTCGGTGCCGGTGGAGGGAAGTTGACCATCGCTGGGGGTGGGGGCCGTCTCGCTGGCGACGCCGATGGCAGCATTCGCGCTGCGGACCCGGTCGTCGACGGTCATGCCGTTGGTCTGCAGCGTGTGCTCGCCAGCAGGCAGGTAGGGAACGGGGACGTCACCGGCGAAGGTGCCGTCCGCCTGAACGGTGAGCGAGCCGAGGTAGGTCGCTTCCGAGAACAACCACACGTCGACCTGTGTGCCGGGCTTGAACCCGAACCCCGACACCTGTGCGTTGTTGCCCGACTCGGCGACGATGGTGACGTCGCCGTCGGGACCCTGCAGGGTGTCGCAGGTGGTGGCGCAGTCGGGGGTCAGGCTGATCTCGAAGGCGTTGCTGGAGAGGGTGAGGGTGTCATCGGCGACGGTGAGTTCTGTGGAAACGGGTTCACCGCCCTCGAACACCAGGCCTTCACCGATCTCAGGGTCGGGCAGTGCTCCGTCGATGCCCGTGACGGGCGCAGGGACGGTGGTAGTGGGTGCTGCGGTGGTGGGTGCGACCGTCGTGGCGGTCGTCGAGGGTGCCACGACGGTGGCCGGCACCGGCATGGTGGTCAACGGCAGGGCAACGGCTGCCGCATCGGACTCGGGTTGCGATGGACTGGCGGTTGGTGGTGCAACGACAGCACCAGAGGTCATGACACGGTTACCGCTGCCCGACATGGCGACGGCGGCGAACAGACCACTGCCGTAGGCGACCGAGTTCCAGCCGATGATGGCTGGGGGGGTGCGTGATGTCCAGGTGATGCCGTCAGGGCTGGTCATGACGGCGGCAGCGCTGACAGCGACGAAGAGTTCTTGTCCGTTCGGTCCGCCGTAGGTGACCGAAGTCCAAGTGGCCTGGGCTGCGGGGGTGCGTGATGTCCAGGTGATGCCGTCAGGGCTGGTCATGACATTGCCGGGGAAGGTGGCGACGGCGACGAACAACCCGTTGCCGTAGGTGACCGAGCGCCACGTTGTGTTGACTGCAGCGGTCTGTGCTGACCACGTGACGCCATTAGGGCTCGTCATGACAAAGTGGCCTTGGCCCGCGGACGAGACGGCGACGAACAGACCATTGCCGTAGGTCACCGAGGTCCATTGGTTGTCGTTTGCGGAAGCTTGTGCTGTCCAGGTGATGCCATCAGGGCTGGTTATGACAGCGTTTCCGGGGATACCCGAGTTTGCGACGGCGACGAACTGTTCTTGTCCGGTCGGTCCGCCGTAGGTCACCGAAACCCAGTTGCCTCTGTTGATAGAAGACCATGATGGGTCGGCGCCGCGTGCTGTCCAGTTGATGCCGTCAGGGCTGGTCATGAAAGGCGTGCTGGCGGCTGGCCACGAGGATCCGACGGCGACGAACAGACCATTGCCGTAGGTGACCGAGTTCCAGTAGTAGTCGGCTGCAGCGGTCTGTGCTGACCACGTGATGCCGTCACGGCTGGTTGTGACAAGTTCTCCGGGGTCACCCGAGCTTGCGACGGCGACGAACTGT
>CAYMUC010000157.1:0-5336 GCA_964393535.1 uncultured Ilumatobacteraceae bacterium | reverse complement strand
TGAGCGTGCCGGACTGCGAGGAGTTGATCGACGGTGGGCTGGGCGTAGGGCTGGTTCGTCGCTGCGGTGACGTGTGACATCCAGCGCGTGAACGCGGGGGTCGACAGGCGCTGCGCCACCCACAACGCCAGCAACTTGCGGGTCATATACGCAAGCCGGTCTGGGAGGTCGGGAAGCTCAGCACCTTCTCGTTGGAGTCGTTTACACTCGCGACGGACGCGGCGACACGCGTTCCCAGCGACCAAGGTCGGAACGACACCATCACGTGCGGAGCGCGATCGGACGAACTCGGGGCAGACCTCCGGCGACCAACCAGTGAGTTCCGCGAGGGGGGTGCTGACGAAGTCCACGATCATCCCGGTTTTCGAGAAGTCGCGTGGCACCATCACCCGCCACCGCCCCTCACCGAACGGGATCAGTTCATCGATCAGCGGCAGGCAGGCCTGGGGCCGGCAGCCTCTCGACCAGAGGTTCTGCCAGGCCCACCTCTCGATCGGGTCGTCGAGAATCTTGAGACCCAACTGGATGAGCTGGGCTAGGACATCGGTGGTGAAGAGGTCGCTCGAGGGCCGCAATCGGTTGAGCTCTGGGCGCGGCTCGGTTGGCAGCAACAACAGGTCACCGACGTCGGCCCCCAACCGGATGAGACGACGCAGCGCAGCATTCAAACGGGCGAGTGGCTGCACATGGTCGCGCCAGGTTGCTTGGGCCTCCCGCAGCGAGCAACCGGCGACCGTGTCCATCGCGCGATACGCGGCCACCTCCTCGACGAGGAGCGACGAGGTATCGACGAACCGGTCCCGCCACACCGCTCGCGTCACCGTCCACACATCAACATCAGCCGGGACACCGGTGAAACAACCGTCGAACAGCCCCACCGTCACCTCGAAGCGACGACGATCGGGCTCTCCGACCCATGAGTGAAGCGTCGCCAACACCGCCAATGGGTGCGCGGTGGCGAGGACTCGGTCGAGTGCGGGCCCGTACGCAGCCTCAGCCGCGATGATCTCCGGTGACGGAAACACCTCGATTGTCGACGGAGCATCTCCAGCCAGGTGCGCGGCAGCCAAGATCACCATCGGCCACAGAGTTCGCTCAGTGGCGTTGGCCGGTTCCATCTGGCGCACGATCAGGGCGCGCTCGGCGACGTCATCCCCGCACGGCACTAGTTCGTGCAGTAGGCGGACGGCACGATCGACCGCCACCCAGTTGAGGTCGCCTGAGTGTTCAGTGGCGACCGCGTAGGCATCACGCTCACGCTGTCTGTGATCGCCGGGGAAGCGGGCAAATCCCCCGGCCATGTCCAGTGCCGCTCGTGCAGCCGAGAACCTCGTCCGTTCCAGCGGTGACAGTCCCGAGGGTGGACGGGTCGCGCGGCGTGCGTACCGGTCCGAATACACCGCGTGTCGAAGCTCGGGCGAGAGCACTGTTGCGATCACTCGCGCGTTGCGCCGATGGATGCTTCTTTGGTTGCGGCTCATCGCACTGGTGCGACCGTGCACTGGCTTGCCTCGATGACTGCAGTTACCCGTACCCTCACCGGGTAGACGACACCAGCGCGACTCAGCAAAGGTCGAACCGCTAGCCCGGTGAGCCTCAGATGTGGATAGCGGCCTGGCGCTCGCACTACTGGCGCTTCCACCCAACCAGGTGGCGGTGAGTCCTCGTCGCTGAACCTCACGATGAGGCGGCTCAGGGTCGCGAACACGAAGGCACGCTCAAGCGTCATTCCAAGGCGACGTTCGATGCGACCAAGGGATAACCGCCCTCCTGGATCGATCGATGCGAGGAGGGTGGCGTCGTAGCGGTGATGGCGGGCACGTGAGGCAGTCATGCCGTATACATCGGCAACATCGCACGCCACGGTCATCACGCCTGCGCACTGCGCGAGACATTTAGTCGATCTTGCGCAAACGCACGCAGACGAAACACCTGTTCAACAGCTATTTCGGGCGCCCTGCCCCGTATGCGGTAGCGTTTCCGGTATCGACGTTGGCGTCGTCTACAAGGACATCGAGAACCTGCACATCGGCGTGTACCCACCCGTGGGACGCGTACGCGTCGCTGCGCCAGACCGACTCGACGACGACCAGGTGCGCCTGGCGGTTGTCAGCCGACTGCCGTGGATCAAGCGCCAACGCGACCAACTCCAATCCGCCCAGCGCCAGACCATCCGGGAGATGGTCACAGGCGAGTCCCACTACGTCTGGGGGAGCCGCCTACGGCTCAATGTGATCGAGCGACCCGGCCGTGCGCACATCGAGATCGACCGCGACCGCTTCCTGCTCTACACCCCAACGGACACGACCACCGAGCATCGGCGCGAGGTCCTCGACCGCTGGTACCGCGATCGGCTCCGACAGACCGTCCCCGACCTCATTGAGAAGTGGGAACGCAAGATGCGGGTCACCGTGCCCAAGTGGAGCATCCGGCGTATGAAGACCAAGTGGGGCTCCTGCAACCGCGAGACCGGCCACATCTGGTTCAACGTCGAGCTGGCCAAGAAGCACCCCGAGTGCCTGGAATACCTGGCCGTCCACGAGATGACCCACTTCCTCGAACGTAGCCACGGTCCTCGCTTCACGAAGCTGATGGACAAGCACTTGCCAGACTGGCGAGCACGGCGGGACCGACTGAACGAGGCACCGCTCGGCCATGAGCAGTGGGTGAGGCCTTAGCCGCACCATGGGGCGAATACAGATCTCTCATCTCCAGAAGGTCCTAGACCGAACGATTCGGGATGCAGGTCCTCGTTACTCACCCGGGCTCGATCCTGATGCACCGAACATCGAGATCGGGCACCTGAGCACGTGCATCGAGGCACTGGCGGTCGAGAACCTGGGCCACCACGTTGTGCCCTTGGTCGCCGAGTTCGAACGAGTCATCGACCAGACCCGGGGAACCTGGGCCTCGATCTTCCGAAACCGGGCCAACACGCCGAGCGTCGTCGCCAAGGACCTTGCTGAGCTTGGTGCAATGCAAGGACCGGCTGGAGCCCGGTCGCGCCTCTCCGACCTCCGGCGCAGGGTTGCGGCCCTGGAAAGGGTCTTGGACCGTGCAGCTGAAAGGGTCTACTCAGCTGAACCTGCCCTCGCCGGATCGGATGACGCCGAGAAGGAACGCCGGGATCGGCTGCAGGCTCAGGCACGCGACCTGAATCGCCTCCGTGGTGCCCTGGGCCCGATACGTGAGTTCGTCATGGGCGACCCGGGCACTCTGATGTCACGGAAGAAGTGCCTTCTCGTCCTTGGTCCAGCCGGCTCCGGGAAGACACACTTCCTCTGTGATGCGGCACGTCAGATGACCGAGCGCCAGTCACCTGTGCTCGTCGTGCTCGCCAGCTCGCTGGATCCGAAAGCAGGCATCCTCGACTCGATTGCGGAGGTGACCGGTCTTGCCCCTACAGGCAGCGAGCTTGTTTCCGCGCTGTCCGAGTTGGCGCAGCGCAAACACCGTCGGGCTCTCATCGTCATCGACGGGATCAACGAGGGCGATCGAGCTCTCTGGAGGACCGGGGTAGTAGAGCTCGTCAGGAACTTGCGTGGTGTCGATGAAGTCGGATTGGTCCTGTCCTGCCGTCAGCCGTTCGATCGCGCAATCTTCAGTGAGCGGACCCGCGATCCGTACGTCGTGACATACCACCCCGGCTTCGGAGATCAGGAGTTTGAGGCCCAGCTTGAGTTCTTCCATCACTATGAGATGCCGGTCCCGCACATCCCGCTGCTGACCCCCGAGTTCTCGAATCCGCTCTTCCTCAAACTGCTCTGCGAGGGAATCGCACGTCTTGCGCGTAGCTCGCGCTCCCGGACCCTTCGTGAGGTCACTTCTGGCCAGAAGGGAATGACGTTCGTCCTTGAGAACTACGTCCGCACAGCTGGCCGGACAATTGAGTCGGACTTTGGATTCAGCGGGATGACCTGCTGGAAGGTGCTGAAGGGTGAACCTAAGCAAGGGCGTCTCGGGATAGCCGGAAGCATGGCCTCGCTCGGGCGAGAGTGGCTTCACATCGACGAGGCCACGGACGTGCTGTCGCGGTCGACCGGCGTACCGGTCGCAGATGCGGCCAAGCTTCTACGCCGTTTCATTACTGACGGCCTGCTCGGTGCGGAGATGCGCTATCACGAGGGGGAGTACCGAGAAGTCGTCGTCTTCCCCTACCAACGGTTTGGTGACCACCTCGTGGCCCGACATCTCCTGGAGAACCACCTGATCTTGTCAAGCGAAGAGGCAGTGCGTCGAAGCTTCTACGCAAACCGGCCTCTCGGCAAGCCGTTCATCGTTGACCGCTGGGGCAACTCGTTCGCGCAGCCTGGAATCGCCTCTGCGCTCATCCTTGAGGTGCCCGAGCGCCTGAAGCGCAAAGGCTTCCAGCGGGAGTTGCTGTGGTATCTGCCCCGCCGGCGGCGACTGCTTGTTCCAGTCCGGGACGCCTTCCTGGCTGGCCTCTACTGGCGCAGCCCCGACTCGTTCACCATGGAGACCGACCAGATCGTGGATCGTCTTCTGGGATTCGACGATGCCGAAACCAGGTCTGCAACGTTTGAAGTGTTGGTGACCCTGGCAACCCGTGAGGATCATCGCTACGACGCTTCGCATCTCTACCAGAGACTCGCGGAGGTGCAGATGGCGGACCGAGACCTCACCTGGTCGGAATACCTGAGGCTGTCCGACGAACACTCCGTCATCGACCGCCTGCTTGCATGGCTCGAACTCCGCGACTCGTCTCGGCAGCCCTCGCAGGCGGTTGAGAACGAGATCGTCCTGCTATCCCTGGGCCTAACCACGACCAACCGAATCCTGCGCGATCGGTTGACACGTGCACTCGTCGACTTGGGGGAAGCTCATCCGGCGGCTCTGTTCAACCATGTTGTGCGATCGCTTGCGTTCAATGACCCGTACGTGCCCGAGCGGATGCTGGCGGCCGCCTACGGCGTAGCGATGCGCCTATGGTCCGATCCTTCTGGGGATGCACTACGTCGGGAGCTCCCGGATCTTGCAGCGGCCCTCGTCTCACAGTTTCTTGCACCAGCCGCCCCCTACGGCACCTCTCACGCCCTGATGCGTGGTTACGCAGAGGGCATTGTTCAGTTGGCCTCGCGGTGCGCTCCGCGTGCCGTGAGCGGTAGCGCTTTCCGACTGGTGAAGGAGGGCGGCACCGATCCACCCTCGCCGTTCCGTCCGCCCGCATCAATCAGTGATGACGAAGTCGAGGCGACCAAGGGTGCGATCCACATGGATTTCGGCAACTACACCATGGGTCGCCTTATTCCCAGCCGCGGGAACTATCAGATGGAGCACCCGGCATACCTTGAAGTCCGTCGTCAGATTGAAGGACG
>CAYMUC010000156.1:0-5455 GCA_964393535.1 uncultured Ilumatobacteraceae bacterium | reverse complement strand
TCAAGGGCGTCTTCCAGATCTGGATGAAGGACGGCTCGTACCACGAGATCGACCTGAAGGAATGCCACCAGTGGACGCGCGAGGGCTGCAAGATGTGCCCCGACTTTTCGGCCGAACACGCCGACATCTCCACTGGCGGCATCGGCGAGGACAACGACTGGACGCTGTGCGTCGTGCGCACCGAGTTGGGCGAGGAGGTCATGAACCGCATGATCGCCGACGGCTCCATCATCGCCCGTCCGGCCGAGGGCGACGCCACGGCCATGAAGTTGCTGCGCATGTTGTCCATCGTGAGCCGGCGCCGGTGGGGTCAGGGTGCTGATCCGGCACCGACCATCGGTGTGCCGCCGCCCAAGAAGAAGGTTGCGGCTGCTGCCCCGGCTCCTGAGGCGGCTCCCGAGGCGGCCGCGGCGCCGGCTCCCGACGCAGCGCCGACCGACGGTCACTGAGCGCTGCGCCATGGCACTCCACCCACAGGCCGTAGCAGTCCTCGAGGCCATGGCGGCCTTCGGCAACCCCCCGATAGAGCAACAGAGTCCCGAGGCCGTACGAGCGCAGTTCTCGGCAGGGCGCCTTCCATCAGATCGCGACGTGGCGCGGGTGTGGGACATTGCTGCGAGTGAGTCGGGCCTGGCCACTTCGGTGCGCTGCTATCACCCCCGACCCGAGGTGGTGACCGGTGCCACGGTGTATCTGCACGGTGGCGGCTGGGTGCTGGGCGATCTGGAGAGCCACGACGCCGTGTGCCGCGAGCTTGCCGTGGCCAGTGGTCACGCCGTCATCAGCGTCGATTATCGCCTGGCGCCCGAACACCCCTACCCCACTGCGCTGGGCGACACCATCGCCGCACTGCGCTGGGTGCATGCCAATGCCGCCCAACTGGGTGTCGACGCCGATCGTCTGGCCGTGGCCGGTGACTCGGCGGGCGGAAACCTCGCTGCCGTGGCGGCCAGCATGGATGTGGTGCCGCTGCGACATCAGGTGCTGGTGTATCCCGTCACCGATGCACGGCGTGGCACCGACAGTTACCGCAACTTCGGTGAGGGGCGACTGCTCACGGCCGCCGCCATGGCGTGGTTCACCGAGCACTACCTCTCGGGCGGTGTTGGAAGCGAGGACGACCCTCGCGTCTCGCCGTTGCTCTCACCGCTGTCGCTCTTGGCGTCAAGTCCCCCCACCCTGGTCGTCACCGCTGGCGAGGACCCGTTACTCGACGAGGGCGAGGCGTTCGCTCATCGCCTCCTCGAAGCCGGCGTCCCCACGTCGCTGGTGCGGTTCGACGGCATGATCCATGGCTTCTTGTCGTTGGGCGCCATGGTGGACGACGCCCGCCGGGCGATGGCGCTGATGGGCCTCACCCTGGGCGAGGCACTGAACGCTTGAGACCGGCCGCCCTCACAGCGGCTGAGATGGCATCGTCGAACATGGCCTCGGTGAGCCGCCCGGTGAAGGTGTTCTGCTGACTGGGGTGGAACGACCCCACCAGGGTGATGGGTCGGCCATTCCACGACAGTGCAGAGGTGGCCCCGTGGCCGAATCGGGGCGCCGGCCGTACGCCGAACTCGCGCACAGCCGCTGCCCAACCGAACGCACCCAGGCACAGCACCGCCCTCAGGTCGCTGAGCAATGCCAACTCGCGGGTGAGGAACGGGCGACAGGCGTCGCGCTCGGCGGGCGTGGGCTTGTTGTCAGGGGGCGCGCACCTCACGGCGGCACTCACCCACACTCCGCTCAGCGCCAGACCATCGTCGACTGCCACCGACGTCGGCTGGTTCGCCACGCCGGCTCTGTGCAGACCCCGATACAGCCAGTCACCACTGCGATCACCGGTGAAGATGCGCCCGGTGCGGTTGGCCCCGTGCGCGGCCGGCGCCAACCCCAGCACGAGCAGACGGGCCTCGGTGTCGCCGAATCCGGGCACTGGTCGACCCCAGTAGGTCTCAGACCGGTACGCCGCCCGCTTCTCATCGGCCACCTGTTCACGCCAGGCGACGAGGCGAGTGCACGCCCGGCACTCGACGATGTCGTCGTGAAGGCGGGACCACGTGTCGGGTCCGGGTTCGGGCCGCGGTGTCTCATGGGCCATGGCGGCACAGTAGGTTGCCTCCACAGACATGGCGACTTCCACCCGCACCTCCCGACGCAACCGCTCCGCCCCCGGCACTCCACCCAGTGTGTTGCTGCTGGTGCGCCACGGCCAGACCCCCACCACCGGTCAGGTGTTGCCGGGTCGGGCGAAGGGCTTGCACCTCGCCGATGCCGGCCGGGTCCAGGCCGAGACCGCGGCCGAGCGACTGAGGGTGCTGCCCAAGGTGGCAGCCGTCTACGCATCCCCGCTGGAACGGGCCCGTGAGACCGCTGCACCCATTGCCAAGGCACTGGGGCACAAGGTCGTGGTGGAACGTGGCCTGGTGGAATGCGACTTCGGCGACTGGACCGGCAGCGCACTGAAGGACCTCATGAAGTTGCCCGAGTGGACCACCGTGCAACGTGCGCCTTCGACGTTCCGCTTCCCCCATGGAGAGAGTTTCTCCGAGATGCAGCACCGCATGGTGTCCACCCTCGACCAGCTGCGCCTGCGTCATCCCGGAGAGACCGTGGTGTGCGTGTCACACGCTGATCCCATCAAGGCGGCCGTCGCCCACGCCATGGGCACGCACCTCGATCTGTTCCAGCGCATCGTGATCAGCACCTGTTCCATCACGGCTATCGCGTATGGCACCACTGGCCCCGTGGTGCTCACGGTGAACTCCACCGGCGGATCGTTGGCCGATCTCCGTCCTTCGTGATCATGAGGCACTGCTGACATGCCCGTGTTCTTCCAGTTCGACCACGCCGATTCGTTCACTGCAGCGGCCGTCGGCCGTCCCGGTCAGCGCACCTTCCTGTTGCAGATCCGCAGCGACGAGCACCGTGTGACGCTGAAATGCGAGAAGCAGCAGGTGGGTGCCATGGGCGAACACTTCCGCTCGCTGCTGAGTTCGCTGCCTCCCGCCCGACTGCGACCCACCGCTCCTGGAACGCTGGTGGAGCCGTTGACTCCGGCCTTCGTCCTCGGGGCCATCGGCCTGGCCTTCGATCCGGACACTGGGCAGTTCATCGTGCAACTCGACGAGATGCTCGTCGACGACACCGGCGAGGACCCGGGTTCGGTGCGAGTGCTGCTGGAGCCCGGTCAGGTGGAGGCGTTCTGCGATCAGGTCGATGAACTCATGTCATCGGGTCGCCCGACCTGCCCGTTCTGCAGTGGCCCCATCGATCCCGACGGTCACCCGTGTCCCCGGATGAACTGACGCCGCAACCCGAGTTCGCCTCGGAGAGCGAGTTGGTGGAGTTTCTCATCTCCGCCGACATGGACATCGTGGGTCGTATGCCCACCAGCAGCAACGCCACGTTCCTCGTGCGCGTCACCCACGACGCTGTATCGGGGTACGCCATCTACAAGCCACTGCGAGGTGAGCGACCGCTGTGGGACTTCGAACCGGGTCTGCACCGGCGTGAGGTCGCCGCATACCGGTTGTCGGCGGCCATGGGACTTCATGTGGTGCCCGTGACCGTGCTGCGTGACGGTCCGGCTGGCGAAGGATCGGTCCAGTGGTTCGTCGAGGCCCGATTCGATGAGCACTACTTCACGCTGTACGCCGAGCAGCCACAGTTGCATGATCAACTGAAGGCCATCGCCGTGTTCGACTTCGTTGCCAACAACACCGACCGCAAGGGCGGGCACTGCCTCCTCGACGCCCGAGACCGAGTATGGGCCATCGACAATGGCTTGTGTTTCGCCGTGGATTTCAAGCTTCGTACCGTCATCTGGGACTTCGGCGGTGAACCGATCCCCGAAGCCCTTCAGGCGGCCGTGCGTCCACTCAGGGAACAGGTGCCCCTCGAAGTGGCCACACTGCTGGCCGACGACGAGGTGGAGGCCATCTCGGAACGGGCCAGTTGGCTGCTCGACCGTGCGGTGTTCCCTATCGACCGTTCAGGGCGTCTGTACCCCTGGCCGTTGATCTGACCTCAGCGGACGAAGCGTCAGCGCAGCGCGAACTGCGCCACCTCACGGCTGGCGTCGATGAGCCATGACGGCTGCACGCCCACCACGATGGTGAACAACGACGCTGCTGTAATGGCCACACCGGTGCCGAAGGGCACCGTCACCGGTTCCCGCTGCTCATCGCCGGGCTCGGGTGAGGCGATCCACATGGCGATCATGATGCGCAGATACACGAACGCAGCGATGACGGCGGCCACCATGGCGATGATCGCCACGGCATAGCTCTGCTCGCCCACGGCGGCCTGAATGACACCGAACTTGGCGATGAAGCCTGAGGTGAGCGGCACGCCTGCTTGGGCCAGCAGCAGCACCGTGAAGCCAATGGCCAGCAGCGGCCGCTGACGCGACAGTCCTCGCAGCGATCCGACGTCGGTGTGCTGTTCGCCGGTGCGCGACACCAAGCCCACCACGGCGAAACTGCCCGACGCCAACACGCCGTACAGCAGGGTGTACAGCAGTGCACTGGAGATACCACGACCAGGGTCCGTGCCGTCGAGATGACCGGCCGCCTCCACGCCCACGAGGATGAACCCTGCGTGGCTGACCGAACTGTACGCCAGCATGCGCTTCACATCGGTCTGTACCGCTGCCAACAACGAGCCGATGACCAGGGTGGCAACGGCGAGCGCCCAGATCACGGGCCGCCAGTCGTCGACCCGACTGCCCAGTGCGGTGACCAGGACGCGCAGCAGAGCGGCGAAGGCCGCAACCTTGCCGGCGGCGGCCATGAAGCCGGTGACGGGGCTGGGCGCACCCTGATAGACGTCGGGGGTCCACACGTGGAACGGCACCGCCGACACCTTGAAGCCCAGGCCCACCAGCAGCAGCGCGATCCCAGCCAGCAGCATCGTGTCGCCACCCGACACGGTGGAGGTCTCAGTGGCCAGCACTTCGGTGATCCCCGCCAGGCGAGTGGTACCGGTGGCCCCGTAGATGAGCGCTATGCCGTACAGGAAGAACGCCGAGGAGAAGCCGCCCAGGATGAAGTACTTGAGGCCCGCTTCCTTCGACTCCAAGCGACTGCGATGCGATGCCGCCAGGATGTACATGGCGATGGAGAGGGTCTCCAGACCGAGGAACAACACGATGAGGTCGGTGGCCGACACCATGACCACACCGCCGGCCGCCGCCAGCAGGTACATGGCGTGAACTTCGGGGCCCTCGGACCCCTCGCGGCGGAGATGATCATCGGTGATCAGCGTTGCCAACAGCACAGCCACCGAGATGGCAATGGTGGCAAACAGCGAGAAATGATCGAGCGCCAGGGCTCCACCCACCAGAGTTCGGGGACCCTCGTCGGTGACGTCGTCCCACAACACCATGGACAGCGCAGCGGTGGCACCGGCCACACAGGCGGTCACGAAGGCATACCAACCCTTGGGCCAGGCCGGAGTCAGTGCGGCG
>CAYMUC010000155.1:0-5491 GCA_964393535.1 uncultured Ilumatobacteraceae bacterium | reverse complement strand
ACAAGGGCACATCGGAACGGCGGGCCAGGGCGTTGTCGAAGCAGTGCGGTGTCGAGGTCGCGCACGGTCAGCTGGGTCGGTCGCGGCGGTTGGCGAAGAGCTTCGAGAACTCGACCGACTCGGCGACAGCATGGCTGCAACTTGCGTGCATCGCCCGCGTGCTCGGCGCTCTCGGTTAGCGCTTCTCGACCCCTACGGCATCACCCGGGTGGGAGACGCTGCTCGAAAAACGTCCACGCGACCTCGGCGAACTCGATGTCGCCATTCTGAGACCCGGTGATACGGTTCGGCTCCACCCGCACGGTGCGGCTTGGAGCTGCGTGTCCGGCACCGTCGAGTCGCCACCACTCCACTGGCGATGGTCCGGTGTACGTGAAGCGGTGTGCGGCGCCGCCGTCGGATGTGTCCAGATCCAACGTCGTCTCCACCGGTGTCGTGCTGCTCAGTCCGTTGATGGCCAGCCAGCGGTCCCTCGTCGCCTCTGCGGACACGACCCGTCCACGGTTGCATGCACCCCCGACGTTGGCCACGCAGCCGCCGTCGTATGGCATCTGCGAGTCTGCTGTGCCGTGTGTCAACAGAATCGGAATCGGACGCACAGGCCCATTCGTACAAGGGCCGGGCCGCGGTGACGCCGGGAGGCTCCCTGCGCTCGACGCCACGGCACCGAGCAGTTCTGGATGATGGAACGCGAAGGCCTGGGTCATCTGCGCCCCGTTGGAGCTTCCGACCATAAACAAGTTCGACGCTGGCAGTTCGTACGTCGCGGCGACCGACTTCACGAGCGCTGCCAGGAACCCGATGTCGTCCGCGCCACTCGACACCAAGTTGTCGCCCCGACAGTCGGACCATCCGGCGCGGCCCTGACGATCGTCGACGGGAAGCCCTTCGGGGTAGACGACGATGAAGCCCTCCCGGTCGGCGACCGTGCGGAACACCGCAAGTGGGTACTCGCCGACAGTGGCGATGTTCAAGCCTTCACCTCCTCCACCATGCAGCACGAACACGACCGCACGAGGTTCGACGACGCCAACCGGCACATGCACGAGGAACCTCCTCGGCACCCCGTCGATGTCTATGTCGTGCAGCGATTCACCCTCCGGATACGGCATCGGTGCGGGCGTGGACACCGTCGACGTCGTCGACACCAGATCCACCGTGGTTGTCGTCAACTGACCGGGGTCGGCGGATTCACCGGAGCACGCCACCACGAATGGGACGAGGGCGGCAAGCGCCACTCGCCGGATCAGGGCGCGAGACCGACGCATGACTCCATTATCGGCACAGCGAGTAAGGGTTCTGTGAACGTGAGTTGGGAGTCCAACGACAGGAATAGGAACACACGCTCTAAGGAACGTTGGATCGCGGTCGCCTCGATGAGGCAGGCTGGGACGTAGATGGCCCTGGAACGTCGCTTCGAGGCTCTGGTGCGCCAGCACCACCGAGCGGTGAGTGCCTATGCACGTGCAGCGGCGAGCAACTCGGCCCTGGCCGAGGACGCTGTGCAGGAGACGTTCCTGCGGGCGTGGCGGTATTCGGACTCGTTTCGAGGTGAGGGCAGCTTCGAGGGTTGGCTCATTCGTATCTGCCGGCGGTGTGTCATCGACCTGGAGCAGGCCGAACGCCGCCGCTCACAACCTGTCGACGTGCCGATGGCCGAGGTCCGCGACCACGGCTCCACCCTGGAATTGACCGACCTCATGGCGTCGCTGCCGGTGGAACAGCGTGAGGTGTTGGTGCTGTGCGGCGTACTGGGCTACGACTACGACATGGCCGCCCTGGTGCTGGACGTGCCGGTGGGTACCGTGCGATCGCGCCTCAGCAGAGCCCGTCAGCGCCTGGCCGCCCGGTTGGAACCGCCGTTGGGTGGCAGCGAGTCCGCATGAGCAAGTCGGACCCGGGTTCGCACGAGGCCGAGGTGGTGAACCTCGACGCCCGGCGCCCCGTCGACCCTGCCGAGGCTGCACTGCAACGACTCGGTGCGGCGCTCCCCGGGCCACCCCTGGCGCTGCGCGTCGCCGTGGCCGTGCTCAGTGTGGTGCAGGCCGTCATGGTGATCCCATGGATCGCGGGGCGCGATCCATGGAGCCTGCTCGACACCATGACCGAGGAGCATCTCACCCGAGACGGTTCGCTGGGTCTGGCCGTGGCGGCGGCCGGTGCGCTGACGGTGTGGCGATGGCGGTGGGCGGTGCCATGCTTCGCCATTGCGTCGGTGGCCAGTATCGCCCAGGCGGTCGTGGCCGCCTTCGACGACGAACTCGTCGGTGGTGTCAGTTCCGAACTGGTCCACATCCCTTCTCTGGTACTCACCTGTCTCATCGGGCTGTGCCACGTGCGACTGAGGCCCCTCGGCGGCTCCAGCGGTGAATCGGGATAGGACTGATTCCTAAATAGGGTACACTTCGGGCATGTCCACCGACTCCCGTGTGCCCGTCACCGTGATCACCGGCTTCCTCGGTTCGGGGAAGACGACCTTGCTCAATCACATCCTCACCGCTCAGCACGGCAAGCGCATCGCTGTCATCGAGAACGAGTTCGGCGAGATCGGCATCGACGATGCGCTGGTGATCGACGCCGAGGAAGAGATCTTCGAGATGAACAACGGCTGCATCTGCTGCACGGTGCGCGGCGATCTCATCCGCATTCTCGGCAACCTGATGAAACGCCGTGACAAGTTCGACCACATCCTGGTGGAGACCACGGGTCTGGCCGACCCGGCTCCGGTGGCCCAGACGTTCTTCGTGGACGACGAGGTTCGATCGCAGTTGGCACTCGATGCCATCGTCACCGTGGTCGATGCCAAGCACCTGCCTCAGCATCTCGACGACGACAAGCCCGAAGGTATCGAGAACGAGGCCGTCGAGCAGTTGGCATTCGCCGACCGCATCCTGTTGAACAAGGTCGACCTCGTCGATGCCGCCACTCTGGCCGAGGTGGAGCGGCGCATTCGCACCATCAACGCCACGGCCGAGATCATCCCCACGCAGATGAGCGCCGTGGATCTGGACCGCATTCTGGGCGTGGGCGCGTTCGACCTGAACCGAGTGCTCGAGACCGAGCCCACGTTCCTCGACGACACCGACCATCAGCACGACCAGAGCGTCACCTCGGTAGGGATCGAGATGGAGGGTGCCGTATCGGTGGAGAAGTTGAACGACTGGCTCGGTTGGCTGCTGTCCACCAAGGGCACCGACATCTTCCGCATGAAGGGCGTGTTGAACGTGGCCGGCAGCGACCATCGCTACGTCTTCCAGGGCGTGCACATGCTGTTCGATGGCCAACCCGATCGTGCGTGGCGGGCCGATGAGGCGCGCGTGAACCGACTCGTGTTCATCGGGCGCGACCTGGACCGCGCCGAGTTGACCTCCCGCTTCGCTGCCTGCCGGGCATGAGCACGAGCAGTGGCGGCGATGCCGTTGCGGTGACTCGCATCGGACAGTTGGACGACCATCCCGCCGGGTTGTCGTGGTCGCACGACGACTCACTGCTGGCGGTGGGCTGCCTGGACGGAACGGTCAGGGTGCTCGACGGCACCGAACCCCGAGCGGCCTCACCGTTCCACGCCACGGGTGTGGCCGATGTGCAGTGGCATCCCCAGTTGCCACTCTTGGCTACGGGTGGCCTGGACGGCGTGGTTCGGGTGTGGGACGCCGAGCGAGCCCAGGTGTTGGGTGAGGCGTCGGCCAAGGGCTGGTGTGCCCAGGTGTCATGGTCGCCCACCGGGCGAGAAGTGGCGGCGGCTGTGGGCAAGACGGTGGTGCGCCTCGACATCACCGGTGCTGAAGTGAGGCGTCATGCCGACCACGACGCCACCGTGGCATGCCTGGCCTGGACCCCCGATGGCCGGTCGCTGGCGGCGGGTATGAACGGCGGCATTCACTGGTATCAGGACGGCGTCGAGGCCTGGAAGACCTTCGAGTACGCCGGCGCGCTGCTGGCTCTTGCCGTGGCGCCGTCGGGCCGGTGGATCGCGTCCGGCAATCACGACAACTCGGTGCACTGTTGGCGTCTGTGGACCGAGGAAGAACTGTTCATGAGCGGGTATGAACAGAAGATTCTCCACCTGGCATGGTCGCGCGACTCCCGTTACCTGGCCGTGGGCAACCCGGGCGAGGTGACGGTGTGGGACTTCTCAGGGAGAGGGCCGCGGGGCTCCAAGCCCGACCGGTTCGCCGGCCATGAGCGACGCATCGTGGCCTTGGCATACCAACCAGGCAGCAACCTGCTCATGTCAGCGGGAGCTGAGGGTCGACTGTGTCTGTGGGACCCGAAGGCCAAGCGTCGTCTGGTGTCCACCACCCAGTTCGACGCCGAGATTGCCACCGCCACCTGGAACCACGCTGGTGACCGAGTAGCGGTGGCGCTTGCCGATGGCACGGTCGCCGTTGCCGAGCTGCCGACGGCCCTGCTTGCTGGTCGGGGCGGTCGGAAATGACCGACGCTCAGCGACTCCACCTGGCCGCACGCGGTGGGGGTCGGCGGTTCACCGCTCTGGTCTGCCGGGGATGCTGCTGTGGTACCGAACGCAAGCATCCCGACGTGGATCACGATGCGCAACTCGAGATGCTCGCGGCCGCCGCACGGGCTGGTGGGGGACACTGTCGGGTGGTGGACTGTATCGACGAGTGTTGGGCGTCGAATGTGGTGGTGGTGCGTCGCTCGGGGGTCCATACACCCACGGTGTGGTTGGGTGGCGTTCTCGCCACCGAGCAGACCGCAGCCGTGGCGGACTGGTTAGCACTTGGCGCCACGGGTGCCCCGCCGGTGGACGTGCAACCGTTGGTCCTCGAGCGGCGCAAGACCCAGTCACTGCCAGACTGAGCGCATGCTCAGCCCCACGCTCGACACCCTTCGCATCACGCTTCACATTCTGGGAGCAGCCGTATGGGTTGGCGGCCAGATCGTCCTGGCTGGACTGGTGCCGTCGTTGCGCCGCGCAGCTCCCGACGCCACCAAGGTGGTTGCCCGGGCCTTCGCTCGTGTGGCGTGGCCAGCGTTCGCTGTGGTGACCATCACCGGCCTGTGGAGCCTGGCCGAGGTGGACGTCGCCGACACCTCCACCAGTTACCAGGTGACGGTGCTGGTGAAGATCGTCCTGGCCATCGCCAGCGGTGCCGCTGCGGCCGTGCATGCCGTCGGCCGTAGCAAGGTGGCACTGGCGGTGGGTGGCGCCGTGGGACTGCTGGCGAGTCTGGGTGCCATGTTCGTGGGTGTGCTCATGACGACCGGAGTGTGAGCCGTCGTCAGCTGCGGGTGTCGTAGCCGTTCACGTCCACGATGAGGTGGGTGGCCGCCGAGGTGAACACACACACCGAGTTCCGCGAACCCACCCCGGTCACCACGGCGTTGGCCACCGTCTGGCCGGTCGAGAAGTTCAGGTTCGACGAGTCGGGTACGCCCTGGCCACAGGGGAACACCGTCGCGTACCCGGGGCCGGTCGGGTCGGTGACGGTGACGTTGAGCACCAGGGTCGAGGTGTTGGCGGGCA
>CAYMUC010000154.1:0-5582 GCA_964393535.1 uncultured Ilumatobacteraceae bacterium | reverse complement strand
CCTGAAGAACGTGGTGACCCCCGACGAGATGTACGACGAGTACGGGGCCGACACCTTCCGCCTGTACGAGATGAGTATGGGGCCCCTCGAGGCCAGCCGCCCGTGGAACACCCGCGACGTGGTGGGCATGCAGCGGTTCCTCCAGCGAGTGTGGCGAAACATCGTCGACGAGCACTCCGGTGCGCTCAAGGTCACCGACGAGCCCGCTGGCGACGACCTGCGCCGCCTGCTGCATCGCACCATCGAAGGGGTCCGCCACGACATGGCTGGCCTGCGCTTCAACACCGCCATCGCCAAACTCATCGAGTTGAACAACGCCCTCACACCGGTGGTGGCCGAGACCGGCGCGTCACCACGTGACATCGCCGAACCCTTGGTGGCCATGCTGGCGCCGCTCACACCCCATGTGGCCGAGGAGTTGTGGCAACGACTGGGCCACAACTCCAGCATCGCCCACGCGGCGTTCCCCGTGGCCGACCCGGCGTGGCTGTCCGTGGACGAGGTGGAGATCCCGGTTCAGGTGAACGGCAAGGTGCGCGGCCGCATCACCGTGGCCGTGGACGCCGACGAGGCAACACTGCGGGCAGCGGCACTGGCCGACGACAAGGTGCTCGCCGCCCTCGCCGGTGCCGAACCCCGCAAGGTCATCGCCGTGCCCGGCCGCATGGTCAACCTGGTCGTGTGAGGGCCTGACCCAACATCACGGTCAGTATCACAGCGTGGCCGCTCCAGGCAGCGGTGCGCCACCAGTTGGTGGCCACCAGTCGCTCGCCGGCCTTCACGTCGCCGGTCTCGGTCATGCGCACGTGCAACGGCACCGACACGAACGCCGTCACTCCCAGGGCCACCGCCAACAGCACTGCCGCCACCCAGGGGCTTGGCCCCCACACCTCGGGCGGCGGTGATGCCAAAAGCACCAGCGTCGCCAGGCCTTGCACAGCCATGGGGAGCGCCACCACCACCGTGGTGCGCCAGCGGTGCTCGGCCGAAGTGGCCGATACATCGCTGCGCAATGCCGCCAGCAGTGGATAGTGCACCACCTGCACGAACCAGATGACGCCCGTCATCACCCACGACGCGGCCACACCGGCCACCAGCGCGGCGTCGCTCACCGCACCACCAGTGCTCGGCGCAGTCGTTGCGGCGTGTCGGGGGCGATGGGCAGATCATGCGCCCACGCCTGGGTGGAACCGTGTCGGGCCACCAGGCGCCCCAACAGCACCTCCATGGCTTGGGCGGGGGCCGAGAACAACAACTCCGACACGTGGCTGAGGTCGGGATCGTCGTGTCTCGGTTCCTCGAGCAACCACCGTCGCCGGGCCCGAACCGGAACGTCCGACAGGGCGTACTCGGCCACGATGTGTTCGTCGCTCACACCCACCAGGGCCTGGACCATCGCCACGATCAACCCGGTACGGTCCTTACCGAAGGCACAGTGCACCAGGGTGGGCCCGTGCTCGGCATGCTCGGCCACCACGTCCACTGCCCGCGCAAAGGCGTCGCTCGACCGTGCGAGCATGTCCTCGTACAGGTCGGCGAGGTGCTCGGGGCGCTCCAAAGGGGGTGGAGCCTCACGGTCGATCACCTGATCCATGAGCGGCAGGTGCACCGTGCGCTGGGGCTCACAGAAGCCGGGGCTGCGTCGCCGTTGGAGGTCGTTGCGCACGTCGATGGCCACCACCAACCCCAACTCGGCAACCGCTGCCCGACCGGCATCGGTGAGGCGAATGGGATCATCGGCCCGGTACAACCGACCCGTCACGGTGGTGCCGCCATCGGCCGTCGGCCAACCGCCCGCATCACGAAAGTTCAGACATCCCTCGATGGGCAAAGGTCCACGCACGGGTCCAGTCTGGTCCCTCGGTGCGATCACCTCTGCTATCGCTGCGGGGGCGGCCCCGAGGGAGCGGCCTCGGTGAACTCGCCCTTCAGACACCGCGACACGAAGGGGAAGCCCTCGGTGATGACGTAGACGTACTGCTCGTCGATCACGACACCGTTGCACTCGTCGAGGGCACCGACGGCAGCGTCGAACACCCAGTCCGAGGTGTAGGTCCCGTCGGGTGCGGTGCCCTCGAGGTCCACGGTCGCCTCACCCCGAAGACTGGGAACGCACTCGGTGCCCGTGCGGGCCTGGGTGACCAACCGGTACGACGGTGGGTAGGCACCCGATTTCGAGTACACCACCAGGTGTCCGTCAGCGGCGAAGCCAACGTGCACCACGTCAGCCTCGGTGCCGTTGAACGACTCCACCATCAGCGGCGACACCCCGTGGTAGTGGTACTCGCCGTTGGGTTGTACGTGGGCGTTGTTGATGTCGAAGCCCAGGTCATAGGTGTTCTGCAACGCCTCCACACGGTAGGTCTCGCCGGTGGCACAGGTCATCGTCTCGGCAGTGCCGGGCTCGAACTTCACCCCGTTGATCGACACACCCGGCACCCGGGCCTCCTGTGCTGCACCCACCGCCGTGGGCTCGGCAGGGAAGTTCCACACCGCGTCCTGGGCCTCGATGGCGTTGGGGTTGCCGGCGTTGGGGAACTCGCCGGTGACGTGATTGGGCAGGGCGTTGGACCGGATGGTGCGCACCCCGTCGACGACGCTCACGGTGACCTCGGTCCCGAACTCCGCATCGCTCAACGAGTAGTCGCCCACATAGCGCGAAGGCGACCCGACTGTCGGGTTCGCATCATCACCTCCACACCCCACGAGGACGACGGCGGCCACGGCGAACACACGTGCAAGGCGAGAAGACATCGACGCGTGACTATCAAATGTCACCCACTCTGTCCAAAGAGGGCATAGCGCCTTCGCCAAGGCTGCGATTTGATCCATCTCAAAACCATGTTTTACATTGCATGTATTCGAAGCCATGCCACCCAGGTCTGGCGATGCACCGGAGGAGGACCCCACCATGAGTCAAGAAGCCACCCCCATCACCGTCGCCCGTGGTGACGGCATCGGCCCCGAGATCATGGATGCCACATTGCGCATCATCGAGGCCGCCGGCGCCCGCCTGGCCATCGAAGAGATCGAGATCGGTGAGGCCGTGTACGCACGGGGTCTGCAGTCGGGCATCGAGCCAAGCGCCATCGAGTCGCTGCGGCGCACCGGTGTGTTCCTCAAAGCGCCCATCACCACGCCACAGGGCGGCGGCTTCAAGAGCCTCAACGTCACCGTGCGCAAGTCGCTGGGTCTGTACGCCAACGTGCGGCCCTGCCCCTCGTACGCCCCATTCATCGCCACTAAGCACCCGGTCATGGACGTGGTGATCATCCGCGAGAACGAAGAGGACCTCTACGCCGGCATCGAACACCGCCAGACCGACGAGGTGGTGCAGTGCCTCAAGCTCATCTCCCGGCCCGGATGCGAGCGGGTGGCCCGCTACGCCTTCGAGTACGCCCGCGCGTACGGACGCCACAAGGTCACGGCCTTCACCAAGGACAACATCATGAAGATGACCGACGGCCTCTTCCACCAGGTGGCCGAGGAAGTGGCGGCGGAGTACCCCGACATCGAGTTCGAGCACTGGATCGTGGACATCGGCGCCGCCAAGTTGGCCGACACTCCCGAGGCCTTCGACGTGGTGCTGCTTCCCAACCTCTACGGTGACATCCTCAGCGACGTCGCCGCCCAGATCGCCGGTTCGGTGGGTCTGGCGGGCAGCGCCAACATCGGACCCAGCGCGGCGATGTTCGAGGCCATCCACGGCTCGGCACCCCGCCGGGCAGGCCAGGACGTGGCCAACCCGTCGGGCCTGCTGCTGGGTGCGGTGCAGATGCTGGTGCATATCGGCCAGGGTGATGTGGCCTCCCGGGTGCACAACGCCTGGCTGGCCACCGTCGAATCGGGTGTCCACACCTACGACATCTACGACCCGCAGGTCAGCACCAAGAAGGTGGGCACCTCGGCCTTCGCCGATGCCGTCATCGCCAACCTGGGCACCGAGCCGAAGACCCTGAAAAAGGTGAACTACGGCGCTGCTCCCATGATCGAGATCAAGGTGACCGAGCGGCCCCGCCAGAACAAGGCGCAGGTGGGCATCGACGTGTTCCTCGACGCTCCCCACATCTCGCCCAACGATCTGGGTGCGGCGCTGGAGCCCCTGGCAGGCCCTGAGTTCCGCCTCGACATGATCTCGAACCGGGGTCAGAAGGTGTACCCCGACGGCCTCCCCGAGACCCTGTGCGTGGACCATCAGCGCTGCCGCTTCATGGGTCTGGGCGACACGGTGGACGCTGCGGCGGCACTGCGGCTCATGGCCCGTCTGAACGACGCCGGCTTCCCGTTCATCAAGACCGAGGGCCTGTTCACCTTCGACGGGGTGCCCGGCTTCAGCAAGGGTCAAGGGCAGTGAGCGGCACCGCATCTCCGGGCGAGGCGGTGGTGCTCACGGTGGTGTGCACCGACGACGACCCCCGGTCGTTCTGCCGCCACCTCACCGCCGCCCTGGCACGTACGCCGTGGACGCTCTCGAAAGCCTTCGCAGTGGCTCGTCAGGTACACCCCCAACACCCCGATGCCCTCGGTGCCATGGCGACGCTGATGCATTGCGAATTCCGCCTCGGCGACCAAGGGGAGCCGATCGACGAGGAGTGCCTCTCAGCGCTCACTGCCAGCCTGGCGGGGTACGAAACCTTCGGGCTGCAGCGCCTCGCCGCCTCGTCCATCCCCGTGGTCACCTCCCTCCTGACATGAGCCAACCCCGTCATCCCTACGCCGGCCTCTTCGCCGTCCTCGCCACCAAGCACGACAAGGTGTCGTTGGTGGGGCCAGCACTGAGTGACGTCGTAGGGATGACGGTCACGGAGGCAGCCGTCGACACCGACACCCTGGGAACCTTCAGCGGCGAGGTGGAACGACGAGGCACTCCGTGGCAGACCGCCGTTGCCAAGGCCCACCTGGGTCTCGAACACTGCGGTGGTCGCCTGGGTCTCGCCTCCGAGGGCAGCATCGGGCCTCATCCCGCCGTGCCCTTCCTCGTCGCCGCCACCGAACTGGTGGTCATGGTCGACACCGAGCTCGGCCTGGTCATCGGCGAGACGGCAGTCGGTTTCGACGTCCGCACGGTGTCGGCGACCGTCGCGCCTGGTGATCCCCTCGACGGCATCCTGGCGCGTGGTGACATCCCGAATCACGCCCTCATCGTGCGTCCGGCCATGGGCGAGCCGGTGGTGGTCGGCAAGGGGCTGCGCTACCCGGCCGACATCGAGTCGTGGATCCGACGAGCGTCCAGGGCCTCACCTGATGGCCGGGCCATCGTCGAGACCGACCTGCGGGCACACCTGTGTCCCAGTCGACGTCCCGTCATCGCTCGAGCAGCCCACAGCCTGGCCCGTCGCCTCGCGGTGTGCTGCCCGTCCTGTGGCGCACCAGGCTGGGGTGTCGTGTCGGTGGAGCCAGGAGCGCCATGTGAGGAATGTTCCGCACCCACCGAACTTCCCCTCGCCCAGGTATGGGGGTGCGCAGGGTGCGAGGCGACGGACCGTCGACTCACCGGAACCAAGGTCGATCCGGCGCGGTGTCAGCTGTGCAACCCGTAGCGGCCGGCACAGGGCGCTCACCCGGCCATCAAACGAAAAAAC
>CAYMUC010000153.1:0-5600 GCA_964393535.1 uncultured Ilumatobacteraceae bacterium | reverse complement strand
CCGGTGGAAGCGCGCGATCGGCGTCCCAGGACATGCTCCAAGGAGTCGATCGCCCGCACACTGACCGAGAACAACAGTCCCGCACCCATGACGGCGGGGACGAACACCCCACCGTCAGTGCCGCGACGCCGCATCGGCATCATCCCCCTCTGCGATCACGACCTCACCGAGGCGTCCGTCGACCCGTAAGTGCATGCCACTGTGCACGCAGGCGGTCAACCCGTCGACGTTCACCACGGCGGGCAGGCCCAACTCGCGGGCGATGACCGCCGCATGCGACAGCGGCCCACCCTGCTCCACCACCAGGGCACCGGCGCGCATGAACAGCGGACTCCACGACGGATCGGTGGTGCGGGCCACCAGGACCTCCCCCGGCTCCAGAGTGTCGTCGGGTGAGGTGACCACGCGAGCCCTCCCCTGGTAACGCCCGGCGCTGGCAGGCCATCCCGACAGCACGCGACCGGCGGGGAGTTCGGAGGGTTCGGGCGCCATGAGGTGGGCGTGGATCTCCCAGGCCGATTTGGCCTCCAAGTCGTCAGCACGGGTGAGCCATCCGGTCTTCACCTCGCATTCGGCGAGGCGCCTGTGGAGCAGTCGGATGTCGCCGCCCACGGTGAGCATGGCGCTCTTCAGCACCTCGCGTCGTTGCAGCAGGCGGCCCGCCTCGGCGACGTGTCGCTTGAGGAGGACCTGTTGGCTGTCGATGACCAGACCGGTGAGCACCCGACGCCGACGCCACCGCTCGGTCTCGGTCAGCCGTGACGGCACCTCCGTCAGCGAAAGGTCGGGACGTTCACGGCTGGGCCGTGCCGGCATCGAGGCAGCGGCCGTCACGGCGGCCCACGCCCGCTCGGGTTCCTCGGCCCAGGTGACACGGATCGACTGCCCGCTCGCCGCACTGACTGTTCGAACTGCTCGAGGAGATGCCGTCCGTCTTCCCCGGCCGTGATCAGGATCCCTCGTGCCTCGAGCCAGTCGTGGCACTGCAGAGCTCGACGCCCCACCGGATGCCGACGGAACCCTTCGGCCACCTCCAGCCATCGGGTCACCGCTGGCGAGGTGACGGATCCCTCCAGAAGGTCGGCAGCCATGACGGTGGCGTCGTCGTGTACGTAGGGATGCAGGAACCGGACGAGACGGTCGAACGCGGCCACGGCAAGAGCCGCCACCGCCACCTCGGTGTCGGCGATGCGCATCAGCAGGTCCTGGTGACGCAGGCGCATCTGCCAGAGTGCCCCGGCGTCGTCGGGCAGGGCCTCACCTTGGCCGTCCACGAGGTGCTCCACCGCCTGCAGCACGATGTCGGCGTCCACGAGTGCTCGTGCACGGATACGGGCAACCCGGACGTCGTGGCGAAGTCGTGCGAGCAGTGGGACGCCGCGTGTGGTGACGGGCATCTCGTCTGGCGTGGGCCGCCCTGTGAGTTGCGCCTCGAGGGCAGCCGGAGTGGTGGAGGGAAGACGCTTGGCCACCTCGGACAACACCCCTCGTCGCAGGCCCGCCCCCTCCCCCACCCTGGCGATGAGCCCGTCTCCCTCGATGGGCATCTCGGGGAGCACGCCGAGGTGATGGAACAGGTCGGTCATGGCGTGGTCGACCGCCACCACAGCGGTGTCCCACACCAGGGGTGACAGTGGAGCGGGCAACATCTCGGCGACGCCCGCCGTGGTGACCGCCTCAGTGGTGGCCGACGACGCCGTGGTGATGGGTCGGGACTGCACGACCCACACCTGCTCGCCGTCCCACACCCACTCCACATCCTGAGGACAACCGAACACCTCCTCACATCGCAGACCCCAGCCAACGACATCGGCCACCACGGGATCGCCAGTGGGGATGACGCCGCGCGGGACCTGCCACACCTCGGGTGTCTGCACACCCGCCACCAGGCGATCCGCCGTACCGGCAACGCTCTCGACGCGCAGCACTTCGGGGTGTCCGGTGGGATCGCAGGTGAACACCACCCCCGCCCGTTGTGCAGCGACCTGACGCATGACCACCACCGCCATGGCCGCCTCGCTCGCTGGGAGGCCAGTCTGCTCGTACAGGCGGTGGCGGTACCCGACCGCCGCCTGAGAATCGAGCGAGTTCCAGACGCGCTCCACGGCATCCATGACGCCATCGGGTGCGTGCACGAACAGCTCCGAGTGGTACTGCCCGGCGAACGAGGCGTTACCCAGATCCTCGGCGGTGGCCGACGAACGCACCGCCACCATGCCGTCGCTGCTGGCGACCTCTGTGGCGGCGGCACCCACCTGCGCCGCCAGGAGGCAGGACGACCCCAGTGCCCGAGCCTGCGTGGTCACCACCACGAACGGTGGTACCGGGATCCCCGCCTGATGCAGCACCATGAGGGATGCCGCCTTGCCTCCGACCAGTGCTGAGTCCACGTCATCGGTGGGCCACGCCAGCCAGTGGGGTTCGACAGCCATGACCACTCACCGCAGCGGTGGCCACAGGGACCGGTACTGCACCACCATGCGGTCCACCACCTGGTCCACCGTGTCGCCGGTCTGCTGGGCTCGGTCGTCCAGCCAGTCGGCGAGGTCGCGCCGCACGGGAACCGACCGTCGGTCCCGGGTGTGGTGGACCACCAAGACGGCTCCCTGCAACGCCACGAGGGTCAGGAACACCGCCACCAGATCGCCGTCTCGACCTCGGGCCGCATCCACCGTGCCCACGGTGGCCACGGCGAGACTGGCGACGGTGAGCAGGGTGCTGCGCCACAGACGGGACATGGCGTCAGCGTGGCGGTGGGGCATCCCCCATACAGGGGTCGAAAGGCGTTCGACAGCGGGGGCGAAGGTCGTCAGCGACGCTTCATCAGCAGGCCACTCACCCGTCGGGTGAGAAAGCCCGGCGTCACCTGACTGGTCGACACCATGGTCTTGTACAACACACCCGGTACCGAGACGGCTCGCCCGCGAGCCACGTCGGCCAGTCCGGTGCGGGCCACCATCTCCACGTCGGTCCACGCGAGGGCCGGGAACTGGGTCTCATAGCCCTCGGTGTTCGAGATGGACTGGAACTCGGTCTTGGTGAGTCCGGGGCACAGGGCCGTCACCTTCACGCCGGTCCCGCGACACTCCTCGTGGAGGGCCTGGGTGAGGCTGGTGACGTAGGCCTTGGTGGCCGAGTACACCGCCAACTTCGGCCCCGGCTGGAACGACGCCACGCTCGACACGTTCATCAGGTAGCCGTTGCCACGAGGAATCATGGCCGCCAGTGCGGCGTGAGACAGTCGCGTGAGGGCCGTGATGTTCAGTTCGATCTCGTCGGCGAACCGGTCTGCGTCCTGTTCGTGGAACCACCCCGACGTACCGAAGCCGGCGTTGTTCACCACCAGATCCACCGGACGCTCGTCATCGGCGATTCGAGCGGTAACCGCCGACACCCCTGCGTCTGTACCCAGGTCCGCCGCCAGCACCTCTACCTCACCGTGTTCGCCGAGCGCCGCCAGACGTTCCTGTCGGCGGGCGACCGCCACCACGGGGATGCCGGCCTGCAGCAACTGTCGGGCCATGCATTCGCCGATACCACTGGACGCCCCGGTCACCAGGGCACGCTGAAACGGAAACGCAGAGGCTGCCATGCCCACCATGATGGCCTGGGCCGGTCAGCAGTGCGTCAGCGAGCGTTGGTAATGCTGCCCGCTGCGGCCAGTCGGGCCTGGGCACGCGACAGCGAGGCAACAGCCTCGGCGTCATGTTCGTGCCGAAGGCGCTCCTCGGCACGCTCCTTGGCCGCAAGCGCTCGGTTCACGTCGATGTCGCCACCCAGTTCAGCCTCGTCCGACAGGATCGAGACGCCACCAGGGCCCACTTCGACGAAACCTCCGTGGACGGCGACGTCGACCACTTTGCCGTCACTCATCCAGATCTTGGTGTGGCATGTGGCCAGCGCTCCCAGGAACGGGGCGTGGCCTTCCATGAAGGCGATCTCACCGCCGCCCAGGGTGCGCGTCGCCACCTGGGTGCATTCGCCCGAGAAGATGACCTTCTCGGGCGACACCACTTCGACGCGCATGGACATCAGGCTGCACCCTCCTGCAGGGCCTTGGCCTTGGCGAGCACCTGCTCCACGCCACCGACGTTCAAGAAGGCCTGCTCGGGCACGTTGTCGAGTTCGCCGCGCACGATGGCCTCGAAGCTCTCCACCGTCTCGGCCACCGGGACGTACTCGCCCTGGACACCGGTGAACACCTCGGCGACGTAGAACGGCTGCGACAGGAACCGCTGCACCTTGCGAGCACGGGACACGGTGAGGCGGTCTTCTTCCGACAACTCATCGAGACCGAGAATGGCGATGATGTCCTGCAGTTCCTTGTAGCGCTGCAGAATCTCCTGCACCTGCCGGGCCACGTTGTAGTGGCGGTCACCCACGGTCTCGGGCTGGAGAATCGTGGAAGTCGAGGCCAGTGGGTCCACGGCCGGGTAGATACCCAGCGAGGCGATCTGACGGCTCAACTCGGTGGTGGCGTCGAGGAAGGTGAAGGTGGTGAACGGCGCCGGGTCGGTGTAGTCGTCGGCGGGCACGTACACGGCCTGCAGCGACGTGATGGAGCGACCCCGTGTCGAGGTGATGCGCTCCTGCAACTGACCCATCTCGTCGGCCAGGGTGGGCTGGTAACCCACGGCCGAGGGCATACGGCCCAGCAGGGTCGACACTTCGGATCCGGCCTGCACAAAGCGGAAGATGTTGTCCACGAACAACAACACGTCCTGGTTCTGTACATCACGGAAGTACTCGGCCATGGTGAGAGCCGACAGCGCGACACGAAGGCGCACGCCCGGCGGCTCGTCCATCTGGCCGAACACGAGGGCGGCCTTTTCGAACACGCCCGACTCCTCCATCTCGAGACGGAGGTCGGTTCCTTCACGGGTGCGCTCGCCCACACCGGCGAACACCGACACACCACCGTGCTTGGAGGCCACTCGGTTGATCATCTCGGTGATGAGCACGGTCTTGCCCACGCCTGCGCCACCGAACAGACCGATCTTGCCGCCGGCCAGGTAGGGAGTCAGCAGGTCGATGACCTTGATGCCGGTCTCGAACATGCGCTTGGAGGGCTCCAAGGCGTCGAAGGCCGGGGCGGCACGGTGGATCTCCCACCGCTCCACATCGGCGTACTTGGCGGGATCGTCGTCGAGCACCTCGCCCCACACGTTCCACACGTGACCGAGCGTGATGTCACCCACCGGCACGGTGATGCCGCGCCCGGTGTTACGCACGGCAGTCCCGCGACGCAGACCGTCGGTGGGCTTCAGACACACGGCACGCACTCGGCTGTCACCCAACTGCTGGGCCACCTCGGCGAGCACCTTGTTCTCCACACCCTCGATGCTCACGGTGAACTCGAGGGCGGTGTTCAGCTGGGGCAGCGCACCCCGGGGGAATTCGACGTCGATGACGGGGCCGGCGATGCCGACCACGCGGCCGTCGGCGAGTTGGGTCTCAGTCATGGTCATGGCGATGTCTCTCCTGCTCAGAGTCGCTCGAGTTCGGTGTCGAACTCCGCCCACAGATGCGATCGGGCACTCGTGGCGCTGTCAGATGACAGAGCCTCGGCGCCACCGACGATCTCCATGATCTCGGGGGGG
>CAYMUC010000152.1:0-5608 GCA_964393535.1 uncultured Ilumatobacteraceae bacterium | reverse complement strand
GCCGAGCGCGGCTTGTCGTCGAAGCTCGTGCCGTTCACCTGCAGTGTGTGTTCGCCTGGATCGATGTCGCCCAACTCCATGTCACCCTCGAACGTGCCATCAGCACGAACGATCAACTGCCCCAGGTAGCGAGGCTCCGAGAACAGCCACACGTCCACCGGTGTGCCGGGCAGGAAGCCGAGACCGTTCACGTTGGCCGCGCCGTTCTCCTCCAAGGTCAGCACCTCACGACCCTGGGGTGTGGTGTCGATGGTGCACGCGCTCACCGAGCAGTCACCGGCCAGACGGAGTTCGAAGGTGTTGCTCTGCAGTACGAGTTCGGTGTCGTTCTCGACGAACACGTCCACGGTGACGGGCACGCCATCCTCGATGACCACCAGATCTCCAGCCGGAAGGTCCGGCAACGCCCCGTCGATGAGCACGGGCGGAGGGTTCTCACCCTCGGACGGCAGCGCAGATGTCACCGGCACCGTGGTCGTCGTGGTCGAAGGCGACACGCTCGTGGAGGTCGAAGAGGCCACCGGCTGCGTCACCAACTCGCTCACCGCCGGCGGCAACGGTGCCCCACCCGACGAGCCACCCGGGCACGCGCTCGGCCGGTCGGGCTGCCACATCAGGAACGGGTACGTGTCGGGGCACTGACCCCAGACGGTGCTGCCTGCCACGACCTCGCCCGCAGCGAAGCCCGTGATGCTCCACGACGCCGCCGTGTAGATGCCCGGCGAGGTCATCTCGGCCGTGGATTTGCCGGTGCCATCGCTGCCCGTGGGAATCCACGTGGCACTGGTCGTACCCGACGTCTCGATGTCCCAGAAGGTGTTCGTTATCGGCACGGATCCGGACGTGTAGATCCGCCCGCCCAGCACTGCGCCGATGTATCCACCAGTGCCATCAACTACGCCCG
The DNA here is from genome assembly GCA_964393535.1 of uncultured Ilumatobacteraceae bacterium. Classification (GTDB taxonomy): domain Bacteria; phylum Actinomycetota; class Acidimicrobiia; order Acidimicrobiales; family Ilumatobacteraceae; genus CAYMUC01. The sequence goes on along the minus strand of CAYMUC010000152.1, from coordinate 4,704 downwards.
TCGAGTACGAGTTGTCGATACGGATGGTCGTGCCCGTCTGAGCCTCCGCGTCGCCCACTAGACCGCCGATCTGTGAGACGCCGCTGGGGTGCATGGTTCCCAATACGTCGCCACGGGCGTATGAGTTGATGATCGTGACGGTGTGACTTCGAAGGTCGTCTGCGTACGAGATACCTACGAGGCCCCCCAAGCCATTACGCCCCGTCACGTCTCCCGTGGTGTACGACGCCGAGATCGTGGACGCGTGGTAGCTCCGATGCCACCCCACCAGTCCGCCGACACGTGTCACGCCCGTGACATCCCCGGTGGCGCCACTGTTCACGATGTCGATGCTGTTGACTTGGCCGATGAGGCCACCAGCCACGCCCTCTCCCGAGCCGGCACCGGCGGTCACATCTCCGGTGGCAAGACTCCCGGTGACGAATGAGCCCGGCTGATCCGCCTCCATGTAGCCGATGAGGCCTCCGAAGGCGTTCCCGGCTCCGCTGACCGAACCCGAGGCCCGTGCATGCGAGATTTGTACCGCCGCAAAGAGAACAGGGGGAAAGCCGCTCCAGGTCACCACTTCCCCGACTGCGCCTCCGGCGTAGCCCAGACCGGTCGCCGATACATCGGCTGACGAGATGAGTTCGGACAAGGAGATGAGGCTGGGCCCGGGGTACTCGACTGCGGTCGCGAAGCCCACGACGCCACCCACACTCCGACTGGCCCGCACCTGGCCGGAACTGCTGGCACCATCGACGACTGACGTGCCTCGTCCCAGGTCGTAGCCAGATGATGCTCCCTCGTGATCGATGAAGCCGATGACACCGCCAACGTTGCGGCCCGTGCTGGTGATCGTCACGTTGGTCGCCGACACGTTCTCGACCCTGGTGGCGTGCATGCTGCCCACCAGCGACCCGATGTTGTTCCCCGTGGCGGTGATGCTGACGTTCTGCAGCGCAATGCCACTCAGCGTGGCGCCCCGCGCATACCCGAACATGCCGAGGTCGCTGGAGCCGGCAATGCTGAGGTTGCTGATGGTGTTCGAACCACCGGTGTAGGAACCCGTGAACGTGGTGGACGAGTTCCCGATGGGCGTCCAGGTGCACCCGGCGAGATCGATCGGGCCCGTCTGCACGAAGTGCTTGCTCCAATCGGCCGTGGTGGCACCCAACTGGAGCAACTGCCCCGTGGAGCCGATCTGGATGGGACTGGCACTGGTCCCTGCCCCCGAGTAGGCCGCGGGCGCACACCCCGTGGCTGAGGCCATGGGCGCCGCCATCATCGACACCACGGCAACGGCGCCGACCGCCGTCGACGCCACCACACCCGCCACGCGGCGGAACCTCGAACGCATTCGTCCTGACATGCCATCTCCCCTAGTGGTCGGCGTTGCCGATTCAGATCCAGGTCAAGGTTATCTGATTTCAGATGTATTTCATTTACTCATCGGCTCACCCTTCGCCGGCGTCGGCCACGACCTCGCGTCCGTTCAGGACCTGTACCGGGCGATGGTTGCCCTCATGGGCTGCCGCGAGCGCTTCGAGTTGCTCGGCGGCCAACGGCACCGGGGTGTCCATGACCATCCACCGCACCCCCTCGGTGCAGGGCGGCGTGGTGAGGCTGCCGGCGTAGCGCACGGTCGACATCTCGGCGGGCAGCAGCGCCGGCCAGTCGAGGGAGGTCTCGACCGTGTTGCCCTCGCCCACCGAGGCCGCCTCGGTGTAGGCCGCCCAGGCGTCGCTCGGCACATCGCCCTCGGTGAGCATCACGCCGATCACCGCCAACTCACCGGCTTCGGAGCGGTGCACGAAGTGGACCTCTGCCGGGGCGAACTCGCCATCGATGGTGTGTTCGCTGGGCGAGTGGAAGTGCATCTGCAGCAGACTGAACCGTGTGCCGTCGACCGTGATCGCACTGCCGCCAACGGTGTCGTTGGCCTGCACGGTGTGGCCGTTGTCGATCACGCTCACGGCGCCTGCGGCGTAATCGACGACCAGATCGGGCAGCTCGGCCACGGCCGCTTCGCCGAGATCGATGGGACTCTGGGTCAACCCTTCGGAACAGGCAGCAAAGTCAGCACTCAGGGTGCCCCACGCCTCAGGACCGTGTTCGCCCTCGTACTCCCAATGCGGCGTCTCGCTGGTGGATACGCCGGTGGGCACGTCATCGCTGCAGGCCACCCCGATCAGGGCGAGCAACACGGCGTTGATGAGGATCGGACGGTGACGCATGACGATGGGCTCCCTGGTCGGGTGAGGCGCACAGTGTGACGCATGGACGACCGGACAGGCGGCGTTCACCTGTCGTTCACGTAGGGTGCGCCGTGATGACGCTCGTGGCACCCCCCGCCAACGCAGAACGCTCGACCGCCGGCCGCCGCGAGTTCGTAGCCATCGTGACCTCGATGATGGCGATGGCCGCCATGGCCATCGACCTCATGATGCCCACCTTCGCCGATCTACGCGCCGACTACGGCCTAGCAGCCGACGACGGGCGTGTGGGGTGGGTGGTCACCTCGTTCTTCTTCGGTCTCGCACTAGGACCCTGGCTGTACGGTCCGGCGTCCGACCGGTTCGGGCGGCGCCCACCGCTGTACGCCGGACTCACGCTGTATCTGGTGTGCGCACTGGCAGCCGCCCTCGCACCGTCGCTGGCCACCATGCTGATCATCCGGTTCATCTGGGGCCTGGGTGCGGGTGCCTCACGAGTGCTGAGTATGGCGCTGGTGCGTGACCGCTACGAGGGCGACGGTATGGCGCGCCTGATGTCGCTGATCATGGCGGTGTTCCTGCTGGTCCCCATCCTGGCGCCCGCACTCGGCGCGCTGGTGAACGCCGTCGCGCCCTGGCGCGTGGTGTTCGCCATGCCGGCGCTGATGGCGGTGGGGTTGATGCTGTGGTGTCGGCGCCTTCCCGAGACCCTGCCCCCCGAGCGACGTCGCCCGCTGACCCGCTCAGCACTTCGTGCGGCTGTGCGTGCGTCGGCCAACCGCACCACGGTGTGCTCCACGCTGGCGGTCATGTTCCTGTTCGGCATGATGACGTCGTACCTGTCGAGTTTCGAGTTGATCCTCCACGGGACCTATCACCGGGCGTCGTGGTTTCCTGTGCTGTTCGGCGCCGTGGGTGTGCTGCTGGCCGGCGCCTCGCTGGCAAGTGCCCGCATGGTGCGACTCCTGGGCATGGTCACACTGCTGCGGCGGGTGTCGTGGCTGGGCGTGCTCACCTCGGGCGTCTTCCTGGCGGTGGCATTCGCCGGCGATGGAGTACCGCCGCTGTGGTTGTTGATGGTGCTTCTCAGCTCCGTGATCCCCGTGGTGCAGGGGCTCATTCCCAACGCCAACACCCTGGCCATGCAGCCCGTCCCCCATGTGGCCGGTACCGCCTCGGCGCTCATCGGGACCATCACCACCGGCGGCGGCGCTGCCATCGGCATGATCGTCACCACCGTCTACGACGGAACCGCTCGTCCCATGGCCATCGGTTTGGCGGTGTGCATGGCCACCGCCTGGGTGTTCATCAGGCTGGCGAGTCCGTCGCAGTCTCAGCAACCTGTGATGGCGCCCGCCTGAACTGCAGCACCCCGTCGTCCACGGGGGACTTGGCGATCAGTCGCCGGTCGGCAGCCAGGCGTTGCGGGTTCACCCACGGCTCACGATCGCCCTGGCGGGGTAGGTCACCCATGACCCGCTGCAGGTAACCGGCCGAGAACTCGGTGATCCAGGGCCGCGACGTCATGTCGGCGTCGCCGGGACGCAGGCGAGGTGTCACCTGATCGGTACCCGTGGCCCACATGTGGTTCAGTACCCGGCAGACATACTCGTTGATGAGGTCGGCGCGCAGCGTCCACGAGGCATTGATGTAGCCGAACACCGACACCAGGTTCGGGACGTCGCTGTAGGCGAGCCCCTTGTAGGTCCAGGTGGTCGACAGGTCCACCGGTGAGCCGTCCACGGAGAGGGCCACCTCACCCATGGTCGCCACCTCGAGGCCCGTGGCGGTCACGATGATGTCGGCCGGCAGTTCCTCGCCCGACACCAACCGCACGCCGGTGGCGGTGAAGCGGTCGATGTGGTCGGTGACCACCGACGCCCGACCCTCTCGTAGGGCGGTGAACAGATCACCATGAGGGAGTAGGCACAGGCGTTGGTCCCAGGGGTTGTAGGTAGGGGTGAAGTGCCGTTCCACATCCACGTCGGGGCCGACGGCTGCACGTACGCCACCGATCAGTTTCGTCTTCAACTGATGCGGATGGGTGCGGCTGCGGCGATACACCAACTGCTGCATGGCCGTGTTCTTGGCCCGCGTGATGGCGTAGGCCCACCGGTCTGGCAGCACGCGCCGCAGGGCGTTGGCCACCCGGTCCTCGTCAGGACGCGCCACCACATAGGTGGGTGAGCGCTGCAGCATGGTGACGTGACCAGCGGTACGAGCCATGGCCGGCACGATGGTCATGGCCGTGGCACCCGAACCGATGACCACCACCCGCTTCTGCGACCAGTCGAGATCCTCGGGCCAGGCCTGCGGATGCACGATGCGACCCGTGAAGTCGTCACGTCCCGCGAACAGTGGGTCGTGGCCGTGCCGGTAGCTGTAGTAGCCGGCGCACATGAGCAGGAATCCGCAGGTCATGGTGACCGGTTCGGTTTCGTCGCCACACTGCACCGTGAGGGTCCACCGGGCCTCGTCGCCGCTCCATGATGCAGCGTTCACCCGGTGG
>CAYMUC010000151.1:4380-5695 GCA_964393535.1 uncultured Ilumatobacteraceae bacterium | reverse complement strand
GGCGTCCAGTCGGTGGTGGTCGCACCTCCGATCTGGCGGGCCCGCACCCGCACGCAGTACGTGGTGTCGGGGTCCAGACCGCCGATGGTGGTGGCCGTCGGTGACGCGGGCACGACCCGTCGCTCGGCAGTAGCGGTGCAGCCGTCGGACGCCTGACGGGCGATGTCGATGTCGACCACGCTCAACCCGGTGGTGCCATCGGTCCACACCAACCGAGCATCACGGGCACCCAGCGCCGTGGCGGTGAGGCCGCTCAGCGAGCCCGTCAGCGGCTGATCACCGGCACCACAGGCCGTCACGAGTGTGGCGACGTCGAGGCGACCACCGGTGGCCGTTTTCCCTTGTAGCGACGGGGTCGAGATCACCGTCCCCAGCAACAGTTCCCGCAGTTCTGCCGCTGTGAGCGTGGGGTCCACCGATGCGCACAGAGCGATGGCTCCCGAGACATGTGGTGTGGCCATCGACGTGCCACTGAAACTGGCGTAACCGTCGACGGGAATGGTCGACCAGATACCCGAGCCGGGCGCCCCCACGTGCACGTCATCGCCGTAGTTCGAGAAGTACGACATCGAACCACCCGAGGTGATGGACGCCACCGAGATCAGGCAGTTCCAACCCCGTGTGCCACCATCGTCGCAGCGATAACTGGACGGGTAGTGCGGGGTGACGCCGGTGTCGACCGCCGAGTTACCGGCTGCGGCGACGAACACGATGCCGGCATCGCCGCCCCGGTCGATGGCGTCCAGCATGAACTGGCTGTAGCAGTTCGAGCAGCCGTACGAGTTGCTGCTGGCCACCACGTCGATGCCGTGCCGGGTCTTCAGGTCGGTGAGATAGTCGATGGCACGAATGATGTTGGCGGTCGACCCGCCGTTCACGCCCAACACCTTCAGCGAGATCATCGTGACGTCCCAGTTGACGCCGGCCACGCCCACACCGTTGCCACCCACACCGCCGATGGTCCCGGCCACGTGGGTGCCATGCGAGTCCTTGTCGGAACCGACAGCACCGTCGAACACCGAGTTGTCGTTGCCGTCGAAGTCCCACCCGTTGATGTCGTCGATGTAGCCGTTGCGGTCGTTGTCGATGCCGTCACCGGCGACCTCGAACGGGTTCACCCACATGTTGGCGACCAGGTCGGGATGGGTCACCTGGATGCCTTCGTCGATGACACCCACCACCACGGATGCACTACCGGTGACGCCCGCAGCCCATGCGGCGGCGGCGGCCGAGCCGAACGAGTTGGACGGCGTGGTCGACGGCCCCGCCATACCCCACAGGGACACGGTCGTGACGTACGGGTCGTCGCTGACCA
>CAYMUC010000151.1:473-4370 GCA_964393535.1 uncultured Ilumatobacteraceae bacterium | reverse complement strand
CACCGTCTTGGTGACCAGGAACTCGGGCTCGGCCGCCACCACACCGGGCACATCCGACAGCGTCGCCAGCGCTTTGGACACGGTCATGCCGGGCGGCAGTACCAGACGTTCCACCATGATGTCGTCGGTGGTCAGGGCTTCTCGATCCACCGTGCCCCACAGGGATTGCAGCGTCTGCACAGCGTGGTCGGCGAAGGCCGGATCGAACTGCACCAGCACCGCTGACGGATCGTGGGCGGCCGTGATCACCGGCTCACTCGGCGCCGGCTCGTCGGTCGCCGCCACGAGCGGTGCAGCCGTGACGCTGGTACCGATCAGGGCCGTGAGCGCGACCAGAAGCGCTCGCCCGCGGTCACCACGACCGCAGCGTCCGCCCTTCTGTCGCCGCACCAGAAATTATTTACCAGATTGCGCCTTGGATGTCGACATCGAGCCCTGCGGGCATGGCGGTCAGGCCGGAGGGGTGGCGTCCGACGCCGCCAGCCAGACGGCGGCGGACGCGGGTAGCGACCACCGATTGGACAGCTGTTCCGATGACAGCAGTACTCGCCCGTGCGGGCAGCTGACCGCTTGCTGCGACATGTTCACCACACAGCCGAGGTCGCCGCGTCGAAACGCCAACACGCCACGGGAGGGATCGTCGACACCCGGCCACCACGTGAACCGGCCCGCCGCCGACCAATTCTGCTGCCGCAAGGCGAGGGCCTGCCGGTACAACTCGAGCGTGCTGGAAGGGCTCGCCGCTTGTGCCTCGACCGACCAGTCGCCGAACCACGACGGTTGCGGTAACCAGGTGGGGTGACCGCCGAAGCCGAACGATTCCCCGTGGCGCGTCCAGGGCAGGGGGACGCGACAGCCGTCGCGACCCTTGACGGTGTGGCGCGAGTCGCGCCACACCGGGTCGTCCAACACCTCGGGGGGTAGATCGAACACCTCGGGAAGGCCCAATTCCTCGCCCTGGTACAGGTACGCAGCGCCTGGCAGGGCCAGCATCAGCAGTGCCGCTGCCCGCGCCCGCTTCAACCCCAGTGGCGCATCCAGAGCTTCATGGGGTCCGTCGAGCAACCATGTGCGCCAATCGGTCCCTTGGGGCAGACCGAACCTGGTGGCGGTGCGCATCTCGTCGTGGTTGGACAACACCCAGGTGGGTTCGTAGCCGTGGCGCTGCGCCGACTCGATCGCCTGAGCGATCACCCCGTGCATGGCGGCAGGGTCCCAGGGGCCCTCGAGGAATGCGAAGTTGAACGACTGGTGATACTCGTCAGGGCGTAGGTACAGAGGCAGGCGCGACGGAAGCACGCACGCTTCAGCCACCATCATCAGGTCCCGCCCACGTCGCTGCTGCTCGTCGTCCAGGACGGCCCGCCATTGCCTCACGACATGGTGTACGTCGTCGCGATCCCAATAGGGGTGGTGTTCGCTGAGTGGGTTCTGCAGCACCCCTTCGGTTTCGGCGAGATCGGGGAAGTCGGGATGTTTCATCAGCCCGTGCGCCACATCGACGCGAAAGCCGTCGACACCCAGTTCGATCCAGAACCGCAGGATGTCGAGAAACTCGGCCTGCACTTCGGCATTGGTCCAGATCCGGTTGACTGGCATCGAACAGGTGCAGGTACCACTCACCGTCGGCCAGTCGGGTCCACGTGGAACCACCGAACTTGGCTGTCCAGTTGGTGGGAGGATCTGCTCCTTCGACTCCCTTTCCGGGTCGGATGATGTACCGGTCGCGCGAGGGGTGGCCCGGTGGCGAGTCGATCGCCTCGAGGAACCATGGGTGGTCCCACGAGGTGTGATTGGGCACCAAGTCCACCAGAACGCGCAGTCCGAAGCGGTGGGCCTCGGCGATGAAGCCCTGGGCCTCGTGAAGTGAACCGAACACAGGCGCGATATCGCGGTAGTCGACCACGTCGTAGCCGCCGTCGTGCATGGGTGACGGATACCACGGGCCGATCCATACGGCATCGACGCCCAGCGAAGCGAGGTAGGGCAGCCGTTGGCGCATTCCGATGATGTCGCCGATGCCGTCACCATTTCCGTCTGCAAATGACCGTGGGTAGATCTGGTACACCACCGCCGTTCGCCACCACTCCATCGCCTACATGCTAGGAGAGTGGGTAACCTGCGGGCAGACGACCCCAAGGACCCGATGACTGAACGACCGCTGGTGATTGCAGCCAATCGCCTTCCCGTGAGGCGAACGGCCGACGGCTGGGAGACCAGCCCCGGTGGTCTCGTGAGTGCACTGCTTCCTCTCATCAGCGGTGGCGGCGGCATGTGGTTCGGTTGGACGGGCGTGCCCGACGACGATCCGAAGGCGTTCCAGGTGGGTGATCTCAGCCTTCACGGCGTGCCGCTCAGTGTCGAGGAGATCGAGGGCTACTACGAGGGCTTCGCCAACGACACGCTGTGGCCGCTGTACCACGATGCCATTCGCGAGTCGGGCTATCACGTGTCGCACTGGCAGTTGTATCAGCAGGTGAATCAACGGTTCGCAGACACCTTGGCCGAACACACACCCACGGGTGCTTCCGTGTGGATACACGACTACCACTTGCAACTGGTCCCGGCCATGTTGCGGGCGCGGCGAAGCGATGTACGCATCGGCTACTTCCACCACATCCCGTTCCCGCCGGCTGAGTTGTTCAACCGTCTGCCGTGGCGCAACGAGATCATCGAGGGACTGTTGGGTGCCGATCTGGTTGGCTTCCAGCGGGCGGGGGCCGTGCGGAACTTCGCTGTCATCGCCGAACAACTTCTGGGAGCGCACACCGAGGTGGACCATCCGGTGGGGCGAGACGGGTATCCGGGCACCGTTCGACACGCCGGGCGCACCACGGCTGTGGGTGCCTTTCCCATCTCCATCGATGTGGCTGACATCGAGAACCGAGCTGCCTCTCGGGTGTCGCGGCAGATCACCAGTTCCATTCGCAGCCGACTGGGCGATCCTGAGGTCATCCTGCTCGGTGTCGATCGTCTCGATTACACCAAGGGCATCGGTAAGCGCATCAGCGCATTCGGTGCCCTCCTCGACGAGGGCCGGCTTGATCCCTGGCGGCATGTGCTGGTGCAGGTCGCCACTCCCACTCGCGAGGGAGTCGACCACTATCGAGAGGAGCGCCAGGAGATCGAACGACTGGTGGGTGAGATCAACGGTCGCCACGCCCGTCTGGGGTTTCCCGTAGTGCACTACCTCTACCGATCGCTCCAGCACGATGAGTTGGTCCCCTTGTATCGAGCCGGGGACGTCATGCTGGTGACGCCCTACAGGGACGGCATGAACCTGGTGGCGAAGGAATACGTGGCCACACGGCTCGACGACGACGGCGTACTGGTGTTGTCGGAGTTCACCGGTGCTGCCGACGAACTGATCGAGGCCCTGCTGGTGAATCCACACGATGACGAAGCACTCAAGGACGCCATCGCCACCGCGGTCGACATGCATCGTCAGGAACGCCGTGAGCGGATGCGGGCGATGCGGGCCACGGTCGCTGGCTACGACGTCACCGAGTGGGCGAGTCAGTTCCTCACAGAACTGGATGCTCACCATGGTCAGGCCTGACAGGGTGTCGCCCCAGGACTTGGCGGCATTGATCGCCCGACAGGCCGACGGGTTGGTGGTGGGCATCGATGTGGACGGTGTGCTGGCGCCGATCGTGGTGCACGCCGATCAGGCACGACTGCTCGCTGGAGTCGGTGACGTCCTGGTGAATCTCGGAATGCATCTGCCCATCGCCGTGGTCTCGGGGCGCAGCCTGGCCAATCTGGAGTCGCAGTTCGGTTTCCCGACCACCGTGGAGGTGATCGGAAGTCACGGACTGGAGTGGCGCAGTGGCGGGGTGGTGCATCTCGATGATGCCGAACGCCAACTGCTCGATCAGTTGACCCGGTTGGCAGATG
>CAYMUC010000151.1:0-463 GCA_964393535.1 uncultured Ilumatobacteraceae bacterium | reverse complement strand
CGGTGAGAGTGGCGGGTGAAGGTGCTTGGCGTGAGACCAAGCCGGCCAGTGTGGTCGTGCACGTTCGCCAGGCGCACCCCCGGCGAGCCGAGCAGGCGCTTCAGCAACTCCGCACTCGCCTCGACGGTGTGACGGCCTGGTCGAAGGAAGGTCACGCCGTGGTGGAACTCATGGCAGTGGCCACCTCGAAGGCCACGGCCATGCACCGCTTCCGTGACTTGCATGGCGCCCGCACCATGGTCTTCATCGGCGATGACCGCACCGACGAAGAGGTGTTCGAGGCGAGCGCGCCGTCGGACATCACGGTACGGGTCGGCGACGGTGTTACGAGCGCCCGCTTCCGACTGCCCGACCCCATGGCGGTGCGGGCCGTGCTGCAGCACTTGGCCTCGCTCACCCAGCCGGGGAAGTGACTACCGTCACATTCATGGCCTCGCTGCTGCACGAAATCGATCCTCGCGAG
>CAYMUC010000150.1:0-5760 GCA_964393535.1 uncultured Ilumatobacteraceae bacterium | reverse complement strand
CACCTCTGATCATCGTGGACCAAAGCACGGGAACTTGTGGGCGAGGGGGGACTTGAACCCCCACGAGGTTTCCCTCACTGGCACCTGAAGCCAGCGCGTCTGCCATTCCGCCACTCGCCCGAGTGAGCGAGCGAACTCTAGCGGCTCCTATTGCCACACGACACAGCCGCAACCGCGGCAGCACCCAGCACCCACCTGAGAGAAACTTCAGCAACACCTCATGCCGGGTTCAGGTCGGGTCATCACGCTGTTGACCGTTACATCCAGATCCGCCACAGGAGTCCACCCGTGAGCCTGAAGAAGTTCCTGACCATCGCCGCCGCCGGTGCACTACCGGTCGCGGTCTTCATGTTGCTGCCCATGGGTACCTGGGCCGACCTGAACGAGCTGCCACTGCACCCGTTGATCGTGCACGGCGTGATCGTGGCTTTACCCCTGGCGGCTATCTGGTTGCTCGTGTCGACCTGGAAGACCGCGGTGTTCCGCCGTACACATCTGGTGCTGTGGACACTGAGCATCCTGGCCACGTTGGGAGTGATCGCCGCCAAGTCGTCAGGAGACTCGCTGGCTGCCGCCGTCGGGCTTCCCAACAGCCACGCCGATGCCGGCAATCGTCTGATCCCCGTGAGCATCGCCATGTCGGTGACCGTGCTGGCCATGATGCTGTTCACCTTCGTGAAGCCGTCGCGCGCCCTGGCCACCGGGTCACGTGCGTTAGGCGCCATCGCCGGCCTCGCCGTGCTGCCACTCACCTATCTGGCCGGCCATTCAGGCGCCGAATCGGTGTGGGAAGAGCAGTACGCCGAAGCGCAGCAACCCATTGCCGTGGGCAACCTGGCGCTGTCGATGGACGAGGTGCGTCGCCACGCCGCACCCGACGACTGTTGGACGGTGGTGAACGGGAACGTCTACGACATGACCACGTTCATCCAACGCCATCCCGCCGGCGCTGGCGACATCATCGACATGTGCGGCAAAGACGCCACCGACGACTTCATGGGTGAACACAGCGGCCAGGGCGAACCCGAGAAGTGGCTGGCCACCCTGAAGATCGGCGTGGTGAACGGCTGAGTAGGCCTGCCCGGAGGACGAGGGCCTCAGCGCCCTGACCAGTTCGGTGCCCGCTTCTCGGCGAACGCGCGAGGGCCTTCCTTGGCGTCCTCCGATGTGAACACCTTGCCCATGAGCGGCCGCTGCAGCGCCCAGAACTCGTCCTCTGTACGCCCCTGGGTCTCTCGCACCAGTTGCTTGGATGCGGCCACCGCCAACGGCGCATTGCGAGCGATGCGCTCGGCCAGTTCCATGGCCACCCGTACCGCTTCACCCTTGGGCGCCACCCGCGCCACCAGGCCGTACTCCTTGGCCTGCTCGGCGGTGATGGGATCGGCGGTGAGGGCCATCTCCATGGCCACGGCGAACGGAAGGCGACTGGGCAGGCGCAGCAGTGCACCGCCGGCAGCAAACAGTCCCACGCCCACCTCGGGGATACCCAACTTCACGCCTTCGGCGGCCACGATCAGGTCGCATGTGAGCGCCACTTCCAGGCCGCCGGCCAGCGCGAAGCCCTCCACCGCAGCGATGAGCGGCTTGCGGCTGCCCTGTTCGAGGAACGTGTCGAACCCCACGGGTGGCCCACCAGCGGCGAATGCCTTCAGGTCCATTCCGGCACAGAATCCGCGACCCGCACCGGTGAGCACACCAGCGGTCAGGCCGTCGTCGCTGTCGAGTTGCTGCACCGCAGCCACAAGACCCTGGGCCAGATCGGTGTTCACGGCATTCATGTGATCCGGCCGGTTGAGGGTGATCAACAGCACCCGGCCACGGACTTCGGTGAGCACGGCATCGTTCGCTTCCATAGCCCGCATCGTGCCACAGCACTCGCCGCCAGCATGATCTGGCTGAGGGGCTACCCCCACATGAGGAGCGCCATAGTCGGGTTTCCCGGCGTCGCACCTCGATCGGCTGCCTAGGTTCCCGACGTGCCCCGTCCACGCCGCTACGCCTCTGTCTACACACCTTTCTTCTTGGTGTGTGGCACCCTGGTCTCAGCCCTCGCCCTGGTTCAAGCATCCACAGCGATGGACGCTGAGGCGCGACCCATGGTGCGGTCAGCTGCCGACCAGATCGCGGTGGGCTTCTCGCACGGGTGCGCCGTCAACCCCGGTGGCAGTGTGGACTGCTGGGGGGAGAACCGCGTCGGGCAGTTGGGAGACGGCACCACGACCAGCTCGACCACACCGGTGGCCGTGGCGTTGCCCGCCGGTTGGCGTGCGGTGGCGGTGGCACTGGGCGAGAACCACACCTGCGCGTTGCTGGCCGATGGTCAGGTGGCCTGTTGGGGCGACGATACGGTCGGGACGCTGGGTGCCGGAGCCGGTCTCCAAGGCCCCGCACCGGGCCTGGTGGCCCTACCGACACATCGCCGTGCCGTGGCCATCGCCGCTGGCAACCTGCACACCTGCGCCGTGTTGGACAACGGCGAGGTGGTGTGTTGGGGGGCCGAGAACAACGGCGAATTGGGCCAGGGCACAAGTTTCGCCATTCACGACACCCCGCTGGCGGTGCTGATGCCCAACGCCACCGCGGCGGTGGGCATCAGCGCCTCGCGTAGCCATACCTGTGCGCTGCTGGCCACCGGCAGGATCACCTGTTGGGGCTCGAACGAATACGGACAGTTCGGTGCGGGCGTCACCTCATCGGCCAGCGCCACCCCGTCCAGCCCCGTGTTGTTGGCTGGTGGCGAGCCGGCGGCCAACCTGACTGTGGGCCTCGATACGACCTGTGCGGTATCTCACCGTGGCCTGGTGAACTGCTGGGGCCGCAACCATCTGAGCCAACTGGGCGACGGCACGTCCACCGATCGTTGGGTGCCCACAGTGATCTCGCTGCCCGCGGGCGAGACAGCCGTGCAGGTGACCGCTGGTGCGAACCATGTGTGCGCCCGCTCGTCGGTGGGGACCGTCACGTGCTGGGGGGTCAACGAGTACGGGCAAGTGGGCGTGACCACAGGCGGGGCCTTGCAGCCAACACCTGGTGCCGCGGTCTCGCTGCCCGCCGGTGATGCCGCAACCCAGGTGGTGGCCGGCTACCACACCACTTGCGCACAGCTCGCCACAGGCGGCATGACGTGCTGGGGCCGCAACCACACCGGCCAGGTGGGCGATGGCACCACCATCGACCGGTCAGCGCCTACTGCCGTTCAGGCCACTCAAGGCGACGTTCGCATCGCTGCAGTGGCTGCTGGGGGTGGTCACACCTGCCTACTGAACTCCGAAGGCCTGGTGTGGTGCTGGGGTGGCAACCTCTACGGCCAACTGGGTCGCGGCACGACCTCGCTCCGCGAACTGGACCTGGGCGAGCCCGTGGCACTGCCTGCGCCAGGCCGCGCGACCGCCATCACCGCGGGCACGTACCACACGTGCGCGCTGCTCGTGGACGGGCGGGTGTCGTGCTGGGGTTCGAACAGTTCCGGGCAGTTGGGTGTGGGCATGTGGTCGCCCGGTGACCGCTCCATACCTTCGGCACCCATTTCCCTGCAGGGATCAGGTCGGGCGAAGGCCATCACTGCCGGCGGCAGCCACACCTGCGCCCTGCACACCGATGGCACCATCGCCTGCTGGGGCTACAACCTGTACGGGCAACTGGGCGACGGTGGTAACACGAACCAGTTCGCCACCCACGACATCATCGGACTACCCGGCGGTGTTCGAGCGGTGTCGGTGGACGCCGGCTTGGACCACACCTGTGCACTGCAGGCCAATGGGGCCATGACCTGCTGGGGTCGCAACGGCGACGGTCAACTGGGCGACGGCACCACCACCAATCGGAACCAACCCGTCTCCGTGAGCGTGCCCGCCAACACTCACGCCACAGCTATCCAGGCCGGGGGGTTCCACACCTGCGCACTGTACGGCGCCGGTACGGTGACCTGCTGGGGCTACAACCAGTGGGGTCAGTTGGGTCTGGATCCCACCACCTTCGCCACACTGACAGCACCCAGTGGCACGTTGTCGCTACCCGGCGGGCCACCGACCCAGGCCATCGACCTGGCGGTGGGCGACTCGCATACCTGCGTGCTACTCGACGATGGTGGGGCGGCGTGCTGGGGGTACAACGGCGTCGGCGCCTTGGGTGACGGCACCACCACGAACCGCTTCACACCTGCCAACGTGTCGGCTCAACCGGTGGGCTTGCACATCCGGTCGATCAGTGCCGGGTTCTCACACACCTGCGCACTCCTGGGCGACGGCACGCCGAGTTGTTGGGGCCAGAACTGGAACGGGCAGTTGGGTACCGGCGACCGTGTAGATCAGAGCGCTCCCCTTCGCTCGGCACTGCCAGCAGGCCCCACTGGGCTGACTGCGGCGACCACCAGTGCCAGCGTCACCCTGACGTGGACCGAGGCCACCTCGCCCTATCAGCCCCAAACCTGGGCGGTGGAGGGCTCGACCGATGGCACCACCTGGTGGAACGCCACGGTGTCGACCATCAGCCCGTCGGGCACCACGGTGTCGGGCCTTTCCAACGGTGTGCCGTACACCTTCCGGGTGCGAAGCACCACCCCGGTGACCACGAGCACCGTTCCGTTGTCAGGCTTCCTGACCCCTGTTGCGGCAGTGCCCGGAACGTGCGAGGGCGCGCCCGATGCCGAGTTCCCCGTGGGTGACGGCTCAGCGGTGTACCCCTACGTGGTGACCACCAGTGCCCAACTGGAAGCCATGCGGCTACCGGCGTGCCTGGACCGGCACTTCGAACAGCAGGCCGACATCGCCATTGCGTCGGGAACAGCGTGGCATCGCATCGGCACCATCGCCGCCCCGTTCACGGGTGCCTATCACGGAGGCGGCTACACCATCTCGAATGTGTCCATGAGCGGGGTCGTACCTGGTGTGGGCTTCTTCGGCGCCGTATCGGGCGCCACCATCACCGATCTACACCTCACCGACGTGACCATCACCGCCCCTTCGGGAAGTCCCTCGCGAGATGGTCGAGCGGGCACCCTGGCCGGCAACGTTCTCGGTTCCACCATCTCCGGTGTCACCGTGAGCAACGCCGTGGTCTCGGTCACGGGTCAGAGCATCGGCGGGTTGATCGGCCGCGTCGGAGTCAACTTGGCTGCCCCCACCACCATCACGCAGTCATCGGCACACGCAAGCGTCTCCGGCAACACGCTCGTAGGGGGACTGGTGGGCGGCATCGTGTCGTCGTCGTCGGGTCATGTCACGGTGTCATCGTCGTTCTCGGCAGGGACCGTCACCGGCAACCAGGACATCGGGGGCCTCATCGGCTACGTCATGCGCACCTCCACGGGAACCGTCACCGTGGAGGACTCGTACTCTGCGGCCGCGACCGAAGCCCTCCAACTGGTCGCAGGGGGTTTGGTTGGGGGAGCGAATCCCTACTCGGCAGGTGGAATCACGGTGTCACGGTCGTATTCCCTGGGCCCGGTGTCTGCCGCTGCGAGCCCCGGGGGGTTGGTCGGTCGCCTCTACCCCAACGCTCCCAGCTGGCTGGTGGTCACCGACTCGTTCTGGGACACCGCCACCTCGGGCCAGGCAACCAGCGCGGGTGGCACGGGTCTGTCGACCACGGCCATGACCAGGCTGCAGACCTTCACGGACGCCGGATGGTCCATCGTGTCGGGCTCTTCAGGTGGCGCCACCTGGGGTCACTGCCAAGGTGAGTACCCCGTGCTGATGTGGCAGATCAGCGTGGCGACGCCGCCGTGTCAGGTGGCCGCTGCCCCAGCGGCCCCGTGGA
>CAYMUC010000149.1:0-5830 GCA_964393535.1 uncultured Ilumatobacteraceae bacterium | reverse complement strand
CGACGCACCGGGTCTGCGCACCAGCGCGCCCCGCTCACCGCCGTCATGGCTCCTGCCGACATGGACATCGAGGCGTTGCGCTGTGCTCACACCGTGGCGGCGTACGCACCGGCGAGCGGCGTGGGTTTCAGTCAGGCGCTCCAATTGGCACCACCACCGTTGCCAGCGACGGGGTCGGACGCTCCGGCATCGCTGTACCTGGTGGCCGTTGTTCTGTTGGCCATCGGTCTCGCTGTGGCCCGACCCCGCCGTCGGGCGCGACGTAGCTCAGAAGCCACGCACCGGCCGCAGTCGACCATTCGCCGACTTCGAGCTGGCGTTCGTTCCTGCGCCCGAGAAACTGACCACCCAGGAACTGCTCGCTGCGTTCTCCGACGACGACCAGTAACTGGTGTTGGTGGCGAAGTCGCCCACGCCCGCGTGAGTCAGGTTGGTGAACATGAGCATCAACTCGCCCAGCGACGGCAGCCACCAATCGGTCTGGGTGACACCGTTGAACGACGGCGACGTGTAGTCCACGGCCGCCTGAACAGCGCCGCTGGTGCAGGAGGTATCGGCCGTTGCCGTGTTGGTACGTCCGGTACCGACGCCCCGGTTGGACCACGAGTTCAGGTTCACCAGGCTGCTGGTATCGGAACACCACTGAGAAAAGAAGTCACCACCCGCCTCGTCGACATCGGCCGGCGCCGCTTCGAGATAGTTGCAGTCGCCAGCGGCGCAGAAGCTCGGATACTGATCCAGGTAGTCGATGAAGAACACGGGCCCTCCGCCCGGCCCGGTCATGCCGATCTTGCACAACTCGTCGGCGACAGTGCCGGCGTCGGAACCATCACACACCGACAACTCGGTGATGCTCGCTCCGCCACCACCGGCGGGGCCCGCTGGCCCGGCGGGACCGGCAGGGCCGGGCACCCCGACGCCTACGGGGCCGACCGGACCGATCGGACCTGCTGGGCCGACGGGACCCGCCGGACCGGCAGGTCCCGCAGCGACCGGCACGTAGTAGCCGAGCAGATCGATGATCAGACGCAACTCAGCCGACGTCGCTCCCGAGGCGTCGTAGTCGAAGCGCACCGACCCCGTTCGCGACAACATCACGGTCGTCGAGTTTGCGACGGTGACACCTGCCCGGAAGTTCACCGTGGAGGTCGCCGGTCGCCCCGAGGCGTCCGAGGCGCGAACACTCACATACCCGGCACGCGTCGGCTCGGCCACGGTGACGTTCAACGCAACCGCCGTCGCCTCACTGGGCACCACGGCACCCGCCATCCTCAGATCGAGTGGCATCCCGGCGGTCAACGGCTGCCCAGTGGCGCGCTGATCCAGCACCCGCACCGGATCCAGTGCCACATAGGCACTGGGCACCGTGGCGGACCCACCCGTTGCCCGCGCAACGGTCCAACCTCCCACGGCCGCCACCAGGACGGCAGCCACCACACCAACACCACGCTTCGACAACCACCGTGAGCTCATGGCCGCACAGCATGACATGCAGATCAGGGTTTCAGCCCCGCTTGTTGGCGTTGCTGCTGTCGCTAGTGCTGTGGTGACGTGGTACGACCCCTCGAGTCGATGAGTTGTTGCTGCCAGGTACGCCACGCGTCGACCAGTGCACGCGGTGCTTCTTCGGGTATCCAGTGCCCAGCACCCTCGACCGTCACGTTGTGGTGGTGGCTGCTGACCTCGTCGCCTGCGAGTGCCGGGAGAGGTCCGCTGGTCGACTGGGCACCACCCACGGTCAACGTCGGTACCTCGAGACGAGCAGCGAACGCCGAGCGGTTCCGGACGGCGTCGTCAGCCATCGACGCATAGGCCGAGAACGCAGCCCGCAGAGCGCCCGGGCGGCTGTAGGCCTCGAACTAGACGTCGAGGTCGTCACCGGTGATCGCTGTCGGATCACCCATTCGCACACGGACGAACTCGTCGATGTAGACCCGTTCGTGTTCGGTGACCAGACGCTCCGCCATGTCGACGTTCGCATGGAACGCCAGGTGCCAGACGCGCGGATTCGCCGCAATCCGGTCCCATGTGGTCGTTCCGGGTCTGGGCGTGTCGACCAGGGTGAGCGATGCGAGATCCGCGTGATCGATCGTCCTCCCGGCGACGTCGTCGACGAGTTCGACGAGATCTCGAGCCATCGTCTGCTTGTCGTACCCGTGCAGTGGACGATCGCTGAGACCTGCACCCCGGTAGTCAGGTGCGATCACCAGATGATCCGCTGCGAGCAGTGGGATCACGTGACGCCAGCAGTACCAGGTCTGTGGAAAGCCGTGGATCAACAGCACGACGGGACCGTCGCCGGCGACCGCCGGCCTTGCCCGACTTTCCGACCGTGCCGGTCTGGAAGTTCTGACTGAGTGCCAGGCTGCTGCCGCTTTCGGTGGAGCTCCAGTACTCTGCGATCGACAACGCCCCGACACCCGACTGGCCCAGGTTGTGAAACATCAGGGTCAGTTCGGTGATCGAGGGCAGATACCAGTCGTCGTAAACGCTGGTACCGACGGTGACGGCGTAGCCGCCGGCCAACTTCGCCGCACCGCTGGTGCATCGCGGTCCTCCGCTCAACATGAAGGCCGAGTTGGTTGCGCCGGCGCCCAGTGCTCGCTCGTCACAGTCGGACAACCCCAGTGCGGTGCTCGTGTTGGAACACCGCGGAACCGAGACGACCGCACCGTCGGCTGCGTCGGTCGGTGCCGCCTCCAGCTAATCGAAACCAGGGTGTTGGTCCATGGAGTCGACGTAGAAGATGAACCCGCCGGCCGGTTCGGTCATGCCGACCTTGCACGGCTGATCGCCGTTGGGTCCACAGACGGACAACTCGACCATGCCGACGCCCGACGGTCCAGCGGGACCGACGGGACCCGCGGGACCTGCAGCCCCGGCCGGCACCGGCACGTAGTAGCCCAACATGTCGACCAGCAACTGCAACTCCCCGGTGGAGACACCGAAGGCTTCGTAGAGGAAGCGCACGGCACCCAAAGACGACAAGGCCACGGTGGACGAGTTGAACGCTGTGTCGTCGGCCTCGAAGTTCATGGCGGACGTCGAGGCTTCGCCGCGAGCGTCCGAGGCTCGTACGGTCAGGTATCCCGCACGGGTGGGCTGCACCACGGTGATGTTCAACGTGACGGCTGTCGCCGCCGCCGGCACTGAGCCACCTACCACCACCAGATCGAAGGGTCGACCGGCCGCGACCACCGACCCATCGGCCCATCGACCCGCGCATCGAACACCTGCACCGGATCCAGTGGCACGTAGGCGCTGGGTGAGAGCGAGGGGCCCGATACCCCCGAGGCGCGTGCGACCGACCACCCGATCATGGCTGCCATGATCACCAAAGCGCCAATCATCGATGGACGCGTAATGGAGGATGAGGACGTCATGGCTCCATGATGAATGACGGGACCGCCTACATCGCAGGGCTTTCGGCGCCGACGCGCCCCTCACGGTGACACATTTATCACTAAACAGCGGTGGGTTGTCGACACACGCCCCCTACCCTGATTCGGGAGCCCCTTTCGGGATTCGTGAACAACCTCGATCGGCCCCGCCGGTCGGAACAAGGAGTACCCCCATGCGCAAGCGCACCCCCCTCATCGCCGCCGTGGCCGCACTGTCGCTGATCGCCGCCTCCTGCAGCGATGACGCCGACACCGCCGACACCACCACCACCGCCGCTCCGGCCACCACGGCGGCCCCCGCCGAGGAAGCGGGCGACATCGTTGCCGTGGCCACCGCTGCTGGTTCGTTCAACACACTGGCCGCCGCCCTGGGCGCCGCCGGCCTGGTGGAGACCCTGCAGGGCGAGGGGCCCTTCACCGTCTTCGCCCCCACCGATGCCGCTTTCGCCGCGCTGCCGGCTGGCCTGGTGGACGCTCTGCTGCTGCCCGAGAACCTCGAGGTCCTGACCGACATCCTGCTGTACCACGTGATCGTCGGCAGCGAGGTGACCTCGGACATGGTGGCCGCCGGTGACGTCGAGATGGCAAGTGGCGACAGTGCCACCATCGCTGTCGACGGCGCGAACATCAGCATCGCTGGCGCCCCCATCTCGGCCGTCGACGTAGCCGCCGCGAACGGTGTCATCCACGTGATCGACGCCGTGATGGTGCCCGCCGACCTGGACGTTTCGGCACTGCTGGCCGGCTGATCAAATCAAGTCGCAGGGCCTTCGGGCCGAGCAGATGGGGCAGGTCCACCAGGGCCTGCCCCTTTCGCGTCTGGTGCTGGCTTCGCACGTCACCGCATTGCAGAAATGCTGTACTACAGGCAGACTGCCAGAGTTCTCGGAGGGGGTGTCATGGCAAAGGTGCACGAGTTCGTCGCCGTGCAGAAGAGGGGTGTGATCACACTGCCGCCTGCAGTGCGTGAACGGTTGTCGTTGAACACACCTGGCGCACAGCTGGAGATCGTCGAAACCGACGACGGGCGCTTCGAGATGCGCGGCGTCGTTCCCGTGCCAGCCGATCAGGCCTGGTTCTGGACGGAACGCTGGCAGCGCATGGAGCGAGAGGCGGACGCTGATCTCGCTGCTGGCCGACTGGTCAGTGGTGACTCGGTTGATGCACTGATCGATGAACTGGACGGGTGACGACGCTGGCACCGTACCGATGGTGCGGTATCGCCGGACCGGGTCGTTCAAGGCCGACTACGCCCGCCTCACGGCTACGGAGCGCGAACTGTTTCGTGTCGCCGTACGGCGGTTCAACGACGCGAGTGACCGCTTCGTCGCCGATGGCACTCCGTTCCCAGTTGCGTTACGGGTGAAGGCCGTTCAGGGCGCCCCGGGAGTGTTCGAGATGACATGGTCGTTCGCCGGGCCAGACGGTAGAGCCACCTGGCAATGGGGGCACGTGGACGTCACCGACGATCAGGGACGCACCACTCGCCACAGCGCCGTGGTGTGGCGCCGCATCGGGGGACACCACGTGTTCTCGCGACCCTGAACAAGCCTCAGCCGCCGCTCACCCCACGCCGCCTGCTAGTGACCACCAGGCCGGCACCCAGCAGCACGAGCGCAACGAACCACAACGGCGCCGAGTCGGTGCCGGTGGCGGGCAACGCGCCCGGACTGGGGGATGGAGCCTCACCAGGAAGCACCCTGACGCCCAGGTTGGCGCTCCGGGGCAGCCCATCGAAACTGGTCCCGTTCACCTGAAGCGTGTGGAGGCCCGGAACCACGTCGTTCAGTGGCACCTGACCGGTGAAGGTGCCGTCGGGCTGCACGGTGAGTGTTCCCAGGTAGCGCGGTTCGGAGAACAACCAGACGTGCACTGGGGTCCCGGGCAAGAATCCCTCACCCGACACATTGGCGCGGCCTCGCTCCTCGAGCGTCAACAACTCGCGACCACTGGTCTCGACGTCGATGACGCAGTCGGTGCGACAGTCACCCTTCAAACGCAGTTCGAAGTCCTGACCCCGGAGCACCAAGTCGGTGCTGTTGTCCACGAACACTTCGACGTCAGTAGCCCGCCCATCGGTCAGCACCTGACGGTCACCCGGAGCCAACTCGGGTAACGCCCCTCCCACCGGAACCGGAGCCAGGATCGTTGTCGCTGGCGCCACCGTCGTGGCAGGCGGGAGCGTCGTCGATGACGGCACCGTCGTCGTGGCTGGCGCCGACGTAGACGTGGCGACCGGACGCGTCACCAACTCGCTCACCGCTGGCGGCAGTGGCACGGCGCCACCGGTCTGCGGGGGCACCCAGTCGGGACATCGAGTCGTCATGCCATCGACCACCTTGCTGCCCGTGGCCCGAGTGCTGCCCGACAGGGTCACAGTGTTCGGGTCTTCGCCGTCGAGAACTGTTCCCACGTAACAGCCGACCTCG
>CAYMUC010000148.1:0-5855 GCA_964393535.1 uncultured Ilumatobacteraceae bacterium | reverse complement strand
ACTTCTCGACGGCGTGCATGAGGCCGAGGTTGCCCTCTTGGATGAGGTCGAGCAGTGGGAGCCCGGAAGCCTGGTACTTCTTGGCGATGGAGACCACGAGTCGAAGGTTGCTCTGAACGAAGGCACGCTCGGCTTCTTCGCCCTCGCGAGCGAGGTTGCGCAAGCGCCGCTTCTCGGCCGCCGTGGTCTCTTTGCCGGCCTGCTCCAACTGCGACGAGGCGTCCTTCCCGGCCTCGATGGCCTTGGCGAGACGTACCTCGTCGTCTTTCGTGAGCAGCGTGTACTGGCCGATGTCGGTGAGGTAGAGACGGACGAGGTCCTCTTCGTCTCGCTCGACACGGTCTTTCGCCACGGGCGCTCCTCCGGATATGTGACCGCCTGATCTCGACGGCCTGGACACGGTCACGATACCGACCACGTCAAGACCCACCTCAGGCGCGGGTCAGGTGCGGCCCGGTCATCGCGTATCGCGATGCTGGATGGTCGCGTATCACCACAAGCGTTCGCTATCGACCGGTATCCTGCCGTTATGTCAAACCCGTTGCTGAATGAACGTTCCATGGCCAGAGCCGTCGAGCGTGGTGCGCACGACGGTGCCTGGGCCCCTCCCCAGGGTGCTCCGGTCTCCGACCGCAACGTCGGCTGGAATCCGACCATCAAACTGCCGCATCCCGATGCGGCCCCTGAGCCCTACGCCGATCAGCGGACCATGACCGTGAGTGGCGTTGCCAGCGCCAGTCTGCTGCTGTTCGCCCTCCTCATGATCGCCGCCGCCTTCGGATGGACGTCGGTGAAGACCGTCGAGGGCGAGGTGTACAGCTTCCCCGGGATTGCCATCGTCGGCGTCTTGGTGGGCTTCGTCGCCGTCATCGTCTGCGCCTTCAAGCCGGCGCTGGCACGGTTCCTCGCACCGGTGTACGCCATCGGTCAGGGTTTCGCCGTGGGGGCCATCTCGAAGTCGTTCGAGACCTACTACGACGGCATCGTGGTGGCTGCTGCTGGCGCCACGGTGGGTGTGCTGCTGGTGATGTTGCTGCTGTACCGCACCCGCATCATCAAGGTGACCGACCGCTTCCGGCGCATCGTCATCGCTGCCACGCTCGGCGTGGGCTTGCTGTACCTGGTGTCGTTCGTGATCAACGCGTTCGGCGGCGAGGTGTCCTTCCTCACCAGTTCCAGCACCACCAGCATCGTGTTCAGCCTGTTCGTGGCCGGCCTCGCAGCGTTCAACCTTGCGCTCGACTTCGACCTCATCGAGCGGGGCGCACGTGAGGGCTACCCGAAGCAGATGGAGTGGTTCGCTGCTCTGGGCCTGCTGGTGACGGTGGTGTGGCTGTACCTCGAGTTGCTGCGTCTCCTCGCCAAACTGCGCGAACGCTGAGGTGTTGGCACGCCGCTACGAAGCCACTGCGGTCGGTGTGGCGGGTGTCGCCCTCGGTTGGTTCACCGGCCGGGCGGTCGGTGTAGCGGTGCCCGCCGCAGTGGTGGGTGGTGTCAGTGGCGTGCTCAACGGGTGGCGCCGCATCTACGACTGGCGGTCAGGCCCCGGTGTGGTCGGCTTCGTGTTGGACCACACCTGGGGCCTGGCGTCCAGTGCCGGTGGACTGGTCAGCCACGGCCTGAGCGCCGTACGTGGGGGCTCCGGCTTCGTTCCCCAACAGAGCGAGCGCCGGGGTAGGCATGTGTACGACGGGGGCTTTCAGGTGCGGCGGGGGTTCGCCATGGCCATGGGCAACGTGGTCACAGGGGTTCAGGGGCGTTACAGCCTGGTCGACGACCACGAACAGGTTCACGTGTGGCAGGCGCGACTGCTGGGTCCGGTGTTCCCCGTGGCCTACGTGGGGTGGTCGGTGTTTGCCGTCCCAGTGGGTGTGTGGCGATGGTGGCGCGCCGGGCGTCGCGAGCCGCTCGGCCGGATGGTGGATGCTGTGGCGTACCGGGCGAATCCATTCGAACGGTGGGCCTACGCCCACCAGGCCCGCCGGGCTACAGCGACCGGAGGAAGCCCAAGAGCGCCTCGTTGAACGCATCGGGCCGTTCCTGCTGGGTCCAGTGGCCTGCTCCTTCGAGCATGGCCTTGCCCTGGTAACCGGGGAGCAGGTCGATCATGGCGTCGACCATGTGCGGTCGATCGGCGATGACCCCGTCGTGGTCGCCGCCGATGAAGAACGATGGCATGGTGAGACGAGACGCAGGCACACCCAGTGTTCGGGTGTAGTTGGCGTCGAGGTTGCGGTACCAACTCACCGGACCGAAGAAACCGCTGGCGGTGAACGCGTCGACGTAGTGCTGGAAGTCGTTGGCGCTGAGCCAGTGCGGGAGGTGTTCGGGGACGTCGCCGAACATGTCGAGAAAGCCGGTGCCTTCAGCGGGCGGAAGTTCGGTGGGCTGACCGCGGTACTGCTCGCCCGACGCACCCCACAGGATGGTGTGCATGGTGCGGCGAACGTCGGCCTCGAGTTCACGTTCGGCCGGTCCCACAGCCTGGAAATAGCTCATGTAGAAGAACCGGTCACCGAAGGCCGCCGCGAACAGGTCGGTGGGCTTCATGGGCCACTGGGTGAAGGGCACACTGACGCCCACCACAGCCCTCACCCGTTCGGGGTACAGGCGAGCGAGGTCCCAGGTGACGAGTGCGCCCCAGTCGTGCCCCACGAACACCGCCTGGTCGTGGCCAGTGATGTCGAGCAATGCCAGGAGGTCTCCCACCAGGTGGTCGATGCCGTAGGCATCCACCTTGCGTGGCGCGCTCGACCGCGCATAGCCGCGCTGGTCGGGTGCCAACACGTGGAAGCCGGCGTCGGCCAGTACCGGGAGTTGGTGCCGCCACGACCAGGCGCATTCGGGGAACCCGTGGGCCAAGATGACCACGGGCTGACCCGGGGTGCCGGCCTCCAGCACGTCGAGTGCAACCTCACCAAGTTCGACCCGGCGGCGGTGCATGGGCGGCGTCATGCCGACATGCTGTCATGGCCGTCATCGTCGCCCGTACCAGACGCATCTCCACTGCTGCGATCGCCGCTGCCGCTGGGGAGCGCAACGGGGGAGGCCGCTCGGGCGCTGGGTGGGAATGGGACGACATTGCGCCAGTCGACCCTGCCGCCGTCGGGCCGCTGCGCCTTCACCTGATCATCGGTGTTCAGGTCGGCGAGGCGTTGCGCCAAATCAGGAGTGACGGCGGCAAGGGGTGCCATCATGACCCGGCCACTGGCGGTGGTGAACGTGAGCCCGTTCGGGTCGTCGGCGTTGTTGCCGGTGAGCAGGAGCTCATGGCGGTGCAACGCCCGATGATGTGAGGGGCATATGGCCACCAGGTTCCAGGTCTCGCTGGGACCACCGTGGGCGTGGTGGTGGATGTGATGCAGATGCACGATGAGCGAGCCGCACCCGGGTACTCGGCACCCACCGTCGCGTTGTTCGATGGCGAGGCGAAGCCGCCGGGGAAGCGTGCGGGTCGGCCCCACCCCGAGGGGGCGACCCTCTTGGGTGAACAGCGTCTGGAAGGTGGCGTCGCAGGACCAGCCCTCGGTGACCCATGTGGGAAGCGCCGGACCCATGTGGGCCTGACCCACGCGCGTGGACACGTCGACGTGGAGCACCACCAGGTGCCGCCGATGATCGGCGCTCGTCCCCAAACCGGCGGCATCGGCTTCGGAGGCACGACGCATCATGCGCATCAAGGCGTCGACCGGTTTGGGCGATGGTCCCTGGCCGCCGGCGGTCTTCCACTCGGTCCACAGCACATCGAGGTGCGCTCGAATCGCTGCGGCGAACTCGGCACCGTGATCGGCATCGAGCCGGAGGCGGCCCTGATAGCCGCCGGCATCGAGGCCGTGGAGTTGGAAGGACTCCGGCACAGCCGGTGTGGGGGGTGTGGGGGCAGGTGCTTGGGCAGTGCCGTGGCGAGCCTGTTCGGCGGCATCGGCCAACTGATGGATGCGAGCCGTCTTGGCGAGTTGCGCCGGTGTCATGGCACCGGCACAGTCGGCCATGACCTTGTCGGACCACGGGGGTGCGGTACGCACGATGGCGGCGGTCTGGTCGAGACTGATCTCGCCCCGGGAGAGGCGGCCCACGACCAGCGGGAAGTGGTCGGCAGCGTGCGCGGTGGCCACGAGCGCACCGGCGCGACTGCGTGCCGTGCCGGTGAGCCAGGCGACGTACTGACCTGGCGAGCGCCAGCCCACACCCTCGTGGGCCTTCAGACGGAACAGTTCGGCAAGCGTTCCCGTGAGTTCTCCCTCGAGGGCGTTGATGCGACCGCAGAGGTGGGCAACCCGGTCCTCGAGTTCTCGAATGTCTCTGGACCGGGCCAGAGCGCCTTCGGTTGCCGCCATGCCCCCATCATCGCCAGGGGGTGTGGCACGGTTATCCGGCGGCGGCCACCAGGTCGTCGCGGTCCCGCGTCAGGTCGGACAAGACCAGTTCCAGCACCCGCACGGTCGGGGCGTCGAGGTCGGGATCGTGAACAGCAATCCAGCGTGCGTACTCGTCGATCCATCGGGTGAGCAGCTCGGCCGCACCCTGGAGGCCCAGGGCCGTGGGTCCTTCGCCAGCCAGGGCGGTGATCGCGACAGCCCAGTGGTTCTGTTCGGTGTCGGTTGCTGACGTTGCCCGAGCCACACCGTCAACGGCAGGGACGCGCTGGGCCCACCACTCCACGTGCGCCGCCGCATGCGTGGCCACCCGTGCCAACACCACCCGCTTCAGATCGCCGTCGGCCACGCTGGACCAAGCACCCATCAACTCGAACCATCGCTGCGTTCGCTCCAAGGCCCATTCGCAGCGGTCGGCGAGTTCGTGGATGGTCAACGCCTCGGACATGAGGTCAGCGTACCGAGGCGGCCGAACGGCCTCTCCACCACGCCATCTCGGCGGCCCCCATCTCGGTGGCGGCAGGAGCATCGTCCACCAGATACTCGAGCAGCATGGCTCGCCACGGTCCGTGTGCCCGAAGTTGGGACAGCACTCCCGACACTCCCCACACCACCCGGTTCAGCACCACGAACGACGCCGGAAGATTCAGTCGGGTCATGACGTCACGATGCGGTCCACGAACGTCGACGATGTCTCCCATGGCCTGGCGCAAGAAGCCGGGCGCAAAGGTGAACTCGTCGCTGAGGTAGGGACGGTATGGAGCGCTGACGTAGTCGTAGACGGCCTGGGGGTCGAGACCGCTCGAGCGCTCGAGGAACCCGACCTCGAGCATGGCCGACACCAGGGCTTCGGGGTCCCGGTCGATGATGATGCCGTCCAGGCAGGGTCGCAGCCGTTCCCACTCGCCGGGTGCGTACTGCTTCACCATGCCGAAGTCGAGACAGGTCACCGTGCCATCGGGATGGAAGCGGAAGTTTCCCGGATGTGGGTCACCGTTGAAGCGTTCGAGGCGATGCAACGAGTGCTGGGCGAACCGCCACATGGCTTCGCCGGCGTGCTGGTGCACGGCGGGCGAGCCTCGCCGCAGTAGCTCGTCGAAGGTCCATCCATCCACCCACTCGGTGGTGAGCACCTTGCCGGTGGACCACCGGTCGATCACCCGCGGCACCTGCAGGGCGGGATGGCCGGCGAAGGCCTCGGCGAACCATCGCTGCTGCGCGGCCTCGCGCCGATAGTCGAGTTCGTCGCCCATTCGCTCACGGAGTTCCTGCACCAACGCCCGCGAGTCCAGTCCCTTGAGGGCGAACATGGACACGAGTCGATACAGCGCATCGGCGTTGGCGAGATCGGCAGTGATGGCCTCGGCGGCCCCGGGGTACTGCACTTTCACCGCCACGATGTCGCCGTCGGTGGTGACCGCGCGGTGTACCTGCCCGATGGACGCCGCCGCCACGGGTACGGGTTGCCAGTCCAGAAAA
>CAYMUC010000147.1:0-5917 GCA_964393535.1 uncultured Ilumatobacteraceae bacterium | reverse complement strand
CGGTCTTGCCCACGCCGGGTTCGCCGATGAGCACCGGGTTGTTCTTGGTGCGCCGCGACAGCACCTGGATGACGCGGCGGATCTCTTCATCGCGTCCGATGACCGGGTCGATCTTGCCGTCGCGGGCCCGAGCCGTGAGGTCCTGGCCGTACTTCTCGAGCGCTTGGAACGTGTCTTCGGGATTCTGGCTGGTGACCCTGTGGCTACCCCGTACAGCTCGCAGCGCGTTCAGCAACTGTTCTGAGGTGACACCCAGCTTCTGATGCAAGGCCAACAGCAGGTGCTCCACCGACAAGAAGTCGTCGCGCAGGTCCTTGCGCACCTGGTCGGCAGCCGACAGTGCCTGACTCATGTCGCGGCTGAGTCGGGGCTCAGCCCCGCCATACGCACTCGGAAGTTTTCCGACGGCTTCATCGGCAGCATTGCGAACCTGCAGCACTTGCTTGCCCACGTGCGTCAGCATGGCTGGCACGATGGTGCCGTCCTGCCGGGTAAGCGCAGCCAGGGCGTGATCAGGGGTGATCTCGGGGTTGGACTTGGCCTTGGCGGACTCGAGGGCCGCGGTCATGGCCTCCTGGCACTTGGCGGTCCACGTCTTCGGATCGATCGACATGGCGGCAGACTAGCGCGGCATCGAGAAAGTTTCCTACAAGTTGAGTCGTGGCAACTCATGATTTATGGGCGTTGTCGTAGCACTCAGTTCCGTGGCAGGCTCAGGTGCGATGTCCCCCCGACTCGTCGCCCTCGATCTGGACGGTACGTTGCTGGACCCGACCGGACGTGTCAGTCCACGCTCGGTCGCCGCTTTGGAGGCCGCCCGGGACCAGGGGTGGTGGGTGGTGGCAGCCACCGGTCGCCCACCCCACATGGCCACCGACCTGTTGGGAGCCACCACCACAGCGTTCAGCCACGGGGTCATGGGCAACGGCACCATGGTGTACGCCTTTCCCGGCCCCGAGGTCCTGCTGGAGCGCACCTTCTCTGCCGACGTCGCACGCGACGTGGTGACCCGCCTTCGCAGCGAGGACCCTCGATTCGGCTTCGCTCTCGCCACCGACACCGGCTTCGCCCACGAACGCGGCTTCGTGGAACGGCTTCCCGCCCTGCACGGTCTGGCCGAACCCGACGCCGATGTGCTGCATCTGGACGGCGACGTCGCCATCAAGCTGATGGTCTTTCATCACGACCGCAGCGCACACGACCTCCTGGGAGCACTTCCCGCGCTGTTGGGCCCCGACCTGCAGGTGTCGCATCTGGGTGCCGATGCCGTGGAGGTGGGCCCCGCCGGCATCGACAAGGGCAGTGGACTTGCGTGGCTGTGCGACCATCTCGGCGTGGCACCGGGCGACGTGGTCGCCTTCGGCGATGAGTACAACGACCACAGCATGCTGCGCTGGGCCGGCCACGGTGTGGCCATGGGCAACGCTGATCACGTCACCAAGGCCCTTGCCGACGAGGTGGCGCCGTCGAACGCGGACGACGGTGTGGCCGTGGTGCTGGAGCGCCTACTCACCGGGTGACCAGGAGCAGGAAGGTCAGTCCGACCATGAAACTGATCGTGGTCTCCACCCTGCTTCTGAACGATCGGGCCGATCGCAACTCCGGCAACAGGTCCGCGGCGGCGATGTAGAGGAAGTTCCCGGCGGCGAAGGGCAGCAGAAGGGCGACGTTCACCTGGTGGGCCAGGGCATACGCAACCAGCGCGCCCACCAGAAAGGTCAGGGCCGAGGTGACGTTCCACACCAGAGCCTTCCGACGCGACCAGCCACTGTGAACCAACACACCGAAGTCACCCAACTCCTGAGGCACCTCGTGTGCCGCAGCCACCAGCCAGCTGACCAACCCGACTCGTGTGTCCACCATGAAGGCACCCCCGACGGCCAAGCCGCCGATGAGATTGTGGAGACCGTCCGCAAGAAGGAGAAGGGTTCCAAGAGGACGATGCTGAGCGTGGACGGAGCGATGACAGTGATGCCAGTGCAGGAACTGCTCCATCACGAAGAACACGACGAACCCGAGGACCATGGCCAACGGCACCTCGAGGCCGTTACCAAGCGCATCGATCGATTCAGGGACCATGTGAAACATCGCTCCGCCCAACAGGGAGCCGGCGGCCACACCGACGAGGGGGAGGACGAGGCGATCGAGCAAGGTGGGTGGCATGGCCAGGGTGACCAGGCCAACCAGGGCGATGGCACTCATCGCCAGCCCCGACCCGATGATCCACAGCAGCGTCACGTACGCGAGTGCAGGCGACCACCGTGGCGTTCCATGACGCTCCCGAGGTCATCGCTCGGCTCGTGACGACAGGCGACGACCAGCACTTCACCCGGTTCGAGCGACAGTCGCTCGAGTTCGGCATGGCTCTCGCCCGCCCGGTCGCCTGCGCCGATCCCTGCATACGCACCCAAGAAGGCACCCCAACCCGCCGTCACCGCGGACAGGCCCAGAATGCCCCCGACGGCGATGCCTGGAACCACCAACGCGAATAATGCCAGGCCCGCCAGAAAGCCCACCGGGGCGCCTACGACGGCACCGGTTTCCATGCCGTGCAGCACCTCGGCCTGATCGTCGTGTTCGAACACCACGGTGTCGGTGCCGTGGACCGCCACCCCGAGATGTTCGCTCCCCAGGCCATGCGCTCGAAGATCGGCAACGGCGGCCTCGGCACTACTGCGGTCGGAGAACACTGCGGCTACATGGTCATGAACGTCGTGTACGGCTGTGTGGTCGATGGACATACCGAGCCAGTGAAGACCGCCCGACGAGGGGGGTGCCGTGGCCTAACGCCCTCTCGCGCTCAGGACCTCCGTCGCCGCATCGCGTAGGGTCACGACACCCTTGTAGTCGGCTACATCGTGGGGGAACGCGGCCAGGGCCTGTGCCAGTCGCTGTGCATCGTCGGGTCGACCGGCCAGATGCGAAAGCGGGCGAATGGTGGTGCCAATGGTGAACAGCACGGCGCCAGTGCGCGGGAATCGGCGAAGGGTTTCACGCTCGACGCGCAGGAACAGGCGGTCGGCGACGTCGGGGTCACCGAGTTGGGGCATTGGCGGCATGGGCGGTGCGGTGCCGTCCAACGGCAGGTACAGCTCGTCGGTTGCCAGCAGACCCCAGCCCAGTCGCCACCACGAACGCTCGGGGCGTAGGCGGGAGAAGAAGGCATCGATGGGTCCTGCCAGTTGTTCGTTCAGCTGCGCGACGGGTGCGTGCACCTCGGCCATGGTGCGACCGATCTTGGATCGCAGGTCCCACCGGTTGGGTGCGGCCACCACGCCCCCTCCCACCAGGAGGTCGCCGTCGCGTTCGACCATCATCACCAGATCCTCGGTGATGAGACGTCCGGCCGACTCGAGTGGATGACGATCCGGCTCCACCGGACCGCAACGCCCCACGTGATCGGGGTGATGACGCTCGAGATGACCGAGCACGGCACCGAGGATCTCGGTCGATTCGTCCTCCACGTCGGGGAGCCAGGCCATGGCCGTGGTGGGGTGGCGATGGAGGACCTCGAGTTTGTGGCCCCACTCCTGCAACGCACCGTCGTCCACCCGCAACCAGTCACTCAAGTCCAGGGGCCGCAGACCGAGCCGCCATCGAAACGGTCCCGCCACATAAGGGGCATCCTCGTCGGGGTGTGCTCCGGGCGGCGGCGCGATCACACAGCGCACGGTAGCGAGTGGTCCAGAGCGCCGCATCAGCAACGGTGCCTTGTGCCAAGTACTCTGCAACCGTGGGGCAAGTCGTCGAGGAGCAGGCGGTCGACCCCGTAGAGGCGCTGGCACGGATCGCCCGAAAGGCACATGCACTACCCGTCTCCGATGCTCGAGTTGCCGAGGACATCCTCGGGTACGACGACCACGGGATGCCCTCTTGACGGTCTGCCGCAAGGACCGTTGACGGCAGCGATCAGCGGTCGCGACGCAAGACGCTGGGCACCTCGCCGTACACCGCCACCGCTTGGCGCAGTGGCACCAGATCACGGCGTTGACGACGTTCCGCATCGGCGTTGGCTCGGGCCGCATCACGTCGAGCCTCGTCGAGTTCGGCACGGAGACGGGCGTTCTCGACCTCGAGGGCCAGAACTCGCCGAATGCCCTCGAGGTTCAGGCCCTCGGCCGTCAGTTCGGCCACCCGACGCAACTGGTCGATGTCGGCATCGCTGTATCGGCGATTGCCACCGGGCGTCCGAGCAGGGTTCACCAGACCCCGCCGTTCGTAGATGCGCAGGGTCTGGGGGTGCATCCCGGCGAGTTCCGCCGCAACGCTGATCACGTAGACGGCATGCTCACGGGATCGCATGGGCGGGCACCTCACTTCCCCTCAGGTCACGGCGTGAACAGGTGTTGCCTGGGCGACACCGTAGTGGCCGCTGCGAAGGCCTCGATGGCGCGCCGTTGCTCGTCGTTCAACGAGGACGGCACCGTCACATCGACGGTCACGATGAGGTCGCCCTGGCCCGACGCCAACTCCAGGCCTCGACCGCGCACTCGCAACTTGGCACCCGACGACGTACCGGCGGGAACGCGCACCGTCACACGGCCGCCGTCGAGGGTGGGCACATCGATCTCGGCACCCAGCGCGGCCTCGGCAAAGGTCACCGGCAACTTGATGAGCAGGTTCTTGTCGTCGCGACCGAACACCGGGTGGGGTGTCACATGGCACTCCACGAACAGGTCCCCCGCTGGGCCACCGTTCATGCCCGGCCCACCGCGTCCCTTGAGTCGAATGCGCTGGCCATCGGCCACGCCAGCGGGCAAGCGCACCTTCACCTCGCGCTGGCGCTTCTCGGTGCCCGACCCGCGGCAGGTCGCACAGGGTTGCTCGATAGTGGTTCCCCGGCCCTGACAACGGGTGCAGGGTGAGGAGAACGAAAAGAACCCCTGGTTGTCGTCGACCGAGCCGCGACCACCGCACTTCGGGCACGTGGTGGGCGATGTACCGGGCTTGGCACCCGAACCCGAACATGTCGCGCACGGGCCGTCGCTGGTGAGGTACAGCGTGGTGGTGACGCCCTGAGCGGCGTCTTGGAAACTCAACGTGAGTTGGGCCTCCATGTCGCCTCCGCGGCGTGGCCCTGCACCCGAGTGTGGGCGGAACCGCCGACCACGGGGAGGCGCAGCCCCACCGAACATCTGACTGAGGATGTCGTTGAGGCCTTCACCGCCCACGTTGAAACTGAACCCGCCAGCCCCGGCGGGTCCCAGTCGACGAACCTCGTCGTACTCGGCTCGCTTGGCGTCGTCGCCCAGCACCTCGTAGGCGGCCGAGATCTCCTTGAAGCGGTCTTCCGACGCCTGATCACCGGGGTTCGTGTCGGGGTGGTACTGACGAGCCAGCTTGCGATACGCCTTGGTGATGTCCTTGGCCGAGGCGTCCTTGGCCACGCCCAAGGTGGCGTAGAAGTCCTTGTCGAACCACTCCCGAGGGGCATTCATCAGCCGCGCACCTTCACCATGGCCGCGCGCAGCACCCGACCCTTCCACCGGTAGCCCGTGCGCAGCACGTCACTCACCACGGGTCCGTCGGTCGACCCGTCGCCCGGCTCCTGCATCACGGCTTCCGCCACGGCTGGGTCGAACGGTTGATCGACAAGGTCCATGGCTTCCAACCCTTGGCGCTGCAGTGCACCCATGAGTGCCGACCACACGGGTTCCACGCCGTCGGCGCCGTGAGCGAACGCCGCTTCACAGGCATCGAGCACGGGCAGGAGCTCCTCGACCACCTTGCCCGTGGCGCGGGCCACCTCGTCCACCTGCTGCTGCTGGACCCGCTTTCGGTAGTTCTCGAAATCGGCCTGGAGGCGCAGTGCGATGTTCTTGAACTCGTCGCGCTCAGCCAGCAGGGCCTCGACGTCGTGGGTCAGCTCGGCTTCGGCTGCCTCGACGGCTTCAGCATCGGCAATCGCAGCGTCGTC
>CAYMUC010000146.1:0-5947 GCA_964393535.1 uncultured Ilumatobacteraceae bacterium | reverse complement strand
CGGCGAGGTGATGCACCGCGACAGCCTCGGCAACGAGCAATTGCTGCGACCCGGCGAGTTGAATCTCATGACCGCCGGGCATGGCATCGCCCACGCCGAACAGGTTCCGGAGGGCGCGGGCGGTCGACTGCACCTGGTGCAGTGCTGGTTGGCGCAGCCCGAGGCCACCCGGCACGGACCGCCCGACTTTGCCCACCACGCCGAACTACCGCGCGTCGAGGTGGCAGGGTCCGACGTGACCGTGCTGGTCGGGGAGGTGCTGGGTGCCCGTTCGCCGGTGCGCTGCGACACACCGTTGGTGGGAGCCGAGGTGATGCTCTTCGGGGCCCTGACGCTGCCGGTCGACCCGTCGTTCGAGCACGGAGTGTTGCCGCTGGATGGTGAGGTGATGGTCGATGGCATTCGCCTTCAAGCCGGGCACCTGGGCTGTCTGCCACCAGGGGTGGCAGCGCTGCAGATCTCGAGCATCACGGGCACCACCCGAGTCATGCTGCTGGGCGGCCTACCGTTCACCGAGCCGTTGCGCCTGCACTGGAACTTTGCCGCCCGCAGCCGTGACGAACTCACCACAGCCGTGCGGGACTGGAACCACGACAGCCCAAGATTCGGCACTGTCGGTGGCGGACTGGCCCGCATTCCCGCACCACCGCTGTCGTAAGTGGTGTGGCGAGCGCCGCCCGTCGACCTCAGCCGAAGAGGGCCGCCACACCTGTGCGGGCCTCCCCCTGCACCGAGAAGATGCGCCCGCCGATGACGCTCAAGCCATCGCGAATCGGTGCCACCGCGTACAGGCCGCTCGAGGTGTTGCTGGTGGCCAGGGCTCGCACGAGTGGGTTGGGGAACGCCGTGTCGACGATACCGGTGGCCCTCAACCGGGCCATACCCAGTCGCGGTTCGGAGTTCACACTGACGAACTCGCCAGCCACGATCACCCTTTCGTCGCTGCGGACATAGAGCGAGTGAATCGTTCCCACGATGACGGGATCGGCGAAGCTGGAGTCGCGACTGCCGTCGCTCTGGAGACGGGCAACTCGTCGCTGGTTGACGCCGTCGGCCTGCAGGAAGTCGCCACCGATCACGATCTTGCCGTTGCTCTGCACAGCGACGGCATTGACGGCGAAGCCGGTGAGGCCGGTGATGTTCGGGGTGAAGGTTCCGTCGACATCGCCATTGGCGTGCACACGAGCGACCTTGGTGCGACCAGACGTGCTCACGTTGTTGAAGGTGCCCGCGAACACCACCTTGCCATCGCCTTGTAGGGCAATGGCGTGCACCCAGCCGTCGGCATTGGGGTTGAAGCCTGTGTCGAGGGTGCCGTCGACATTGAGCCGGGCGATGCGGTTACGAACCTGCCCCGCGACGCTGGTGAACAGGCCACCGATCACGATCTTGCCATCGCCTTGCACGGCGATCGCCCGCACCAGGCTGTTGATCTGGGGATCAGCGAAGCTGGTGTCCAGGGTGCCGTCCGCGTTCAGGCGCACGAGTCCTCGTTGGCTCCGTCCACCCACCTGCGAGAAGCTGCCACCCACCAGCACCTTGCCGTCGGGTTGAACCGCCAACGCCCTCACGGTGGCGATACCAGGAATGTTCGCCACCGTGAACGACGTGTCCAGCGTGCCGTCAGCGTTCATGCGCGCCACGTAGCGGTGCTGAGTCAGGCCATCGACCGCGGTGAAGCTGCCACCGATGATCGCCTTCCCGTCGCTTTGTACGGCGATCGCCCACACGTGGACCGGAGTGGCCACGCCACCGGTGAGCACCACGTTGAAGCCCGGGTCCACCACCCCGGGATCGGGATCTGAGCCGATGAACGAACCGTCGGCGCCGACCTTGGCGAACAGTGCCGATGTGTTGCTGAGGCCGCTACGCACATAGGCACCCACGGTGACGGTGCCGACATAGTTGCCCGTGATGACCGAGGCACCATCGGTGAAGGCAGCCACGGCATTGCCGCGGTCGCTACCTACGCCGCCCGCGGCCCGCGCCCACTGCCACGCGCCGTTGGCAGCGATCTTCGCCACGAACGCGTCCGAGTCACCGGTGGAGGTGAGCGAGGTCGGGGTGGCGGTGGGGAAGGTGACGGTACCCGTGAACTCACCGGTGACGATGGCGCCGGAGCCGTCGGACAGTCCGGCGACACCGTTACCGAAGTCGCCCCCTGCACCCCCGACACGTGTTGCCCATACCCACTTGCCAGCCGAGTCGAGACGACCCACCACGATGTCGTTGTTTCCTGAGGTCCCGCTGAGCGTGATGGCCTGGCCGCCCGACGTGTCACCGGCGGGAATCGTGACCGTGGCTTGAAGCGAACCGGTGAAGAATGCTCCACCGTCGACGGCCGCCGACACGGCACGCCCGCGTTCCCGGCTCGCGTCACCCAGCCTGGTTGCCCACACCCAGGTACCGTCGAGGTCGATTCTGGCCACGAAGGCATCCAGGTCGACGGCATTGGCGAGCGTGAGTCCTCCAAACGTTGCCGTGTTGTTGAATGTGCCGGTGACCACGGCGCCGGTGGTGACACCTCCATCGACGATCACCGAGATGCCATTCCCCTGCGACACACTTGCAGGCAGGTCGGTGCCACCGGTGTTGCCGATCGAACGCGCCCACTCCCACAGGCCTTCGCCGTTCACCCGTGCCACGAAGCCGTCGGTACCCGAGTTGTTGGACAGCGTGATGGCAGCGTTGCTGACCGTGGTGGCCCCCTCGAACGTCATGGTTCCGTTCGTGGCAGCAACGGTTGCCGTGTAGCCCGTGACCATGGCGCCTGAACCATCGGGGAAGGCCGCAACACCGGTTGCGATCTGGTCGCCCTCGCCGCCAGCGGGAACCGCCCACTGCCAGTTGCCGTTGGCGTCGATCTTGGCGGCGAACATGTCGGCGTTGCCCACACTGGTGAGGGCCGAACCGGTGATGGCACCGGCGAACGATGCTGTCCCCTGGAACGATCCTGTGACGATGGCACCTGAACCGTCGGCCAGTGCCGAGATACCGGTTGCCTGGTCGTTACCGAGACCGCCGGCCAGGGTCACCCACACATAGCGACCGTCGGCCGTCAGTTTGGCGACGTACACGTCTCCAGCACCCAGACTGGCGGCGGTGATGGGGTTCCCGGTCGCCGTGTTGGTGAACGTGGCCGTCTGGTTCACCACACCCACGGCGAGCACCGAACCATCGGACAGTGTGGCCGTTGCGGCGCCGGTGATGCCGTTGCCCACGATCGAGCCAGGTGCTGTGGCTTCTGTGGCCCAGGTGAAGGAACCAGAGGGCGTCACTCGGGCCACGGCGCCACTTCGATTGTCGAGACCCGCAACCGTCACCTCGCCGAAGTCGGCGATGCCCGTGACAAAGCCGCCCACGATCGCCGAACCATCGCCCAGAACCGACACCCCAAAACCCTCGTCGTTGCCTGCGCTGCCGCCGGGAACCACCCAACCCCAAGCGCCGCTGGCACTGATGCTGGCGACGAAGAGATCGGAACCGCCTGCACTGGTGAGCACGAACGTCGAAGTGGCACTGAAGGTTGCCATGCCGTGGTAGAAGCCGGTGACGATGGCACCTGAACCGTCGGACACCGCGTCGATACCGGTGCCGAAGTCGTTCCCGGAACTCTCGACCCGTGTGGCCCACACCCACAAACCGTTGGTATCGAGGCGACCCACCACGATGTCGTTGTTCCCCCCTGTACCGCTGAGCGTGACGGCGGCGTTGCTGACCGTGTTCGGAGCGGCAATGGTGACGGTGTCCTGAATGCCACCCGTGAAGAACGCTCCGCCATCGGAGGTGGCCGCTACTGCCCGGCCCCGTTGGATGCTGGGACCCCCCAGGGTGGTCGCCCATACCCATGCACCGCTTGCGTCGATCTTGGCCACGAACGCATCGAGCGAGTCGACACTGGTGAGCGTCGAGCCGGTCGTGGCGCCAGTGAACGTCGCAGTGTTGCGGAAGCTGCCGGTCACGATGGCTGTGCCGTCGTGCGACACCGACACCCCATAGGCCTCCGAATCACCTTCCGGATTGCTCATATCCACTACCCGAGCCCACTGCCACACACCGTTGGCATCGATCTTGGCCACGAACGGAGCCCGCTTCGGGGAGTCGGTCACTTGACCGGCATTCAGGGACGTCCCATCGGCATGTTTCAACACGAATGCTGCACTCGACCCAGAACGATGCCCGACAACGAACGCCGAGCCCGTGGCATCCACCGACACCGAGTAGGCCCGATCGTTCGCGTCTACCTCGACTCCAGCACCCGCGGCGGCGACCCACAGCCACTCCCCGGTATCGCTGATCCTGGCCACGAAGACGTCGATACCACCGCTGCTGACGAGCGAGGTGGAGCCGAACGTGGCCGTGCCTGCGAAGACGCCGGTCACGATGGCACCGTTGGTGGTGGTGGTGATCGAGTTGGCTGAGATCGCCTGCGTGCCACTGATGTGCGCAGCCCATTCCCAGGTACCGGTGGCGCTCACCTTGGCCACGAAGCCGTCGGTGGCCCCGGCACTCGTCAGCGTGGCACCCGTGATCGCACCCGTGAAGATGGCCGTGTCGCTGAACCTACCGGTGACGAACGATTCACCCGAGGTGGTCGCTGCGGTCCCCGTGATGGTGAGACCGTCGCCGCCACCCTGGCTGGTAACGCTGGTGGGCCACCCCGAGACGCCAACGGGTAGCGGATCGGGAGCCGGCGACGGAGGAGAAGCGGGACGACGAGGTGGCACCACCAGCACGGCGGCGTTCACCACTGCAGGTGGCACGCTGTCTGGGCCACCGATCACATCGATGTTGGCCGCGTTCGACGGGTTGTCCCGCAGCCACTCCTGCGTGGCGGCAGGCAGGGTGTCGGTAGCCGTCAGGATGACGGGTGTGTCAGACCGGCTGAGCGGCCCCATGGTGAGCGCATCGGCGAAGTTCTCGCCCGAGGTGAGCAACACACTGGTGCCGGGCCCGTTCAACGCCACGAACCGTGTGGCGATATTGGCGGCGGTCTCGTAGCGGTCGGCGCCACCGATACGGTCCACACCGCAACCACCGGGTGTGAGAACCGTGTTCACCTGCGTCGACACACGCGACGACAAAGCAGCAGTGCCGCCGATCAGAATGGCGCAGTTGGCCCGCAGGTCCTCCACCGCACCGACCGTGGTGTCGGGTGCCGACGGGGCACGCGACAACAACAACAGGTGGCCGTTCGCGTAGGCCAGACTGCCTGCTGCGAGAGCGTCGGGGAACGTTTCACCGTTGGCCACCAACACCGTCCGATACGAAGCCGGCAACGAACCACCCGCCACTTCCCGCACATGATCCACGATGGCGGTCGCCGTCTCATATCGAGTGGCACCAGCGATACGAAGCACCGGATTCTCGCCCGTTCCGCTCCAACCGGCGGCAGCGGCGATCTCGTCATGCACCTGCTGCGAGATCGCATCGGGACCGCCCAGCACGATGATCCGAGACGTCGACAACGCCGAGGTACGAATGGCGTTGCGCGTCGCTGCAGGCAGCGACGCCGTGCGCGTCAACACGATCGCCGTACGACCACACACACCGGTACCCGACGGACAACGATCGAAGTACCCGGCCAGACCGGATGCCGCAAGGGCGTCGGGGAAGTTCTCACCCGTGACCACCAACAGGCGGTCCAGATTCGACAGATTGCCACCACCAACCCGGCGCGCCACCTGCACCGCCGTCTCGTACCGGTCTGCACCGCCGGTGCGATTCGCTTCTGACGCCGACACAACCGGTGGCTCGACCGACGCAACCACCGCGGTGATGACCAGACCCAGACTGCCCAACACCGACGCCAACCGACGACGCATCCCGCACGACCTTTCACCGACGTAACCGCCAGAATGACGCTTCTGCGTAACGAGGCTATTGACATCGTATGTATACGTCAAACGAAAGTACATCACCCCTGTTCAGGCACCGTGACGGGCCG
>CAYMUC010000145.1:0-5959 GCA_964393535.1 uncultured Ilumatobacteraceae bacterium | reverse complement strand
TTTCGTATTGGGCGCGCTTCTTCGACAGGATCAGACGACCCTCTTTGTCTTCCTTCTGCAGCACCAGCGCTTCGACCCGCTCACCCACCGACACGATTTCGTGCGGGTTGACGTCGTTGCGAATACTCAACTCGCGAGATGGGATGACGCCCTCGGACTTGTAGCCGATATCGAGGAGCACCTCGTCACGGTCAACCTTGACGACGGTGCCGGAGACGAGCTGGCCGTCTTCGACATCGACGAGGGTTCCGGCGATGGCATCGGCAAAGGACATGCCGAGATCGTCTGCGGTGACCTGGCGGGGGGTGTAGTTGCCCTCGTCGTCGAAGGTTCCCATGGAACTGGACGGGGCGGTCGTGGTATCGGACAAGAACGGATCGCTTTCGGGACGGACGGAATGCTGGACGCGACCCCGAGGGCGGAGTCGCCTGGGGATGCTAGCAGCAACCACCGCCTGAGGCATCGGCGGTGGCGATGACGAGGAACTCCGGATGCTCCGTGTCGGGCGGTGCCTCACCGTAACGACCCGGTTCCGCAGCAGCAATGGACTGCACACGGAGGTGGTGCGCTGCCAGAAGGAGTCGGAGTTCGCGAGGGGTGTAGCAGCCGGTCCAGAGATCGACCTCGTGCTCGACACCTTGTTCCGACCGCACCGTCGTGCGCTCGTGGCTGATTCCCCGGTCGGCGTCGAAGGTGGCCGCTTCGTGATAGCGCACAGCGAAGTAGGCGTTGAAGGCCGACAGTGCCAAACGACCGCCGGGCTTCAGGCACGCAGCGATGCCGGCGATGACGGCATCGTCCTCCCCTGGCCCCACCTGGAGTCCGAACGCCCCCTGGCACAGGCAGATCACGGCGTCGAACCCGCCGTGCAGATGCCTTGCCTCCATGAGGCGGCGGGCGTCGAGCCGCTCGAACGTCACCTCGGGCGAGTCCACCGGCGCACCTTGCCGGGCCAATTCCAGGAACCGTTCGCTGATGTCCACCCCATGCACAGCGATACCTCGTACGGCGAGTTCATGGGCATGCCGGCCGGGTCCACACCCCACATCGAGCACCCGGTCGCCCGGCCGCAGGCTGAGAGCCCGCACGAGATGATCGACCTCCTGACGGGTGCCGTAGGTGAACGAATAGCGGAGGTAAGCCGCACCGAGGTGGTCGGCGATGGGTTCGAACCAGTGGTCTGGCCCAGTCACCCCTTCGCAGCCGCCCATGTGTCGCCCCACGCCACGTTCACCTCGAGGGGAACCGACAGCGACGCAGCGTGGTGCATGAGGTCCAGCACCAACGGTCCCACGGTGTCGCGCTCGTCATGCGCCACCTCGACCACGACTTCGTCGTGCACCTGGAGCACCAGACGACTGTCGAATCCGCCGTCGGCGAGTGCCTGATCGATTCGCACCAGGGCCACCTTGAAGATGTCGGCGGCCAGACCCTGAATACCGGCGTTCATGGCCTGCCGCTCGGCCGCCTGGCGCACTCGTTGGTTGGGGTCGCGCAACTCGGGCATGGGTCGGCGACGACCGAACAACGTTTCGGTGTATCCCCGCTCCTTAGCCTCGGCCACGGTGCGGTCCATGTAGGCGCGAACGTTGGGGAAGGCAGCGAAGTAGGCATCGAGAATGGCTGCCGCCTCGCCCGTGCCGATACTGAGCCGCTGCGCCAGCCCGAACGCCTCCATGCCGTAGGCCAGGCCGTACGAGATCATCTTGGCCTTCGACCGCTGATCGAGATTCACCTCGCCGGGATCCACCCCGAACACCCGTGCCGCGGTGGCTCGGTGCAAGTCCTGACCGCTGGTGAAGGCCTCGATGAGGCCGGGATCCTGCGCGAGGTGCGCAATGCAGCGAAGTTCGATCTGGTTGTAGTCGGCCACCAGCAAGGTGAAACCGTCAGCGGGTACGAATGCCTCTCGGAACACTCGGCCCTCGTCGCTGCGCACGGGAATGTTGTGGAGATTCGGGTGATCGCTGGACAGGCGACCGGTACGTGCGACGGTCTGCTGGAACGTGGCGTGAATACGTCCGTCCTCGGCTACCTCAGCGAGCAACCCCTCTCCATAGGTGCCGCGCAACTTCTCGAGTTCGCGGAACCGCAGGAGTGGGTCGATGAACTCGGGCCAGTCGTCACGCAGGCGCTCCAGCGTCGCAGCGTCGGTGGAGAAGCCGGTCTTGGTCTTCTTGCCCGGGGTCAGTTTGCGTTCGGTGTAGAGGATGTCTCGCAACTGCGTGGGCGAGTTGGGGTTGAACGGCCGTCCCACCACCTCGTGAAGTTGACGGGTGAGTTCGTCGACCTGGACTCGGAGGCGATCATTGATGGTCGACAGCTCGGCGCGGTCGACCCCCACGCCGACATGCTCCATCTTCGCCAGCACCGCCACCAACGGTCGCTCGACCTCGTCGTGCAACGTCGTCATGCCCACTGCGTCCAACGCTGCTCGTAGCGGTTCGACGAGCACGGCGACGGCCAAC
The DNA here is from genome assembly GCA_964393535.1 of uncultured Ilumatobacteraceae bacterium. Lineage (GTDB taxonomy): Bacteria > Actinomycetota > Acidimicrobiia > Acidimicrobiales > Ilumatobacteraceae > CAYMUC01. The sequence goes on along the minus strand of CAYMUC010000145.1, from coordinate 3,491 downwards.
GCCGCCGAGGCGGTGGCGTGAGCGCCGCCGAGATCGGAGTCAGCATCGCCGCCCAGCGCCAACTGGCCGTCGGGGACCGCGCCAGTGGCCAGTGCCACGGTGGTGTAGCGCTCCACCAGCGACGCAAGGTCATAGCGAGCACTGGCCGGGTCGATGAGGTACCCGACCACCCCCACGTCGAGATCCAGTGAGAACAACGAAGCGCCGGCGCCGAGCAACGAGCGCATCAACGCCTTCGTGTTGTGGCCCTGCACCGTGAGCGACGACCAGTCGAGCGCCACCGCAACATCGCCGGGAATCCAATGCACCTCGCCACTGGCGGCGTCGGCCACTACGGCGACGCCCAGCAGTGGACTGCGTCCCGGTTCGCCACTCCACGACGCCGCCACACAGGCGCGGCCGTGGGTGTACCACGACGTGGCGGTGACCTCGCCGACCGTGCCGAGCATCTTCACGGTCGGCTCCAGCACGGTCGCTGCAGACTCGGTCGACTCTCCCCCGCCGACGCCCAACGCCTCGAGTGCCCGTGCGCCCATGTTGCGGAACTCGAGCAGATCGAACAACCGTTGGAGCGCAACGGCATCGGGCCGAGGTGCCAGACCAGCAAGGTCGACCTCGACCGGTGCGTCTCGACGCAGCAGCATCAGTTCGTGATTCGTACGAGCGCGTTGCTCGTGCTCCACAAGCGACGCCTTCAGCTTGGGCGTCTGGGCTTCCACGTTGGCGAAGATGCCCTCGAGCCCCCCGTAGGTGGTGATGAGTTTGGCAGCGGTCTTCTCCCCCACGCCGGGCACCCCTGGCAGGTTGTCGCTGGTGTCGCCACGCAACGCCGCATACTCGGGGTACTGGGCGGGCGTGACGCCCGTGCGGGTCACGATCCCCGCCTCGTCATAGAGGTCGTAGTCACTGACGCCACGCTTGTTGTACAGCACCTTCACATGGGGGTCGCTGACCAATTGGAAGCTGTCCCGGTCACCGGTGACGATGACGACGTCGTGTCCAGCGTTCTTGGCGGTCTCGGCCACGGTGGCGATGACGTCGTCGGCTTCGAAGCCTGCGAGATCCACGCAGGTGACGCCCGCAGCAGCGAGCACCTCACGGACCAGACCCATCTGTTGGCGCAGTTCATCGGGTGATGACTCGCGCTGCGCCTTGTACAGGGGCTCCTGCTGATGCCGGAAGGTCGGCTCGGGTCGGTCGAAGGCGACCATGACCCCGTCGGGCTGCTGATCGCGCAGCAGGTTCGTGAGCATGGCCGTGAAGCCGTACACCGCGTTCGTGATCTGCCCACCCGCCGTCGCCATATCGGGTGGCAGGGCGTAGAAGGCCCGGTAGGCGAGCGAGTTCCCGTCGAGGAGCAGGATCTTCACGGGGCCAACTCACCAGCGATGATGCGCTCCGCCACATCGCGCATACGAGTGCGCTCGCTCATGGCACGGCGTTGGATGAAAGCGAAGGCGTCCTGCTCTGTGAGACGGTGTTGATCGATGAGCAGACCCTTGGCTCGGTCGATGAGCTTGCGAGCCTCGAGCTGTTCGCCGAGGGCGTCCACTTCGCCCGACAGTGCCTGCAGCTCACGGAAACGACCGATGGCCACCTCGATGGCGGGGATGAGATCGCTCTTCTGGAACGGCTTCACCAGATACGCCAACGCCCCTGCGTCACGCGCCTGCTCCACCACTTCCCGTTGACTGAACGCCGTGAGCACCAGCACCGCGCACAGTCGTTCTTCGTTGATGATGCGAGCAGCCTCGAGGCCGTCCATACCGGGCATCTTGATGTCGAGAACGGCGAGGTCGGGTCGGTGCTCCCGAACCAGGTCCACCGCCGTATCGCCTCGGCCGCAGTCGGCCACCACCTGATACCCCTCCTCCTCGAGGGTCTCCCGAAGATCCAGCCTGATGATGGCTTCGTCCTCGGCGATCACGACTCGAATGGTCACGGTGGCTCCTCTCGTGGGGTGGGTGAGCACTGGGGCGCACTGCGGCATCGCCGCTCGGCCCGGTCAGCCCACCAACCGGTCCAACAACTGATCCTGGCGGGCTTCCAGTTCGGCAATGGCGGCCAGGACTTCAGCGCGGTGGCGACCCATTGCCTCGGCGTGACGCTTGGCGTCGCGATACTCGACTCCGGCGGCAGGTGTCTCGGCCACCAGGGCGCGAATCTCCATATCGTGGGCCTCGTCGGCCAGGTGGGCATACTGCTCGTCGATGATGCGCAACTCGTCGCGCAGCACCCGGAGTCGGTCGCCCACCTGCCGAAGTCGACGTTCGATACGGCGTGTACTCACCGGCCCCGATGCTACGCCTCGGTAGGCCAGACTGCCTGCATGAGTTCGCCGTACGACCCCACAGGCGTGGACGAGTGGGGCATCACCGACGGCTATCACGACATCGACGGCACATGGCACCCCACGCGACCCGATACCCGCCAGGCCCTACGAAAGGCGATGGGCGACCCGATCACGTTGCCCTTACGTTGGTTTGTGGAGGCTGGCGACCAGGCACCGTTGTGGAACCCGGCCGACCTGGTGTTGACCGATGGCACCGTGCTGCACGGCGTGACCGCGCTTGCGCCCGACCTCCCCTGGGGTTGGCATCTGCTGCACCCTTGCGACGGCGGGCCGGTGACCGAACTGGTCGTGCATCCGGCGCAGTGCCCCGACGCCGGGCGTCGGGCGGGCGTGGCGGTCCAGATACACGAACTATGGAGCGCCGACACCTGGGAGGCGGGCGACCTCACCGACCTCGCTGTGCTGCTGCGTCGACTTGCGGTGGCGGGCGGTGACACGGCGCTGCTGAGCCCACTGCACGCGCTGTTGCCTGGTCGCCAACAGGATCCCAGCCCGTACTCACCATCCAGTCGACGGTGGAGACATGGTCTGCTGGCCCGCCCACCCGGCGCTCCTCCGGTAGGGATCGACGCTGACCCGGGGCGACTGGTCCAGCGTTCGCTGGTGTGGGACCACGCCCAACACGCGCTCGACCATGTCTTCGACACACTGGAGCGAGGCGGTCACGAGGATCGCCAGTGGCGTAGATGGGCTGACGATCAGGGGGAGGCATTGTGGCGATACGCCAGGTGGTGTGTAGCAGCGGAACGCTTCGGTGTGGGTTGGCGTCGCTGGCCCACGGAGTTCCGTCACCCGAGTGGCGCAGGTTGGCAGGCACTCTTCACACCCGGAAGCGACGCTGATCGGCGCGCCGAGCGGCATGCGTGGGTGCAGTGGCGCATCGCCGACGCCTGGGACACGTGCCGAACACAAGGCGTTGGTCTGGTCACCGATATGGCGGTCGGGTTCCATCCCGACGGGTTCGATGCGTGGGACCTGCAGGATGCCACCGCATCTGGGGTCTCCATCGGCGCACCCCCGGATCCCTTCGCGCCGGAAGGCCAGGACTGGGGTCTCCCTCCGTTGATTCCTGCACAGTTGGCCGCCCGGCGTTTCGAGCCGTGGCTTTCGAGTTTGCGGGCAGCGGCAAACGGTGCGT
>CAYMUC010000144.1:0-6089 GCA_964393535.1 uncultured Ilumatobacteraceae bacterium | reverse complement strand
TCCGCGGGCACCTGCGGCAAGGCGGACAGCGAGGTCATGCGTCGCGTGTGGTGACGTAGGGGCATGGGGCGCCTCGTCGTACGTCATGCCACCATCGTCGACGGCTCAGGTAGCCCACCGCGGCCCGGTGACGTGGTGGTGGACGGCGGACTGATCGTCGACGTCACAGAACCGGGCCAGGCCTCGATCGCTCATTCGGGACGGGTGATCGAGGCCGACGGCTTGGTCCTGACCCCTGGCTTCGTCGACGTGCACACCCACTACGACGCCCAGGTGTCGTGGGATCCCTATGTGACACCGAGTTCATGGCATGGCGTCACGACGGTGGTCATGGGCAACTGCGGTGTGGGCTTCGCACCCGCCCACTCCGATCGTCACGAGTGGCTGATCGAACTGATGGAGGGCGTCGAGGACATCCCAGGCTCGGCCATGACCGACGGGATCACCTGGGAGTGGGAGACCTTCCCCGAGTATCTGGACGCCATCGAACGCCGGCCGCATGTGTTGGACATCGGCACCCAGATCGCCCATGGCCCACTGCGCGCCTACGTCATGGGTGACCGGGGCGCAGCCAACGAGCCCGCTACGTCAGACGATCTAGACGCCATGGCCCGCCTGGTGGTCGCCGCTCTGCGGGCGGGGGCGCTGGGGTTCTCGACCAGCCGCACACCTATCCATCGCAGCAAGTCAGGCGAACTGGTCCCGGGTACCACCGCCGGACACGACGAGCTGTTCGCCATCGGCGACGCCATGGCGACCGTGGGTCACGGGGTGTTGCAGTACGCGCCCGAGCACGTGGCGTTGCTGGATCAGGAGTGGGGTTGGATGCGCGAGTTCGCCCGACGTACCGGACGTACCGTCAGCGTGAACCTGAACCAGGACGACCGTGCACCCGACCTGTGGCGCGAGGTGCTGGTGGCCCTCGAGGCCGCCCACCGTGACGGCCTGCCCATCGTGGCGCAGGTGGCAGGACGTTCCATCGGCATGCTGTACGGGTTGCAGGGAAGCCTGCATCCGCTGATGCTGCATCCGGCCTACGGCGAGGTGGCCGGGCTCCCACTGACAGAACGTCTGATGGCGCTGTCCGAGCCCGAGCGTCGTCGTCGCCTTGTCGAGGAGGTGCCTGCCGACGGGCTCCTCCAACGTGCAGTCATCGACCGAGCCGACCGAATGTGGGCGGTCACCGAAGGTGATGTGGACTACGAGCCGACGGCCGACCAGTCCCTGGGAGCCTTGGCTCACGCACGCAGGGTCCCCGTCATGGCGCTGATCCTCGACCAACTGATGTCTGACCACGGCCAAGGTCTGATCTACGCCCCACTGTTCAACTACGCGTACGGCGACCTGTCCATGACGGAGGCCCTGTTGCGGCATCCATCCACCCGCAACGGCCTGTCCGACGCCGGCGCCCACTGTGGTCTGATCTGTGACGGCGGAACACCCACCTTCATGGTGACGCACTGGGCGCGTGATCGCCAGCGGGGGCCACGTCTGCCGCTCGAGCATGTGGTGCACCGTCAGACCCGTCAGACCGCTCTTCTGCACGGATTGGCCGATCGCGGCCTGGTGGCGCCTGGCTACCGTGCCGACCTGAACCTGATCGACTTCGACGGCCTCGGGTTCGACCAGCCTCGTCTGGTGTTCGACCTCCCCGCCGACGGCCGTCGCCTGGTGCAACGGGGGCGCGGCTATGTCGCCACCTTCGTCGCCGGGGTCCAGACGGTCGACCATGACGAGTTCACCGGCGAACTTCCGGGCCGTCTGGTGCGAGGCCCGCAACGCGGGCGGGGTCGCTGACCACCGTGGACCACACCCGGGTCGACAAGTGGCTGTGGGCCGTCAGGATGTACCCGACGCGGACCGCGGCGACCAATGGTTGCCATGCCGGGCACGTCCAGGTGAACGATGCCTCTGCCAAGCCGGCAACATCGGTGAAAGCAGGTGATCGGGTGAGCGTGACCGGCCACGGCCACACCCGGGTGCTTGAGGTGGTTCGCCTCATCGACAAACGCGTGGGTGCAGCGGTGGCCGCCGAGTGCTTCATCGATCACAGTCCCCCACGACCACCGCGCGAGTTCGACGCACCCTTCCTGGTGCGCGACCGCGGAACGGGTCGCCCCACCAAGAAGGACCGTCGACGCCTTGACCAGTTCCGCCACTGATCACGCCATGCTGACCATTCCCTACGGGCCGGAACCCCACCAGGTCGGTGACCTGTACGTACCGTCGATGCGCACGGGCAACGTGGTGGTGCTGATCCACGGTGGCTTCTGGCGTTCGTACTGGCGACGGGATCTCATGGCGCCTCTCGCCCTCGATCTGGCTGGTGACGGTGCGGTGGTGTGGAACATCGAGTACCGCAGAGTTGGCAGCGGTGGCGGAGTTCCAGCCACCCTGCGCGATGTCGCCCAAGCGATCGATCTGCTCGATCTACTGGGAGCGCGATACGGCTTCCCGGTCGACGACGTGAGCGTTGTCGGGCACTCGGCGGGCGGGCACCTCGCTGCCTGGCTCGCCTACCGTGACCGGCACCCCGGGGCCGACGTCCACCCAACCGTGGTGCATCCGGCCAGGATCATCGCCCTGGCACCGGTTCTCGATCTGGTGGAGGCGGAGACCCGAGCGCTCGGCAATCACGCGACGGCTGAGTTCGTCGGGGCTCGTCTCGACGAGGATCGCGCTGCGTTCGAGGCGGTGTCACCGGCCCATCACCTACCCCTCGGGGTGCCCATGACCATCGTGCACGGCGTCGCCGACGATCGGGTTCCTCACGACATGAGCGTCACCTACCAACGCACGGCCGGGGAAGCCGGCGATCACGTCGTGCTCGAGTCCGTCGAGGAGACCGATCACTTCGACGTGATCGATCCGGGTCACTGCGCATGGCGAGGAGCGCGTCGCAGCCTGATCAGCCCATGACCTGTCGCCGCGAGCCGCCGTGAGTAGAACACCAGTTGCGAGTATCTGCATCGCAGCGATCAGCAGCCAGGCGGGCATGGGCGTTCCCCACACCGCAGAGTGTGGTCGCTTGCGCCGACGGTCAACGGCAGGGGCAGCATCCCCTCCAAGGTGCCTCACATCCACCGAGGCCCCGAGAAGGAATCCTTCGCCCGAGAGCCGCACGGTCCGCTGTCGGTTCGGTACTCGTCGTCGATAACCGAAGCAACTCTCTCGACCGTGGCTGGGGCGAACAGCACCTGCGCCTGAGAGGTGGCGGCCGTGGCATCGGTGCTCCCCGGGGTCCCCAACGAGTCGACCACGATGGAACCTGGACCGGGCGGCGGTACTGCCGACTCGGTGTAGAGGAAGCGCGCCGCTGCGCAGCGCGAACACTGGATAACCCTGGGCGTGCCGCGACTGGTACCAAGATGTCCCGTCGGTGGCGATGCCGTGATCGTCCACCAGCAAGTTCGACTCGGCATCAGCGAGGATGATGTCCTCGGACAACACCAACTCCAGCCCCGGCCCCCGCCGACACGGCCATCGGGGAGATCGATGATGTTGCCCACCAACCACCCCTGACCAGCCAACAGGGAGTTTGTCGCTGGGGTCTTGTGCACGTCGAGGTGACAGCGGATCTGGCTTGCGTCCTGGCTGGGCCTGCGAGGACGTCAACGCACCAACGGGGCCCGCGTCACACCATGACCGTCGGGTTCGAGAACGCCCGCACCATCGGGTACGAGATGCTCGTCGTGCGTACCGAGTTCCAGTAGGCCAACTGCCAGGAGGGCCAGCAACGGGTCGGTTCTCGCAAGATTCGGGCCGTTGCGAGGTCGTCGACGAGATCTGCGAGTACCACGCCGGGGAGCCCAAGACGATGACCGCGGAACTCCGGCCCGCGAAGTACCCTGTCATAGTAGCTGACGCAACTATGGTGCAGGCATGTCCGCAACCCATCCCCAGCGAATGTCACGCATGCTCGGAGCACTGGCCACGACTGCCGTTCTTGGCGTGGTGGGTCTGGTCGGTTGCGGCGGCGACTCCGAGAGCGATAAGCCGGCGTCTCCCGACACCACCGTGCTCACGAAGAACAAGATGCTCCCCACCACCACGAGGGTCCCGGCCACCTTGAAGATGCCGACGGCTCCTTCGGGCAAGATCAAGCGCTGAATTCACTCGGCTGGGGGCAGTCGACGAGCGGCCCAGGCGCGCATGCCCCCTTCACTGCTGGCGTCACCGTCATCCAGGGTCGCGTCAGGCGACCTGGGCTGCGTCGACGGCGAGGTTCAGGCCACCGAGCGCAACTCGACGCGAAGCCCCAACGCTGTCACCACCTTCAGCATGGTCGACCACGTCGGATTGCCGTCAGCAGACAAAGCCTCGTCGAGCCCATCGCGACTCATGCCCACCTGGCGAGCGAGTTCGCTCATGCTCTGTGTACGAGCGATCACCCCCGGCGCCCTCGGGACCGCAGAGGGATCCTCGTGTCATTCCTCGATGGCGAGTTCGAGGTAGCCCGCGATGTCGTCGAGGTCGACATCGAGCCGAAGTTCCCACCCCCCGTTGCCGACAGACTCGACCTCGCCGCGGTTGCCTCACGTGAGGCGGTCGATGCGACTCATCATCCGCAAGTGACCGGCCCGGTCCTTCAGTTGTCTGATCCAGGCATCGAAATCGTCGGTCCTGACAACCTCGACCAAGTCTCGACTCCATCTGACAGAGCCGTGTGGTTTGAGGCAAACCCACGCTCATCCGGTCTCCCTACCCGGTAGGTCAGGGGGCGGCACCGTCACCACGATGCCATCAAGGCGCTGACCCCTCGAGACGGCATCGGCCACAAGGTTCGCCTGAGCGCTCCGACAATCTGGTCGGCGACACGTTCGTCACCTTTTTGGACTGATTGGCGGATACATCCAAAGTTCTGAGAGCCGCACTACCCTCATCTCTCTTGATCGACGAACATTCTCCTGCCACGGACATACGCTCGAGACGCCGTGGCAACCCGCGGTCGGTGAGTCGTGGGCGGCTCCCAATCGTGGTGATGTCGATCGTGGTGTCACTCGTGACATGGTCTGGGCCGGTAGCCGCATCGGGCCCCGCCGAGACATGGACCACCAGCACCCCCTTCGACGACGGGGCCTGGAGTTCGATCACCTACGGCAACGGACTCTTCGTCGCCGTAGCCAACGGCGGCACCGACCGCGTCATGACCAGCCCCGACGGCACCACATGGATCGCACAAACCTCCCCGGACGGTAACTGGACCTCGGTCACCTACGGCAACGAAGGCTTCGTCGCCGTCGCCGACAACGGCGACGACAATCGCGTCATGACCAGCCCCGACGGCATCACCTGGACGCTCAGAACCTCCCCCACCGCCGACACCTCCTGGAACTCGGTCACCTACGGCAACGGACTCTTCGTCGCCGTCGCCAACGTCGGCACCAACCGTGTCATGACCAGCCCTGACGGCATCACCTGGACCGCACAAACCGCCGCCGCCAACAACAACTGGCGATCGGTCACCAAGGGCAACGGAACATTCGTCGCCGTCGCCGACGGCGGTACCGACCGTGTCATGACCAGCCCTGACGGCATCACCTGGACCGCACAAACCGCCGCCGCCAACAACAACTGGCGATCGGTCACCTACGGCAACGGAACATTCGTCGCCGTCGCAGGAAGCGGTACGGGTAACCGCGTCATGACCAGCCCTGACGGCATCACCTGGATGATCAGGGCCTCAGCCGCCGACAGCACTTGGCGATCGGTCACCTACGGCAACGGACTCTTCGTCGCCCTCGCCGAGCCTAATCGCGTCATGACGAGCCCTGACGGCATCACCTGGACCGCACAAACCGTCGCCGCTAGCGCCTGGCGATCGGTCACCTACGGCAGCGAGCTCTTTATCGCCGTCGCTTCCTCAGGCACTCGCGTCATGACCAGCAGCGCCGTGATCAACCCTGCGTTCTCTGCCTCGACGGCAACCGCAGACGGCTTCACCGTGGCCCTCACCAACTACCTCGCCGAGTTCACCTGGACCTCCTCCGCGGCGTCGGGCACGGTCACGGCGGGCACCGTCAGTGGATCGGCGTTGCCTCTGACCGTCACCGGTCTGGCACCAGGAGCGTCCACCACCGTCACCGTCA
>CAYMUC010000143.1:0-6089 GCA_964393535.1 uncultured Ilumatobacteraceae bacterium | reverse complement strand
ACCGATAGACACTTCGGTGACGCTGCCAGCGCCCCGACGCCCGCCGGTACGACTGTCGAACACCCGCACGGGGTCGGTTGGGGTGAGCGAGGCCGATCGGGCGACCGAGCCGTTCACATCGACGATCAGGTCGGTGTCGACCGACGCCCACAAGCAGATCGACGAGTTCGACCCCACCTTCGCCAAGACAGCGTTAGGCACGGTCTGTCCGGCAGCGAAGTTCACGCTGGATGCTTCTGGGCGACCTCGACCACACGGATACACCGACACATAGCCAGCAGCCGACGGATTCACCGCTGTCACGTTCACCATGACTGCAGCAGCATCGGCAGGCACCGATCGTGGACGATCGACCCGAACCCGACGCTCCACGCCAGCGCGGGCCCGTCCGGTGGCGCGAGTGTCGAGTGCCCGCCACGGCGTGACGGGTTGGAGTGACGACCCGGCCGGTGCGTGTCCGGCGACATCGACCACCAGGTGCGCTGCAGCAGACGTGTACACGCAGACCGAGGAGCGACTGCCCGCTGAGGTCAGCACCGCATTGGGCACGGTCTGACCGGCCACGAAGTTGAGATTGGAGGCCTCGGGCATGGTCCCCCCACACGGGAACACAGTCACGTATCCCGATGCCTGGGGGTCCACCACGGTCACGGTCGCCATGATCGCTCGGGCGTCGCGAGGGAGTGATCGCACGCTGTCCACCCGGATCTCGGTGACCGATCCGGCAGCTCGGCGGCCACCGGCGGCACGTGAGTCGTAGACGCGTGTGGGTCGGCTGGCGACGAGCGTTGCCGTGTCGGTGTTCGGCGTGGCGGGCGGTGATGCCACCGGCGGCACCGTGGTGGTGGGTGGGCGTGTGGTGGGCGGGGTGGTGACGGGCGGAGCGGTGACCGGCGGCGCGGTCGACGTCCAGATCACTGGGCCTGCCCAGCCGGTATCGGGTACCAGGTCGACCTCGGATCCGTAGACGAAGCCGTCGTAGACGAGTCCGAGGTTCCAATTCATGATCAGTGGTGATCCGAGGCACCGCGCCGAGAAGACCATGACGTACGTGCGAGTAGCGCTGTCGGTCTGGGCTGACAGAGCGCTGCAGTGGGACGACGAGGCCCCATCGACTTTGATGCTGCCGCGCAGGCTTCCTGCGAAGAAGATCATCGAGGCCACGTAATCGCTCTGGCCGTCGAAGTCGACGTCGAAGTCCCACACGGCCCCGGTGTTGCCGTACGACCATCCCCAGTCCAGAGACGGCGTGGCGAAGATGTCGACGCCAAAGCCCACCGCCACGAGGTCGTCCTCGAGTTGGACCGACGCAGCGCGAAGGTCGGCACGTCCGTCCCGCACATCGAAGCGACGGTCGCTGATGGTGGAGGGTGATGCCTGAGACGGCTTGGCCCACACCGCCAGCGCGGCAGCGATGATGACGACGGTCAGTGGTAGCAGCAGAACCTTGGATCGGGACATGCACCGCGAGACGCGCACACCCCGTCGATGTGTGACCCTTCAGCCGAGCACGATCTCCATACCGTCGAGCTCGCCGGTCGCCCGCCATTCCTCGAGCAGCCGGGCGAAGGCGTTCACCCCGGGCGTGTAGGCCCCGAGAAAGGCGTTGCCGCCCCGGGGTGCCCCCTCGTTGTTGTAGTAGCCGGGAGTGCACGCCTCCAGGAACCCGGCACCACCCACGTGGAAACTGTCGATCAGGTCGCACCAGCCGTTCTGACCCTCGACGCTGGGTTGCATGGTGCGCACACCGTGCGAGACACCCTGGGCCACCAGATACGCCACATGGCGAGCCTGGTCGTCGAACATCGAGGTCATGTTCACGCTGAACGCGTTCTGCGACACCCCGATGAAGAACCAGTTGGGGAAGCCTCGGGTGGTGAAGCCATGAAGGGTGCGCACGCCATCGGCCCAATGTTCGTGCAACGACACACCGTCCCGACCCACGATGTCGAACCCCATGCGGCGACGCAGGTCACTGGAGGTCTCGAACCCCGATGCGAACACGATGCAGTCCACGTCGTAGTGCCGGCCACCCGTGTCGATACCGGTGGGGGTGATGCGGTCCACCCCTTGGGTGTCGCTCACGTCGACCAGGGTCACGTTGGGACGGTTGAAGCACTCGAGGTACTCGTCGTTGAACGTCGGTCGTTTGCACATCACCCGGTACCACGGTTTCAACATCTCGGCCGTGGTCGGGTCGTGCACGGTGGCGTCGATACGCCCGCGCAACTGCTCCATCTTCAGGTAGTCGGTGAACTCGACGATGCGGTCGCGCTCCTCTTTGGTGCGGGGCCGATCGGTGCCTTTGGGTGACGAGATCGACCGGAAGATGTCGGTCCATCCATCGTCCACCAGGTCGACCTCGACGGGTTGACCAGAGGCCAAGGCGTTGAAGTTCTCGCGTCGCTCACGCTGCCAACCGGGTTGCAGTGTGGCCGCCCAGTCGGGGTCGGTGGGCCGGTTGCGACGCCAGTCCACCGACGATGGCGTGCGCTGGAACACCGTGACGTGCGCTGCATCGCGCGCGATCCGGGGAACGCACTGCACGGCGGAAGCCCCTGAACCGATCACTGCGATCCGCCGATCGGCGAGGCGGTCCATCCGTTCGCCGGGTGCGCCGCCGGTGTAGTGATAGTCCCAGCGACTGGTGTGGAACATGTGCCCGGTGAACGTGTCGATACCCTCGATGCCCGGCAGTTTCGGTCGGGTCATGGACCCCATCGCCATGATCGTGAACCGGGCTCGTAGTTCGTCACCACGATCGGTGTGCACCTGCCAGCGCGCCGTGGGTTCGTGCCACTGCATGGTCTGCACCCGGGTGCGAAACATCGCACGGTCGTACACCCCGTAGTGCGTGGCGATGCGGCGGGCGTGCTCGAAGATCTCCGTGGCATCGGCGTACTTCTGGCTGGGCATGACCCCCAGTTCCTCCAGAAGTGGCAGGTAGCAGTACGCGTCGGTGTCGCACTGGGCGCCGGGGTAGCGGTTCCAGTACCACGTGCCACCGACATCGCTGCCGGCTTCCACCACCACGGGGTCGGTGATGCCGAGTTCGTGCAGCCGGGCTGCGGCGAGCAGTCCGCTGAAGCCGGCCCCCACGATCACCACGTCGATGTCGGCCGAGACCGGTTTGCGAGGCGAGTCGTCGGGCGCGAAGGGATCGGTGTCGGCGAACCATGCCAGGTCTCCGGCTACCTCGAGGTACTGATCAGCACCGTCGGTTCGAAGGCGCTTCATGCGCTCGGCGTCGTACCGCCGCCGGATCTCCTCGGCGTCGAAGTTCACGCGGGCCCGCTCAGTCGACTCCGTGGCCGGCCGCCATGGCCTGACGCGTGAACTCGGCGAACTTCACCGTGTCGAAACCGATGACCAGGCGGGCATCGGTTTCGATGATCACCCGGTGCGGCGAGTCGAGGAACGAACAGAACGCCTTGCGATACGGATCGTCGGGGTTGGCTTCGAACCCCGACAGCACCGGATAGAACCAACCCTTCAACTCGTCGAAGCCGGGATCGCCGTTGGCGTGCACCACCGAGTCACCCTTGTACGTGGCGGTCTTGCCGCCCCGGTTGATCACGATGGCCGACTGGGGTCGCTTCTTCAGCGCCGGTACTCGCTTGCGGCGTTCGGCGCAGGTGGTCCAGAACTTCCCGTGGCGGTACACGTAGGCCACCACCACCCCCACCGGATAGCCGTCGGTAGTGGTCCAGTTGAAGATGCACTCGCCGCCGGCCGACACCAACGCGTGGAGCGCATCGTCGTCGAGGCGCATCGTGGTCAGATCTTCGTAGTCGACCGGTTCGTCGTCGATGGCCATCTCGGTGTCCTCCTCGTCCTAAGGTGACCCGACGTTACGGCTGTGACCGACGGCACGACGAGGTAGGGGGATGCGATGCATCGTTTTGATCTGCAAGGACAGGTGGCAGTGGTCACCGGTGGGGGACAGGGCATCGGCGAGGGCATCGCCAAGGCCTTCGCCGAGGCTGGGGCGGCGGTGGTGGTAGCTGCTCGCCACGTCGACCGCGTGGAACGGGTTGCCGCCGACATCGTGGCCGCCGGTGGCCGTGCGGTGGCAGTGCCCACCGACGTCACCGACAAGGCGGCACTGGAAGCACTTGCTGACGCTGCGGTGACCACGTTCGGTGGGTTGCACGTGTGGGTGAACAACGCCGGCGGCTCGTCGGTGCGCAGCCCCCTCGACGAACTGGGCGAGGACGACTGGGAGAGTTGCCTGGCGGTGAACCTCACCTCGGTGTGGCGGGCTTCGGTGATCGCCAAGTCGCGTATGGCTCAGGGCGGGTCGATCATCAACGTCACCTCGCCGGCCGCCACCCGCGCCGTGCCCGGAAGCGGCCACTACTCGGCGGCCAAGGCAGGGGTGAACGCCCTCACCCTGACCATGTCGGTGGAGTTCGCACCCCACGTCCGCGTGAACGGCATCGCCCCCGGCTACGTGCCCACCGAGGTCATGATGACGGCGCTGAACATGGATGTGCCGGCCCTGGAGCAGATGGCCCAGAAGCGGGTGCCGCTGCGGCGCCTGGGCACCCCCGACGACATGGCTTCGGCGGCCATCTATCTGGCCAGCGAGGCCGGCAGTTGGGTGACCGGCCAGACGATCACGGTCTCTGGCGGTCTGTGACCGCAGGAGAGTGGCGCCAAAATGGCGCTCCATCGTCGCTACAGTGCGACCATGCCGACGATTCAGGTGAAAGACGTTCCCGACGACGTGCATGCAACGTTGCGTCGACGAGCTGCTGATGCAGGAATGTCGCTTCAGGAGTATCTGCGGGGCCACCTGTGCAGGGAGGCACGAACGCTCACGTTGGAAGAAGTGTTCGACCGAGTTGATGAACAGACGGGTGGTGAGGTCTCGCTCGAAGAGATGACGAGGTTGGTGCGAGCCGAACGGGATGCTCATTGATCGTCGTCGACGCCGGTGTCCTCGCGAACGCACTCGCCAATGACCAAGCCGATGGCGCTCGAGTCCGCTCTCGGCTTCGCGGTCAGCGGCTGACGGCACCTGAACTGATCGACCTCGAAGTGCTGTCAGTCTGGAGAAGATTGGCAGCGGCCGGAGCGCTCGACGTCGCACGAGCGAGAGCAGCTCTCGATGCGCTCGCAGCATTGCCTATGAAGCGCATCACGCACGGACCTCTGCGACAACGATGTTGGGAGTTGCGTCACAACCTCAGCGTGTATGACGCCGCGTATGTTGCCCTGGCGGAGCGGCTTCAGGTCACGCTCGTCACGGCCGACGCACGTCTGGCGAATGCGCCAGGAGTGCGCTGCACCGTCGAGTTGCTGTGACCGGCGTTCAGTTGCGCGGCACCTTGGCCCAGGGCAGGTCCTTGTCGACTCGTGGCTCGCCGGGCAGACCCAGCACCTGCTCGCCCAAGATGTTGCGCATGATCTCGGACGTACCACCCTCGATGGAGTTGGCGCGCGACCGTAGGAATGCGTGCCGGATGCCGTTCTCGAGTCCGTCCACCGACAGGCTTTCGGGTCGCCGGAACGTGTAGTCGAAGCCGATCAGGCCCTCGGCCCCCAGTAGGTCGATGCCGAACTCGGTGACCTTCTTGTTGAAGTCGGCCAGGGCCAGTTTGGCGATCGAGCCCTCGGGGCCCGGGTTGCCGGCCTTGGCCGCAGCGGCCGCCCGCGCATTGGTGAGCCGCAGGGTTTCGGCCTGGCTCCACAACTGCATCAGCCGCTCGCGTCGAGCGCCGGTTCGCTCGCTCTCGGGCAGTTTGCGCCAGATGTCCAACACCTCGTCGACGGGTCCCCGTCGGCGCCCACTGCCACCGCCGATCACGGACCGCTCGTTCATGAGCGTGGTGAGTGCCACCCGCCACCCTTCGCCCACATCGCCGATGCGAAGGCTGTCGGGGACACGGGCTTCGGTGAGGTACACCTCGTTGAACTCGGCCTCGCCGGTGATCTGGCGCAGTGGCCGCACCTCCACACCGGGTGAGCGCATGTCGATGGCGAAGTAGGTGAGACCCTTGTGCTTGGGTTGATCGGGATCGGTGCGCGTGACCAACATGCCCCAGTCACCCAGATGGGCCATGGTGTTCCACACCTTCTGGCCG
>CAYMUC010000142.1:4718-6117 GCA_964393535.1 uncultured Ilumatobacteraceae bacterium | reverse complement strand
GTACGCGGTGTTCGACGGACAGCAGTGCGTCGGAAAGCTCGGGAACTGGCGGGGCGCCACCTTGGGATTCCGCGGCGCAGAGTTTCTCTCGGGCGGTCACCTCTACCAGGTCATGAAGGTGACCTATCTCAAGGGCGAGCATCGACTCGAGGTGCGGCGAATCAACGAAGGCACCGGCGTCTATGCCAGCGTGAATCTCGAGACGTCAGACTGCGAAACGCGGAGTCGGCGAGTGGTGCGCGGCATGCACGTGGAGTTGGCCGTTGCCGACCTCACCGCGCACATTCGACCCAACAACGGGGCCACTGCACGTCCTCGTCGCTGGACCCGAGCCGGCGTGGTGCAGGTGCGTACCGGAGGAGCGATGTCGTCCATACAACTTGCCGAGACGATCCGGCAGTCGCTCTGGAAGTTGGGCGTCTCGAGCTACGACTTGAGCATCCAGGGTGACGCACTCGGCATCACCATCATCGACAACAACCGGATGGGACGCATGTCCTGGTTCGTCGCCCAGCACCTCGATGCGTTGCTGGGCCCCGATGCCAGCGATGCTGCAGCGGCGTGACCCGATCTCGTGACTCCGGCTTGGCATATCCGCCACTTGTACTGTCGCCGGTCATGCAACTCATCGAGGTAGCCCTGCAGGCAGCGCACGAGGCGGGGGCGTCCATCATGAACGACTACCGCGCCGGTGTGGAGCGACTGGACAAGGCCGATGGAACCGAACTGACCCAGGCCGATCTGAACGCCAACCGCATCATCCTGAGTTGCCTCAGTGCAACGGGCATCCCCGTGGTGTCGGAAGAGAGCGACGACCTCGCGTTGGGCTTGGATCGCTACTGGATCATCGACCCCCTGGATGGAACCAAGGAGTTCCTCGCCAAGACCGACGAGTTCACGGTGAACATCGCACTGGTGGAAGACGGCCGACCCGTGCTGGGCGTGGTGTTCGCCCCGGCGGTCGACGATCTGTTCTGGGGTACCCTTGACCAGGGCGCCCAGCGAATTCGGAGCAACGCGACCCAGCATCTGAAGCCCCTCGACCGCACCACGAACCGCCGCATGGCCGCTGCACGCTTCAGCCACAACCCGACCGCCGAACAGTTTGCCCAAGTCAACTGCATGAGCGAGATGGTCACGGTGGGGGCGGCACTCAAGTACGGGTATCTGGCGGCTGGGGCGGTGGAAGTCTTCCCCCGGTTTGTGGGCTCCATGGAGTGGGACACCGCTGCGGGCCAGGCGGTACTCGAGTCGGTGGGTGGCAAGGTCATCGACTTGTCGACCAGCGAACCACTGACATACGGCAAACCGAAGCGACTGAACCCGCACCTGATCGCGCTGCGAGCGCCCTACACCCTCGATGCTTTCGACCTACCGACGTTGTGAAGGTGCTGTCGCC
>CAYMUC010000142.1:0-4618 GCA_964393535.1 uncultured Ilumatobacteraceae bacterium | reverse complement strand
GCGCCCTACACCCTCGATGCTTTCGACCTACCGACGTTGTGAAGGTGCTGTCGCCATGACCGAGAACGTCTCCATGACTCTGCCGCAGGGCTACGTGCCCGCCGACTTCGAGCCAGAAGTGCGCGATCGGTGGAGGATGTCGGGTGTCTTCCACGCCGAACCCGTCGCGTCCGATGTCTCGACGTTTTCGGTGGTCGTTCCGCCGCCGAACGTGACGGCCGCACTGCACCTCGGTCATGCGTTGAACACCACGCTTCAGGATGTGTTGGTGCGCTACCACCGCATGCGGGGTGATGCGACCCTGTGGCTGCCCGGTACGGATCACGCCGGTATCGCCACCCAGACCGTCGTCGAGAAGCGTCTACTGAACGAGGGAATCACCCGCCACGAACTGGGTCGTGAGGCGTTCGTGGCCAAGGTGCAGGAATGGAAAGACGAGTACGAGCAGGTCATCCTTGACCAGTTCCAGGCCATGGGCGCGTCGTGCGATGTGCAGCGCGTGCGGTTCACCATGGACGACGTATGTGCCACGGCCGTTCAGCATGCCTTCTTCGTGTTGTTCCGTGACGGCCTGGTGTACCGGGGAAAGCGACTCGTGAACTGGGATCCGGTCACGCTCACCGCCCTCGCCGATGACGAGGTCGAGATGCGCGAGGTAGAGGGTCATATGTGGTACCTCCGTTATCCGCTGGCCGACGGGTCAGGGCACGTCACCGTGGCCACCACACGACCCGAGACGATGCTGGGTGATACGGCGGTGGCGGTGAACCCCGCCGATCCCCGAGCGGCCGCACTGGTGGGTCGCACCATTCGATTGCCCATCATCGACCGCGAAATCCCGATCATCGCCGACGACTTCGTGGTGCAGCACGACCCCGACAGCAGCGATGCGAAGGCTCGGTTCGCGTCAGGATTCCTGAAGGTCACTCCGGCTCATGATCCCAACGACTGGGAGATCGGTCGCCGTCACGACCTGGCTGTGGTGAACGTCCTCGCTCCTGACGCCACGATCTCCGATGCGTTCGGATGGAGTGACGTGACCTCAGAGGCCCGACCGTTCCTGGGGCTCAGCCGTGAGGCCGCCCGCACCGCCGTCGTGAGGTGGTTCGCCGATCACGGTCTGTTGGAGGAGGTGCGCCCGTACACCCACGTCGTGGGGCATTCCTATCGCAGCCACGTACCCATCGAACCCCGGCTGTCGGACCAGTGGTACGTGAAGGTGACCGACGACCGTCTGCGGGGAGCTGCGTTGCGTGCACTGGCCCCTGAGCAGTCGCCGCCGTTACCCGACGATGTGGAGGATCGCCGGTTGGGAACGAGCGATGGTGACCTGCGTTTCACGCCCCAGCGCTACGCCCGCACCTATCACCAATGGCACGAGCGCCTGCGCGACTGGTGTGTGAGCCGTCAGTTGTGGTGGGGGCATCAGATCCCGGTGTGGACGCGACAGATCGGCCTGGACGAGGCGCCCCCCGAGGTCCACGACGCCAAGGTCGATGTCATGGTTCCCGTGACGTCTCGGTGGACCGATGTAGGTATCGCTCACGCAGCTCGCAAGGTGACAGACGATCTGGTGGAGGAGGCGGTGTGCGTGCCACCCGATGCCACCTTGCGTCGGGTGTCGCGCCTGGATGCGTCCTTGGACGCGGCGGGTGTGGTGGCGGCGTTGGAGCGCGACGGGTTCGTGCGCGATCACGACGTCTTGGACACGTGGGTCTCGTCGGCGTTGTGGCCCTTGGCAACGATGGGCTGGCCGTGGCCCGACGACCATCCCGAGATGGTGGGTCTGCTCGAGTCGTTCAACCCGACGTCGGTGCTGGTGACCGCTAGGGAGATCATCACCCTGTGGGTCAGTCGCATGGTCATGTTCAACCGGTACTTCCTGGACGGAGGTATTCCGTTCCGGGACGTGTTCATCCACGCCATGATCCAGGACCGCTTCGGCCAGAAGATGTCGAAGAGCCTGGGCAACGGTGTCGACCCGCGCGACATCATCGGTACGCATGGCACCGACGCGTTGCGGTTCACGCTGGTGAACGCCACCACCGACCATCAGGACGTGCGCATGCCGGTGGACCTGATCGATCCGCATTCGGGTGTGGTGTTCACCCCTGAATTCATCCAGACCCCGTCCGGGCAGCGGGTGGCCGCTCCCATCCAGAGGTCCCCGAAGTATCCCGACAAGACGATGGTGACTGCCTACGGCGTCGCTGCCGGACTGGTTCAACCCACCGACGACATGCCGTTGGCGGTGAACACGTCCACCGAGTTCGACCGCGGTCGCAACATCGCCAACAAACTGTGGAACGTCACGCGCTTCGTGCTCAGCTGCTTGGGCGACGTCGCTGCGTTGGCGAGCACCCCGGTCGAGGTGGCAACTCGTCCCGCTCCCGATCGGTGGATCCTGGACCGCTTCGCTCGGGCGGTCGTGCAACTCGAGACCCACCTCGATCGGTACGAGTTCAAGGCCTACGCCGAGACGTTGGTGGCGTTCATGTGGAACGACCTGTGCGATCGATATGTCGAGATGGTCAAGCCCACGGTGCGAGAGGACCTCGAGCAGCAGGTCGTTCTCACCACAGTGCTCGACGGGGTGTTGCGCCTGATGCACCCCGTCATGCCCTTCGTGACCGAAACCCTGTGGCCCACGGTCACGGCCACACGGCGCCGTGAGGTCGTGGGTGTGGACCTACCGCCCGCCGAACTGCTCGCAAGTGCAGCATGGCCACGAGTTGACGGCGCACTGGTGGACGAGTCGGTGACCAGCGACGTCCAGCGTGCTCTGGCACTGGTCGAGGACATCCGGTCGTTTCGTACCGGTCGCGGCGTGCCGATGCGCCAGAAGATCACGCTGCATGCGCCAGAGCCGGTGTTGCAGTTGGTGGCGGCAGCGGATGGGGTGGTCCAGACGCTCGCCGGTGTGGGCGATGTGGTCGACCTCGCCGCTGGCCGGCCCGACGTCGCCTGGCCCATGATCTTCGAAGGACACGAAGTACTGCTCGGCAACGTGATGGCCGAGGTGGACGTCACTGTGGAACTGGCGCGGCTTCAGCGTCAGATCGACGAGAAGGTCGCCTACGTCACGGGGCTGCGCAACCGTCTGAGTAATGACGGGTTCCTGGCCAAGGCACCGGTTCATGTGATCGAGCAGACCCGCCGCGATCTCGAGGCCGCTGAAGCCGAGCTGGCGGCGCTGACGGCGGCTTTGCAGCAGTTGGGTTGACGCCAGGAATCGGGGCGAAGCAGACGAGCAGGCAGCGTCCCGCGAGGTGGTGGGGTTTGGAGGTTGATCCTCGGTGTTCAGTCGCCGGGTTCGAGTTCGGCGACGGGGTCAGTATCGCGCGTCGGGTAGAGCTCGGCCATGGAGGTGTCTGAGAGGTAGCGGCGGTCGCCGGTTTGCCACTCGTCGTGCATGTCAGCGAGCACGGCTCCGACGAGTCTGATGACGGCGGCTTCGTTGGGGAAGATGCCCACGACACGGCTGCGCCGCTTGATTTCTTTGTTGATCCGCTCGAGCGGGTTCGTCGACCAGATCTTCACCCAATGGCTGCGAGGAAACCCGGTGAACGCGAGCACTTCGGTCTTGCCGGTGTCCATCAGGGTGGCGATCTTCGGGAAGCTCTTCGCCAACTGGTCGCGGACCTGATCCCAGGTCGAACTGACGGTGTCGGGGTCGGGTTGGGCGAAGATGGTGCGGAACACCGCAGCGACCATGTCCTGATGCGACTTCGGCACGAGCGCCAACAGGTTGCGGGCGAAATGAACTCGGCAACGCTGATGCGAAGAACCCTGAAAGCTGCGCTTGAGGGCGGCGACGAGACCGGCGTGCTGATCGGAGATCACCAGGCGCACACCGGCGAGTCCACGCTGGCGCAGGCTGCGCAGGAACCCTCGCCAGAACACCTCGTCTTCGGAGTCGCCGACATCGAGACCGAGGACCTCGCGGGAGCCGTCAGCGGTGATGCCGGTGGCCACCACGACAGCCATCGAGGTCACCTGGGAGGTGGCGTTGCGGACATGCAGGTAGGTCGCGTCGAGGTAGACGTAGGGGAACTCGATGTGATCGAGACGGCGGGTGCCGAACGCGCCGACGATGTCGTCAAGGCCGGAACAGATCCGGGACACTTCACTCTTGGAGATCCCCGAGTCGACACCCAACGCGCCGACGAGATCGTCGACGGCACGGGTGGAGACGCCGTTGACGTAGGACTCCATCACGACTGCGTAGAGCGCCTGGTCGATCCGTCGGCGCGGCTCGAGGATCGACGGGAAGAACGAGCCTTTGCGGAGCTTGGGGATCTTCAGTTCGATATCACCGGCCTGTGTCGCCAACAGACGCGGCCGGGTCCCGTTGCGCTCGGTGAGACGGGCCTCGGTGCGCTCATAGCGGCCGGCGCCGATCCGCTCGGTCGCTTCGACCTCGATCAGTTCTTGCATCACGAGACGCACCGCGTCGCGGACGAGATCGACTCCCTCGCCAGCGCGGAACGCGTCAAGCAACTCGGACAGGACAGACTGTGACAGGGCCATCGGTGAGGTTCTCCTTCGTGGGTTCTTGGCCGAACACACCAAGAATCACGCCGATGGCCCCACCCACTGGTGGACCCCTCCGACTACC
>CAYMUC010000141.1:0-6129 GCA_964393535.1 uncultured Ilumatobacteraceae bacterium | reverse complement strand
AGTGCACCGAGTGCAAGCGGCGCAACTACATCACGATGAAGTCGAAGATCAACGACCGTGAGCGCCTCGAGATGAACAAGTACTGCTCGCATGATCGGCGACATACGGTCCACAAGGAGACCCGCTGATCGATGCGCGCCCGACGGGATGGCGTCAGGTGCTGGTACCCTGACGCCTCCCGTTCTAGGGCAGTAGCTCAGTTGGTAGAGCATCGGTCTCCAAAACCGACGGTCGGGGGTTCGAGTCCCTCCTGCCCTGCACATCCGCCGGCCTTCCGGCACGACATCAGACGAGATGACCCATGTCCATGGATCTGAATCGAGAGCAGAAGCGCACGCTGAAGCGAATGGGCGCGCTGAACGAACAGGGTGCACCGACTCGCGCCCAGCGTTCTGCGCCCAACCGCAACGAACCGCGAACCAGTCCTGCGCAGTATCTCCGTGAGGTCCGTGAGGAGATGCGCAAGGTGGCCTGGCCAAAGTGGCCCGAGGTTCGCCGCTACTCGCTCGTGGTGCTGGGCACCGTCATCTTCTTCACTGCCGTCATCGGCGGTGTCGACTCCGTGTTCGGCGTCCTGTCGGGCTGGCTCTACCAGGACTGACACATGACTGATCACATCACCGATACCGCATCCGACGACCTCGACGAGTTGCCGGTCGAAACCTTCGATCTCACCAGTGACCCCGTGGGCGATCTCGACTCCGATGTCGATCCGGTCGAGGACCCCTGGACGCTGCCAGGTCGCTGGTACGTGGTCCACTCGCAGTCGGGCTACGAGAAGAAGGTCAAGGCGAACCTTCACGCGCGCATCCAGTCCATGAACATGGAAGAGAAAGTCTTCGACGTGGTCATCCCACTCGAAGAGGTCGTGGAGTTCAAGGGTGGCCGCCGACAGGTGGTCCAGAAGAAGGTCTTCCCCGGTTACCTGCTCGTTCGCTGCCACATGGACGACGAGTCCTGGTACTGCATCCGCAACACCCCCGGCGTCACGGGCTTCGTCGGCCAGAGCCAGAAGGGCCAGAAGCCCACACCTCTGTCCAGGCGCGAGGTCGAGACGTTCCTCTCTGCAAAGGGAGATGGAGCGGCCGCACCGACCCGCAAGAAGCCCAAGTTGGACTATGAGGTGGGCGAGAACGTTCGCGTGAAGGAAGGCCCCTTCGCCGATTTCAATGGCACGATCGCCGAGATCAATGCCGATCACATGAAACTCAAGGTGTTGGTGAACATCTTCGGGCGTGACACGCTCGTGGAGATGGACTTCAGCCAGGTCGCCAAACTCTGAGTCTCCGACGCACAACAGCACGCACACAGCGAGAAGGACAACGAGGAACATGGCGAAGAAGAAGGTCGCAGCGATCATCAGGATCCAGATCCCAGCGGGCAAGGCGACCCCCGCCCCGCCCGTGGGTACTGCATTGGGCCCCCACGGTGTGCCGATCATGGACTTCGTGAAGCAGTACAACGCCGCTACCGAGGCTCAGGTCGGGACCATCGTGCCCGTCGAGATCACGGTGTTCGAGGATCGGTCTTTCACGTTCATCCTCAAGACACCTCCCACGCCGGTGTTGTTGCGTGAGCGTGCGGGCCTGCCCAAGGGCTCTCAGACGCCGGGCAAGGTGTCGGCCGGCAAGATCAGCGAGGCCGATATCGAAGAGATCGCCAAGATCAAGATGCCCGACCTGAACGCCAACGATCTGGAAGCCGCCAAGCAGCAGGTCCGTGGCACTGCGCGGTCCATGGGCCTTCAGGTGGTCTGAACCAACCCGTTGCGGCTGGCGTCCGCAGCAGTCACATCCATCACCGAGCCGGGACAACCTCGCCCGGACGGTGTCATCACACGAGGGAGGCATCATGCCGCAAGGGAAGAAGTACCGCGACGCTCTGAAGCGTTTCGACCGTGATCAGTTGTTCACGCCCACCGAGGCTCTCGGTCTTGTCAGCAGTCTGGCGAGTGCCCGCTTCGACGAGACCGTCGAGTTGGCGGTGCGTCTCGGCGTAGACCCCCGCAAGGCCGATCAGATGGTGCGCGGCACGGTCGCTCTGCCGTCGGGCACCGGTGGCGATGTGCGTGTCGCCGTGTTCGCTGCGGGTTCGGCTGCCGAGGAGGCACGTCAGGCTGGTGCTGACGTCGTTGGTGCCGACGATCTGGCGGCGGCCATCGAGGCTGGCAACTTCGACTTCGATGTGGCCATCGCCACACCGGATCTGATGCCGTTGGTGGGCCGTCTGGGTCGAGTGCTCGGTCCTCGCGGTCTCATGCCCAATCCCAAGACGGGCACCGTGACGAATGACGTCGGGCGAGCCGTCACCGAGTTCAAGGGCGGCAAGGTCGAGTACCGAACCGATCGTTACGGCAATGTGCACGTGCCCATCGGTAAAGCGAGCTTCACGCCCGACGCCCTCGAGTTGAACCTGCGGGCCGTGCTCGACGAACTCCAGCGTGCCAAGCCGGCATCCGCCAAGGGTCGCTACATGAAGAAGATCACCGTGTCCTCCACCATGGGCCCGGGGATCAAGATCGACACCAACCGGTTGCGTCCCGAGCAGCCGGCCTGATGTCGTGAGGTCCGGCGCAGGCCGTACCTCACCCACAATCCATATCCATAGGTGACTCGCCGAAGACCGCTGGTCATGCCGTCAGATGTTTGCACTGATGGTCTGCGAAAGGGATCCGTCCCGCCAGCCGAGGTGAACCTCCACGATCACGACCGGTCGTGGGCGTTCGCAGGCGCGAGCGCCCCGAACCGACGTGAGAGGAGGTGAACATGACAACGACGACACCCCGCCCCGAGAAGGTGGCAGCCGTCGAAGATGCTCTGGCGAAGTTCAGTGCGTCGTCGGCAGTGTTCGTGGCCGAGTACCGCGGCCTCACAGTGACCGCCATGTCGAACTTGCGACGTGAGGTGGGCAAAGCAGGCGGCGAGTGCAAGGTGTACAAGAACACGCTTGCTGCTCTCGCAGCCCGACAGGCCGGCGTCGACGCGATCGAGCCCTTGCTCGTTGGCCCTACCACGCTGACCTTCGTCCACGGAGATGTGGCGGCAGTGGCCAAGGCCCTGCGCGACTTCTCTCGGACCAACCCACTGCTGGTCCTCACAGGCGGCGTCATCGGCAACAGTGCACTCAGTGCCGCCGATGTGACCGCCATGGCCGAACTGCCGAGCCGTGAGGTGCTGCTGGCCCAGATCGCTGGTGCGTTCCAGGCACCCCTGGTCAAGACCGCCGGTCTGGTTCAGGCACTGCCACGCAACATGGCCTATGGGCTCAAGGCCCTGATCGATCAGCGCGACGCCGCCTGAGGCGGCCCCATCCGATCGCTTTGTGCGATCACCACGAAGTCAACAACCTGTGTGAATGAGGAGTATCCAATGTCCATCGACGAGATTCTCGATGCAATTTCCAACCTGACCGTGCTCGAACTGAAGCAGCTCCTCGACGCGTTCGAAGAGCGCTTCGAGGTGACAGCGGCCGCCCCTGTGGCTGTCGCTGCTGCTGCCCCCGCCGCTGGTGGCGGCGCTGCCGCCGCCGAAGAGGAGAAGGACGAGTTCGACGTCATCCTCGACAATGCCGGCGCTCAGAAGATCCAGGTCATCAAGGTGGTGCGCGAGCTCACCGGTCTGGGCCTCAAGGAGGCCAAGGATCTGGTGGACGGCGCCCCCAAGCCCGTGCTCGAAAAGGCCAGCAAGGACGACGCCGAGAAGGCCAAGGCCAAGCTGGAAGAGGCTGGCGCCGCCGTCAAGCTGGCGTGAGCCGGTGCGGCTCGGGCCGCCATCGACCACTTTGTCGAATCCCCGCCGTCTCGGCATTGCCGAGGGGGCGGGGATTCGTCGTTGTTTCACATCCCCCTGGTTCGGTGATGCTTGACGCACTGTGCGACCGCCCCTAGCGTGCCGGTGACTGAGCGGCGGCCCGACGGTTCGCTGGTAGTTCGCCGCGTTCTGGTTGACGTTGCTCCCGCCTGGCGGTAGGGTCACAAGTTGCCGTGCGTCGCCCTCTCAGCACCCCCACTCGGATCGTGCTCTGGCGCGCACTAGTGCATCCGCCGTTCGCCCCTGAGGAGTAAGTCTGTGGCCTCCCCTCGTTCGACCCGCGAGCGGTACTCGTTCGCCAATCTGTCCGAGCCGCTGTCGCTGCCCGATCTCATCGCCATTCAGCGTGAGAGTTTCCAGCATTTCTTGGATCAAGGCCTGAAGGAGGCCTTCCGAGACATCTCGCCGATCAAGGACTTCAGCGAGGCGTTGCAACTCGAGCTGGAATTCGACCCCGACGACGAGGACCTGCGCCCGCCGCCGAAGTTCAGCGTCGAAGAGTGCAAAGAAAAGGATATGACCTTTGCGGCGCCCATCTTCGTGCGCGCTCGGTTCATGAACCGAAACACGGGTGAGATCAAAGAGCAGACGGTGTTCATGGGTGACTTCCCCATGATGACGGAGAAGGGCACCTTCATCGTCAATGGCACCGAGCGCGTGGTCGTGTCGCAGTTGGTCCGGTCACCGGGGGTCATCTTCGAACCCGGTGAGCGTTTCCGCCTGCGAAACCTGTCCAAGCACCAGTTGGTGAAGGGCACCATCCATCCCTATCGCGGTGAGTGGATGGAGTTCGACGTCGAGCAGAAGCCCGGTAAGGACGTCACCGCAGGTACCCGCGTGGCTCGCAAGCGTCGAATGGGCATCTTCACGCTGCTGCGTGCACTCGGCTACGACGAAGAGAACGCGCCTGGGTTCCTCGAGCGCTTCGTGGCGCACTTCGACTTCCTGGAGGGCCAGTGGGAGAAGGAGCGTCACATCGCTCCCACCCAGGACGAGGCCTTGGTCGAGATCTACAAGCGGGCGCGGCCGGGTGAGCCCCCCACTGTCGAGTCTGCGCGCGCCTACTTCCGGAACGCCTTCTTCGAGAGCCGCCGGTACGACTTGTCGCGGGTTGGCCGGTACAAGTTGCACCGCAAACTCGGCAGCGAGGTTGCCCGCCTCGGAGAGATGTTCGGGCTCGAAGGCGATCTGCTCGACCTGCCCGAGGACGATCAGCACGTGCTGTCCCGTTGTGAAGTGCTCGCTGCGGTCAGTTACATGCTGCACCTCGTGAAGCAGGAGCCGGGTTACCGACTCGACGATCAAGATCACTTCGCCAACCGCCGCATTCGCTCGGTCGGCGAACTCATCCAGAACCAGGTCCGTATCGGCCTGTCCCGAATGGAACGTGTGGTCCGTGAGAGTATGACCACCCAGGTCGTCGAGGCCATCACGCCCCAGACGCTGATCAACATCCGGCCTGTGGTGGCTGCGATCAAGGAGTTCTTCGGGACCAGCCAGTTGTCACAGTTCATGGACCAGGTGAACCCCCTCTCGGGTCTCACCCACCGGCGCCGCTTGTCCGCCCTCGGTCCCGGCGGTCTGTCGCGTGAACGGGCCGGCTTCGAAGTTCGCGACGTGCACTTCAGCCACTACGGCAGGATGTGCCCCATCGAGACACCGGAAGGTCCGAACATCGGCCTCATCGGAGCGCTCTCGAGTTTCGCCAGGGTCAACGAGTTCGGCTTCATCGAGACGCCATATCGCCGCGTCGAGAACGGTCGTGTCACTGGGGACATCGTGTACATGGCTGCCGACGAGGAGGAGAACTACGTCGTAGCACAGGCCAACACGCCACTGAACCCCGATGGCAGCTTTGTGGACGAGCGGGTGCTCGTGCGTCGTTCGCCACAGGCCGCAAGCCTCGACGACCTTCGCAAGATGCTCGAGGCCGAGAGTTTCTTCGGTGCCACCACCGACATCGGATACGTGTCGCCCACAGAGGTCGACTACCTCGATGTTTCGCCCAAGCAGATCGTGTCGGTCGCTACGGCGCTGATTCCCTTCCTCGAGCACGACGACGCCAACCGTGCCCTCATGGGTGCCAACATGCAGCGCCAGGCAGTGCCACTGCTGCGAGCCGAGGCTCCCTATATCGGCACTGGCATCGAGGCTCGCGCTGCTCGTGACGCAGGTGACGTGTTGCTGGCCGAGGAAGATGGCCAGGTCGCCGAGGTCACGGGGAACTCCATCACCCTGCAGTACGCGACTCGCGGCAAGCGCACGTACGCCTTGTCGAAGTTCCGCCGCTCGAACCAGGACACCTGTATCAACCAACGGG
>CAYMUC010000140.1:3077-6178 GCA_964393535.1 uncultured Ilumatobacteraceae bacterium | reverse complement strand
GAAAGCAGCAAGGGCCGAGCGTGCCAGGTTGGCGACGTTCGCTCGCAGCAAGCCTGCCGACATCTTCGACCAGATAGCACTTCTGGACGACGTCGATGAGGCCGTCGGATCCGTCAAACTGTTGAGCGGGGGCAACCAGTCCCAGCAGGCGGTATCGGTCGTGAAATCGGTATCGCTCGATCCCGTGAACAGCGCCGCCAAGCGGGCGGTTGGAAAGACGTCGCTCGACCTGGTGAGCGAGAAGTCGGCGTCGGTGCACCTCTCGCAGGATGTTGGGTACCAGCAATGGATCGCATTCATGAAGTCTCTCCAGAAGTAGCAGACTGCGCCCCCGCACCTGACTGCTACCGTCGCCACCAGGGCCACCCACAGCGACGGTGGCAGTCGGGGAGGTCGTGAGATGCAGGTATCCAGGCGAACGCTGTTGACGTGGGCCGCCGCTGCCGGACCGATGGCCTGGCTGGCAGCGTGCGGTAACGACGACAGTTCGACTCCGGCCACCACGGCGCCCGGGACCGCCCCGACCGGCACGCTGAACCTGTTGAACTTCGCCGGTTGGGCCGGACCGAGCACCTACACCGACTTCGCCGGCGCATTCCCGGGTGCGTCGGTGAACGAGATCGCGTGGGTGTCCAACGACGACACCATCACCAGGGCCCGTGGTCGGGCGGCAGACCTCGACGTGGCCCTGGTGGACGGCACCACCTTCCCCCGGTTGGCGGCACTGGGGGTGTTGGCCCCGTTGGGCACGCTCGTCAACATGGTGCACGTCGGGTCGGCGTACAAGAGCAACCCGTGGGATGCCAACGACGAGTTCTTCGCCCCCACCGACCACGGCCGCACCGGCATCGTGTACCGGCGCGACCTGGTGGACAGGCCCCCCACATCGTGGGCCGATTTCGTGGCCATGGCACCTGACTACTCGGGCCGGGTGGCCATGCTCGACTACCAGCGCAGCGTCATGGGAAACCTGATGGTCATGCTGGGCCATCCCGGCAGCAGCACCGATACCGCCCATCTCGCCGAGGTGCAGGAGGTGTTGCTCGGTGTGAAACCGCACCTGCTGGCGGTGACCGGCGAAGTGGGTCGAGCGGTGGCTTCGGGTGACGCCGTCATGGCCATGTGCGACGCCTACGACGCCCAACTGGCGCTCACCTCGAACCCCGATGTTGTCTTCGTGGACCCGTCCGAAGGCCAGGTGGGCTACCTGGAGGGGTTCGTCGTCCTGGATGGCCCGCGCAACGACCTGGCTCGGGCGTTCATCGACTTCTTCCTCG
This sequence comes from uncultured Ilumatobacteraceae bacterium, assembly GCA_964393535.1. Lineage (GTDB taxonomy): Bacteria > Actinomycetota > Acidimicrobiia > Acidimicrobiales > Ilumatobacteraceae > CAYMUC01. Next base: position 4,901 of record CAYMUC010000140.1, on the reverse strand, counting down.
AGCCGGCCAACTACGCGGCGTTCATCAACAACGTCGCCTCCCCCTATGTGCAGCCCGACAACCCGGGCATCGACGCCGTGCTGCGCGACTCGCCGGTCATCAACCCACCGGCCGAGGTGGTGGAACGACTCACCTACCACGAGTTCCTCGGTGAGTCGCAGGCCGCCTGGGATGCGGTGTGGGACGCCTTCGGAGCCGCCTGAGCCGTTACCGGCGCAGCCGCACTGCATCGAGTCAGGGTCTGCTGGCCCTTCCCGACACACTGCTGTTGGCAGTGGTCGTCGTCGTGCCACTGGTGTTCGTGGTGCTGCGATCGTTCGCCGCAGTGGATCCCGTCACCCTCGAGGTGCGCCAGGTGTGGACCTGGGACGCCTATCGCACCATGGTCTCCCCCACCTATCGACCCGTGTTGCTGCGATCAGCCGGGTTGGCAGCCCTCACCATGGCGCTGTGTGTGGCCGTGGGGACCCCAGCGGCCCTGGCGATCAGTCGGCTACGAGGCCAGTGGCGCACCGCGGCACTGGTGCTGGTGCTGTTGCCGTCGTTCGTGAACTTCACCGTTCGCATCTTCGCCTGGCAAGGCCTTCTGGCCAACGAAGGTCCGGTGCAGACCCTGTTCGGGTTGCGCTGGCTCTACCAGCCACCGGCCGTGGTGGTCGGCATGCTCACGGCCTACGTGCCGTTGTATGTGTTGCCAGTGGTGGCAGCCCTCGGCCGAGCCCAGCCCGAGGTGTTCGAAGCCGCGGCCGACCTCGGCGCCTCGCCGTGGCGTGCGCTGCGGACCATCACCCTGCCCCTCGCCCGCGTGGGTATCGCCACCGGTGTGGGGGTGGTGGGTGTGCTGTCGCTGGGCGAGTTCGTGGTGCCCACCCTGTTGGGCGGCGGCAGGGTGATGTTGGTCGGCAGCCTTCTGGCCGAACGTGGCGCTGGCCGTGACCAGCCCTTGGCAGGAGCGCTCACCACGGTGCTGCTGCTGACCCTGCTGTGTGGGGCATTGGTACTGCGCATCGTGCGGCGTCGCATCGATACCGCGGGGCGAACATGAAGCGTCATCGCGCGTTGTCGCTGGTCGTGCTGGGGACCGTGCTGGTGGTGCTGTACGCCCCCCTGGTCTTCGTGGCCGTGTCGGGGGTGAACCGCAATCCGTTGTCGACGGCCTGGCAGGGCGCTACCTGGCAGTGGTACCAGGACGCCTGGAACGACCGGGCACTACGGCGATCGGTCGGGGTGAGCCTGCGCCTGGCGGCGGTGACCACGGTGCTGGCGGTGGTGTTGGGCACCGGTATGGCCGTGGCGGCCCGCCGGTCTCGTCTGTTGGCGTGGGTGGCCCGGGCGACCGCCGCTGTGCGCGTGGCAACCCCCGAGATCGTGCTCGCCACGGCGCTGGCAGCCCTCGTGCCGGCGCTGGGTCTGAACTTCGGATTCCGCACCATGCTGCTAGCGCACGTGGCCTACCTCGGTGCGTACGTCGTGCTGATCGTGGGGGCCAGGGCCGCCCAGTTGGACCCCGATGTGGAAGCGGCGGCCGCCGACCTGGGTGCTGGGCCTTGGCGCACGCTCACCCAGGTGATCCTGCCCGAGCTGAGGCCCGCCATGGGTGCCTCGGCACTCCTGGTCATGGCCTTCTCGCTGGATGACGTGGCGTTGTCGCTGGCACTGCGGGGCCCCACCGACACCACGCTGCCGGTGTACCTGTACTCAGTGGTGCAACGACGTGTGACCCCCAGCATTCATGCCGTCGGCACCGTGGTGGTGCTGACGGGAGCGGCGCTGTTCCTGGTGGCACTGGCGCTTCACAATCTGCTCGACCCAGCGAAGCCTCAG
>CAYMUC010000140.1:0-2977 GCA_964393535.1 uncultured Ilumatobacteraceae bacterium | reverse complement strand
GCTGTTCCTGGTGGCACTGGCGCTTCACAATCTGCTCGACCCAGCGAAGCCTCAGAACCGCCGCCGGGTCAGGGCTCGGGTAGGTCCTCGGGGTACACCACGACGACCTCGGTGATCGCTCGTGGGAAATCAGAGCGGTTGTTCGTGATGAAACGATCAGCACCTGCTGCCACGGCGGTGGCGAGATGCACGGCATCAGGGGCGCGAAGTCCGTACCTCGCCCCCAGAGCGGAAGCGGCGCGGGCAACGGCGACATCGACCGGAAGCAGATCCAGTCGTCCGAGGAGGACCGTCAGGGCCTCGACTTCACGCTGGAGACGCTGTCGGAGGGGCTTGGACAGCAACTCCGGTACCAGCAGTACCGAACCGATGCCCACAGATCGACTGACTGATCGAGCACGGTCCAACCGGAACGATGCGCGGACCCGACGGCCCAAGGGGTGCTCAGGAATGGTGGCGTAGATGAGGACGTCTGCGTCGAAGGCGTCCATGTCGTTCAGCGAGCCCGACGACTTGCGGCAACATCTGCCAGCAACTCTTCGGCTCGCTCGAGCGTCATCGTCGGTGCATCGTCCAGATCGATGGCGCGTCCTCGTTCCAGCAACTCCCTCAGGCGATCGGACTCGTGCCAGAGGGCCTCGGCTCGCCGTGTTCGCAACGCTTCCGGGCGAATGATCACCGCCACGGGAACTCCATGACGTGTGATGGTGACTTCGTCACCCGCAACGACACGGTCGAGCACAGCTGGAAATGTCGCTCGGGCCTCGCTGACGCTCAATGATGTCATGTACAGAAGGGTACTGCTCTGTACATACCGGGACAATCAGGTCGTCACGAGTCGGGGTGGAACCGCTCGTAGATGGCGTCGGCCACGGCGTCAGGGAGCCAGGTAAGCGCCCGCAAGTCTTCACGTGACGCCTTTTTCACGGCGTTCACGCCGCCCATCGCCTTCACCAGCTTCTGCTTTCGGGCGTCGCCCAAGCCTGTGATGCCATCCAGGCTCGACGACGTCATGCGCTTGCCCCGCAACTCGCGGTGGAACGTGTTGGCGAACCGGTGGGCTTCGTCGCGGATGCGTTGCAGCATGAACAACGCTTCACTTCCCCGAGGCACGTCCACCGGCAGATCACGACCGGGGACGTACACCTCCTCGAAACGCTTGGCCAGCGACGCCACGGGGATCTCATCGCTGAGACCCAGTTCCTCCACCACCTGCTGCGCCACCGACAACTGACCCTTGCCGCCATCGACCAGGAGCAACTGCGGTGGGTACGAGAACTTGCCGGGCCGACTCCCTCGTTCCTCGATGGGTGCGTCGCGTTCGTCGAGATACGCCTGCAGTCGTCGAGTGAGAACCTCGCGCATAGCGGCGTAGTCGTCGTTGCCCGGCACGTCGCGCACCTTGAACCGTCGATACTCACGTTTGGCGGGAAGGCCGTCTTCCAGCACCACCATGGACCCCACGTAATCGGTTCCCTGCAGATGGGCCATGTCGTAACACTCGATCCGCAACGGTGCCTCGGGAAGCCTCAACAGGTCTTGAAGTTCCGTGAGCGCCCGACTGCGTGTGTTGTGATCGGTGGCCCGGCGTAGGCGGTGCCGAGTGAACTCCTCGCCTGCGTTGCGGGTAACGGTGTCGAGCAACGACTTCTTGTCGCCACGTTGAGGCACGCGCACCTGCACCTTGGTGCCACGCATATGCCCCAGCCACTCCTCGTACGTGGTCGGGTCGTCGGGTTCGTGGGGCACCAACACCGTGCGCGGCACGCCGGTAGGCGGCTCGTCGCCGTACAGATGCTCGAGGATGCGGTCCACCAGACCACCCGGCGACAGGTCCTCCACCTTGTCGACGATGAACCCCTTACGGCCCACCACCCGGCCGTGACGCACGAAGAACACCTGAACGGCTGCTTCCAGATCGTCGTCGTACAGGCCGATGACGTCGAGGTCCTCGTCGCGTTCGGCCACCATCTGCTGACGCTCGACGGCGCGCTGTACCGCACCCAGGCGATCACGCAGGCGAGCCGCTCGTTCGAACTCGAGCGCCGCGGCCGCGTCACGCATGTCAGCCTGCAACTGGTTCACGATGTCGTCGGTGTCGCCCTCGAGGAACTTGGCCAGGTCCAGTACCTGCTGGATGTACACCGGACGTTCGACCTCTCCCACACACGGCCCGGAGCATTTCTCGATGTGGTAGAGCAGGCACGGGCGACCGAGGCGTTCGTGCTGGCGGAACTTGGACGGACTGCAGGTGCGGATGGGGAAGGACCGCAACAGCAGATCGAGGGTGTCGCGTATGGCCCAGGCGTGAGCGTACGGCCCGAAGTAGCGGACACCTTTGCGGCGGCGACCCCGCACCACCATGGCCCGTGGCCAGTCTTCGTCCATGGTGAGGGCCAGGAACGGGTAACTCTTGTCGTCGCGCAGTCGCACGTTGAAGCGAGGTCGATGCTCTTTGATGAGGCTGTACTCGAGCATGAGGGCTTCGAGTTCGTTGCGCACGATGGTCCACTCGACGCTCACCGCCTCGAACACCATCTGAGCGGTACGGGGGTGCAGTGTGCGTGGATCGGCGAAGTAGTTGGACAGGCGTTGACGCAGGCTGGAGGCCTTGCCCACGTAGATCACCCGGCCATGGACGTCCTTGAACTGGTACGAGCCCGGCTCGTCGGGAATGGTGCCTGCCGGAGGTCGTGCCACCACCATGACGTGCCGTACCTACAGGGCGAGAAGCGGTCGAAGGAACCGACCGGTGTGGCTGGCCTCCACCTGAGCGATCTGCTCGGGTGTGCCTTCCGCCACCACGAGGCCCCCGCCCGATCCGCCTTCGGGGCCGAGGTCCACGATCCAGTCGGCGGTCTTGATGACATCGAGGTTGTGCTCGATGACCAGCACCGTGTTGCCCTGGTCGACCAGACGGTTCAACACGATGAGCAAACGTCGGACGTCTTCGAAGTGCAGACCGGTGGTGGGTTCG
>CAYMUC010000139.1:0-6289 GCA_964393535.1 uncultured Ilumatobacteraceae bacterium | reverse complement strand
TGAACACCACGATGTGCCCGTGCGCAACGCACTGATCTCCCCGTTCGCTGACAACCAGTTCCTCCTGCATGCCCTCTTGGCGGGGGTACTGGTGGCTGCGGTGTGCGGAATCGCGGGCACCTTCGTCGTGCTGAGGGGCCTGGCGTTCGTGGGGGATGCCTTGGCTCATGGCGTCTTGCCCGGGATTGCCACGGCCTTACTGCTGGGGTTACCCGGTGTGCTGGGTGCGGCGGTGGGCAGCGTCGTGATGATGGGCGGGGTGAATGTGATCACCCGCCGCTCCCGCCTGTCGGGCGACACGGCCATCGGCCTGTTGTTCGTGGGCATGCTGGGCGCTGGCGTGCTGATCATCTCGCGCTCGCGGTCGTTCACGGGCGATCTCACGCGCATCTTGTTCGGCGAGGTGCTTGGCGTCACGACGACCGATCTGTGGTGGCAGGTACTGGCCGTGGTGATCGTGGCCGCGATGGCGTGGGTGGCCCGGCGACCCTTCCTGCTGCTCTGTGTCGACGACGACCTCACCCAGACCTCAGGCTTCCCCGTGCGTCGGTACCACGCCCTGATGTTGGGCATGATCGCCGTGACCGTGGTGGCGAGTTTCCAGACCGTGGGCACGCTGCTGGTCTTCGGCATGTTGATCGCCCCCTCGGCGACCGCTGCTCTGTTGGTGCGCCGAGTGGGCCACATGATGGCGGTCGCTGCGGTACTCGGTTCGGTGGCCACGTATGTGGGATTGCTGCTCAGCTATCACGCAGACCTGGCTGCGGGCGCCAGCATCGTGGTCAGCGCCGTGGTGATGTTCATGGTCACACTGCTGCTGGTGGAACTGCGCAAGGCTGTGTCGGTTCGCCGAGGTACTCCGGCATGACGTCGGCAACGTTGGTGATGTTGAGCGATGTGTCGGTTGGCTACGACGCTCATCGAGTGGTGGAGGCCGTGTCGCTGACCATGGCACCTGGCGACCTTCTGGTGCTCATGGGGACCAACGGATCGGGAAAATCGACGCTGCTCAAGACCTTGGCGGGGTTGCTGCCTCCGATGTCGGGAGCCGTCGAGGTGTTGGGCTCGCCACCTGGTAAGCGGCCTTCCGAGGTGGCGTATCTGCCGCAACATCCGGGTGCCCTCGACACACTTCCGCTGCGGGTGCGTGATGTCGTGGCGATGGGTCGTTTCGCCACTCGTGGCCTGGTGCGACGGTTCCGAGACGACGACCGACGCGTGATCGCCGAGGCGATGGTGCGCACCGGCACCCAGGCCTTGGCCGACCGTGCGCTCAGGGAGTTGTCGGGCGGTCAGCAGCAGCGCACACATCTGGCGCAGGTGTTGGCACGCCAAGCAACCGTGCTGTTGCTCGATGAACCGACAGCAGGCCTCGACGCCGCTGGGCGCCGAGCCGTCACCGAGGCCATCGACGCCGAACGCTCACGCGGGGCGGCCGTGGTGCTGGCCACGCACGACCTCGCCGACGCTGAACACGCCGACGAGGTGATCCTGCTCGCCCACGGCATCGTGGCCCAGGGTCGGCCGGGCGCCGTGCTCACCGACGAGCATCTGCGCACGTGTTACGGGTTCACCGATCGCCACTGACCTCGCCGGGTCGGTGGCGATCAACGTGACGCGCTGGTCAACTCCACCAGGAGCCCATGAACATCGACTTCGTCCATGGCTTCGATCGAACGCTGGAGCATGACCGACATCCAGGCATTGGCGCGCTCGTTGGTTCGGTCGAGCGTGCCGGCGATCACCACGGCGATCGTCCACACGAAGGCCACGGCTCGGCGGTAGTCCTCCCAGGCATCGTCTTGCGAGTAGCCGGTGACGCCATCGGCACAGAGTCGGGCGTGCCATCGATTCACGAGGTCGCGGTGGTGGGCTCGGCGAACGTCACTCTGAACGCTTCCCGTGAGGAAGTAGGCGAGGTCCTGAGTTCCCCGGCCACGGAGGGCACCCTGCCAATCGAGTGCCAACAACGGATCGACTCCAGGAGTGCTGTCGAAGAACAGGTTGTCCATGCGGAAGTCGCCATGGGCCACCGTGAGTGGTGGCGTTCCCATCCAGGCGAACAACAGTGGCTGAGCCTCGAGGTACAGATCCTTCATGGCCCGGTAGCGGTCGGGGATGACCTCGTCGAAGGCTTCCAGCATGGGGTCCCAGCCGAAACCGAACCCTTGAACCAGCGCATCGTTGTGGTACGACCCCAGCACCGGAGGTAGGAAGTCGAGGCCGTCTTCATCGGTTCGTCCCCAGAACGATGCATGGTGCCGCCCCAGCCATTCCACCCCGGCAATCGCCTCGTCGAGACCACATCCCTCCACTTGGTCTCCCAGTCGCAGATGTGCCAGGTCCTCCATGAGTAGGAGGTAGTTCACGCCGTCGTCGGCGATCTCGGCGTAGTAGATGTGGGGCACGCGGGCCGTGGTGCGCTGAGCGAGGTCACGGTAGAACAACACCTCCCGGCGATAGAGGTCGAATGCCGTGGCGACACCGAGGTTGGCGGCATTCGTCGCCGGGGTCTTGGCGATCAGGGTCGCCGGCCCTGCGCCTCGTGAAAAGGTGAGGTCCAGCCGAGCCAGGCCCGACATCATGCCCACGCCTTCCCCGATGGAGGCGACGCGCACGTGGGAGACCTCTACATCGAGGCCCGCCCCTTGCAAGGCCCTGGTCATCCAGTCGGCGTCGGGCCGGTACACGTCAGCCGGCAACGGGAGTGCTGCGTTGCTCGGTGCCATGGCAGTGACTCAGTGGATGAGATCGCTGGGCTTGGCCGTCTCGGACAGGCGCTCGGCCACCGTGGTGAGCAGTCGGCGCGCCAGACCGGGTACCTCGTCGAGGAGTGGCTCGAACGACCGGGCGTCCACCACCAACACGGTGAGGTCGGTGTCGGCGGTGACCGACGCCGTTCGGGGCCGATGAAGGATGAGGGCGAGTTCGCCCACCACATCTCCCGATCCCAACTGGGCCAGTTTGCGACCGTTGCGGCGAACCGTTGCTGTTCCCTGTTCGATGACCATGAATTCGTGTGCCAACGAATTCTCGTGGATGAAGGTCTGCCCCGCAGGGATGACCAGCTCGGTCATGACGCGGGCGACATGGTCGAGCTGCTTCTTCGTGCAACCGGAGAACAGGGCAACACTGCGCAGGGATTCGAGATAACGGGTACGGCTCATGACACCACTTTCGCGCATCGGTGGTGCTGTGACGAGTACCACAGCGTCGCGGAGATGCCACGATGTGCGCACTGAACAGATGGGGAGGATGCCGCGCCATGAGCGGATTCGAAGGACATGTGGTGATCGTGAGTGGTGGAGCTCGGGGGATGGGGGCCTCGCACGTACGTGGCCTCGTGGAGGCCGGGGCGAAGGTGGTGGCTGGTGATGTGCTCGATGACGAGGGCCGCGCCCTGGCCGACGAGTTGGGCAGCAACGCCGCGTACGTTCACCTGGACGTGACTCAGGAGTCGCAGTGGCAGGCAGCGGTGGCGTTGGCAGAGGAACGCTTCGGTGCCGTCACGGGCCTCGTGAACAATGCCGGCATCGTGACGCGGGGCCGTATCGACGATCTGGACCTGGCCGAGTGGCATCGCACGCTCGACATCAATCTCACCGGCGTGATGCTGGGGATGCGCACGGTGGTGGCCTCCATGCGTCGTGGTGGTGGCGGATCGATCGTGAACATCTCGTCGACCGCAGGTCTACAGGGATACGGCAATCTCGGGGCCTATGTGGCCAGCAAGTGGGGCGTGCGAGGTCTCACCAAGACCGCAGCACTGGAACTGGGACCGTGGGGCATTCGCGTGAACTCGGTGCATCCAGGTCCCATTCGCACCCCCATGCTGGCCGGTGTGAGCGATGAGGTCTTCGCCTCGCAACCCATGGCCAGAGTGGGTGAGCCCGAGGAAGTGACCAGCCTCGTGATGTTCCTGTTGAAGGACGCCACCTACTCGACGGGCCACGAGTTCGCTGTGGACGGGGGCGCCGTGGTGGGCGTGTCCTGAACGTGGGTTGGTACGCCGAGAGGGTGCTGCCGCACGTGGTGGATCGCGCGTGCGGCAGTCATGCGCTTCGATCGTGGAGGCGACGCGCCACCACCGGCCTCGCCGGCCGGGTGTTGGAGATCGGTTTCGGCTCCGGTCTCAACCTTCCCCTGCTGCCCGACTCCGTCGAGGAGGTCGTGGCCGTTGAACCGTCGTCGAAGGCATGGCACCTGTCGAAGCAGCGTCGAGAGACCTCGGGTGCTGTTGTCACCCTCGCGGGTTTGGACGGTCAGCGACTCGATCTTCCCGATGCCTCCTTTGACGCGGCGCTGTGCACGTTCACGTTGTGCACCGTGCCCGATCCAGTGGCTGCGCTCGCCGAACTGCGTCGGGTGCTGAAGCCGGGTGGCCTGCTGCACCTTCTGGAACACGGACGGTCGCCCGATCGCCGGGTGGCGCGATGGCAGCGTCGGCTCGACCCGTTGGAGCAGCGGCTGGCCGGTGGGTGCCACCTCACGCGGGATCCCGTGGCACTGGTCCACGACGCCGGCTTCACCACCGAGTGGGTGGAGCAGGCCTACGGGCCCGGACCCAAACCCTGGATGTGGTTGACGGTCGGGGAGTTCGTGAACTGAGCGCAGTTCGACCAGAGGTCACGAACGGTGGCGGGCCCGGATGTCGTCGATGTCGGCCACGATGTGGCGGATGAGGCGCTCGACGTAGGCGCGCTGGGCGTTGTGGGTCGCCTCGGAGTGCTCGTCCGCCAGTGTCCGATTTGAGGGGTGTTGGCCGGTGGCCCAGGTCATGACGCCCAACACCGCCAACGCCATGTATGCGGTGATGTCGATGAGTTCCGGCACGGCCAGCATCTCGGTCTCTCGGACGGGTCCTCGGCGTGCCTTTCCCTCGTAGATCCCGTACAGCACGGCGTGCAGGGCCGTGAGATCCGACGCCGTGACCTGTCCGACGCGGGCCTCCATCTCACCGGTGAGGATTTCTCCTGCCGGGTCCATGATGAAGGCGTAGTTGGTCATGGCTTCGATTCCGGGATGCTCCGCTGTCCAAGCGAGGCGGAACTCGATGCGCCTGCGAAGTTGCTCGATAGGGTCGCCGTCGAAGGAGAACGTCTGCCGATTCATCTCAGCGACGCATTCCTCCATTTCGTGCACGACGGCCTCGGCGAGCAGTCGGTTACGGTTTCCGAAGTGGTAGTTCACCAGGCTCGGCGAGACGCCCAGCTGCTGGCACAACTCGCCGATGAGCAACGCGTTCGGTCCGTACTTCGAGATTCTCTCGCCGGTCGCCTCGAGAATGACGGCACGCGAATCCCCGTACCGAACCGAGTTTGCGGTGCCGGATGCCACGGCGATCAGGGTAGTGGCTCGAGTCGTCGGTCGCTCGGCAAGGGTCTCGTCGAGCACTGGCTACGCCGGCGGGGGATATGACGACGGAGGCGGGTAGTAGAACGACGGCGGCTCGGTCGTGGTGGTGGTGGCCGGGACGGAGGTGGTCGTGGTGGTCGTGGCCGGGATGCTGGTGGCCGGGACGCTGGTGGTCGTGCTCGTCGAGCTCGGCGGCACGGTGAACGTCGGGATGGTCGTGGTCGTGGTCACGGATGCGGTCGTCGGTGGCGGAGCGAAGGTGGGGGGCGTCGTCGTGGTGGTCGTCGATGACTGTCGTGGCGTCGTCGGGGTGGTGCTCGTCGATGACTGTCGTGGCGTCGTCGTGGTGGTGGCGGCTGTCGCCGATGGCGATGTCGAGTTCGGGACCCTCGAGGTCGTCGTCGCCTCGGTGGTCGCCACCGTCGTCGTGGTGACGGTGGGGGACGGTGACCCTGTGGTCGAGGGTGATGATGGCGACGTCGTGGGTGTCGTCGTCGAGGTGCTCGGCCCAGAATCGTCGGTCTCCACGCCCTGGAGCGAGGCGATCAAGCCCTCATCCTCAGCGGTGCGCACGTCGGATGGAAGGGTGGGTACCGGCACTACCTCGACCGTGGGGGTCTCGCCTCCAGTCCCGATGTCCACGGTGAAGTCGCGCCGGACGTCACCGCCTGTCTCGACGCCGACCTCGTCGCTGACGGCGTCGGGACGGATCCTCACTTCGTCAGCAGCGACGGTCACGCGTGCGCCCTCGCCAGCAGTCACCGACACGCGGCCGGTATCCGTGGTGGCGGTGATCTCGGCTTCTCCGGTGGTCACTGCCACGGCGGGTGAGTCGTCGGGTGTGACGCTGAGGCCACTTCCGGTGGCGGTGGCCACCCGAAGTGAACCCGCCTGAGTCTCCACGGTGAGGGTGGTGGCCTGGTCGGAGACGACG
>CAYMUC010000138.1:4931-6442 GCA_964393535.1 uncultured Ilumatobacteraceae bacterium | reverse complement strand
AGCCGATGTGGGCAGCGGGGACCCGGTGACGCTGGCGCGACGAACCGAGCGGCTCCGCACTCTGGGTTGCGACGATGTGATGGGACGGCGGTCGGGAATCACCGTGACCGATCAGGAACTGACCGCCATCTGATCGAGGTAGTGGGCGAACTTCTCCTGCGCTGCGGCACGGCGCGTCGGCACATGCTCGGTGGGGGGATCCGATGCCCGGTACCGCTTGAGGATCTGGCGGGCGACGGTCACCTTGTGCACCTCGTCGGGACCGTCGTAGATGCGAGCCGCCCGTGCCGCTCGGTACATGGCCTCCAGGGGAAGGTCGGTGGTGTAGCCCAGGCTGCCGTGGATCTGGATGGCGCGATCGATGACGTTGTACAACACCTTGGCGCCCCAGAACTTGATGACGCCGATCTCGACTCTGGCCTCACTGGCATGGCGGCCCTGCGCATGGAGCTGGTCCATGGTCCATGCCGCCTGCAACGTGAGTAGGCGAGCCGCCTGCATCTCGGCATAGCTCTCGGCGATCCAGTCCTGAACCATCTGCTTGTCCGCCAGCAGACTGCCGTGCGTGAAGCGGGTGAGCGCCCGTTCGCACAACATGTCGAACGCCCGTTGTGACTGACCCAGCCATCGCATGGCGTGATGGATACGGCCCGGCCCCAGGCGCTTCTGTGCCAGGGCGAAACCCTGCCCGATGCCAGCCTCGCCGCCGACCACATGGTCGAAGGGCACTCGCGCATCGCGGTAGAGGATCTCGGCATGTCCACCCGGCTCACCGGTGCGATGATCGGGCTCGCCCATGGTCGGCACATCGCGCACGATCTCCACGCCGGGAGTATCGGTGGGCACGATGAGCATGGAGTACGCCTGAGAGGCCGGAGCATCGGGTTCGCCCGTGCGGCACATCACGATGAGGAAATCGCTGATGGAGGCATTCGACGAAAACCACTTGTGGCCGTTGATCACCCATTCACCGCCGTCCCGCACGGCCGTGGTACTGAGCAGCGTGGGATCGGCGCCGGCTCCCGGCTCGGTCATGGAGAAACAACTGCGCAACTTGCCGTCGAGGAGGGGTTGCATCCACCGATGCTTCTGGTCTTCGGTACCGCCCACGGCGATGAGTTCGGCGTTTCCACTGTCGGGTGCGTTGTTGCCGAAGATGGCTGGCGCATAGGCGCACTGACCGAGGATCTCGTGCATGAGACCCAACTTCACCTGGCCGAAGCCGAGGCCGCCCAGATCGGGCGGCAGATGCGCCGCCCACAGCCCCTGGCGCCTCACCTCCTGCTTCAGCGGTTCCACGATGCGCAGGAACGTGGCACGACCCTCGGGGCTGCGCCAGCGTTCGGCGAGGGTCTCGAGGGGAATGATCTCGTCGCGCACGAACTGGCGCATCCAGGCCAACTTGGCCTCGAACTCGGGTTCGGTAGAAAAGTCCCAGGCCATGTGCGTCCCCTCCGCCGGCTCGTCCGGCCAGGTTGAACCAGACGTGCCAAGCGTAGTCGCCCGGTATG
>CAYMUC010000138.1:0-4921 GCA_964393535.1 uncultured Ilumatobacteraceae bacterium | reverse complement strand
AGGCGAGACGTACGACGTCGTGGATGTGGTGATCGATCGCCAGCAAGGGCACATCGAGGTGACCTTCGACGACGGTGTGGTGAGCCGGTTGGCCCTCGAAGATGTCCGGCGTTGGTGCCCGTGCGCCGCCTGCCGAGGCCGGCGCGACCAGGGTCTGGAGGCGTGGGAACCGCGACCCGGCGGGCGCCCACTGGGTGTGAGCGGTGCCGAGTTGTCGGGCGCCTGGGGACTGTCCATCCGATGGGACGACGGTCACGACACGGGCATCTATCCCTGGGCATCGTTGCGGCGGTGGGCCGAATCGTCATGAGTTCCGCACCTGGGGCTCCTCCCCCGTTGCCGACGTGCCCGCGCCATTCGCAACGTCAGGCCACACGGGCCTGCACCCGGTGCACCCGCCCGTGGTGCGGACACTGCCTCACTCCGGTGGCGGTGGGAAGTCACTGTCCCGACTGCATCAAGGCGTCACGTCCACCCCTTGCGGTTCGGCTGGCCGATCGACGTGCTGCCCAGCCGATGCTGCTCACCAAGGCCCTCATGATCGTGAACGTGGCGGTGTTCTTGTGGGTCGTGGCCGACGAGGGACGGGCCGTGTCGACTGTCGGTGTGGTGTCACGTCACCAGGTGGACCTGGGCCTCACCCGCGGCTTCCTCGAACAGGGTGAGTGGTACCGGCTCATCTCGAGTGGGTTTCTCCACTTCGGCGTGTTCCACCTGCTCATGAACATGTTCCTGCTGTACCAACTGGGCCAGATGTTGGAGCCGGCCATCGGCCACGTTCGGTTTGCGCTGACCTACCTCGCCGCGCTGCTGGGTGGTTCGGCGGGTGCCATGCTGCTGCAACCCTCTGGTCTGCACGGCGGTGCCTCGGGAGCCGTGTTCGGACTCATGGCTGCGGCAGCGGTGGGACTCCAGCAACGCGGCGTGAATCCCTTCAGCACCGGTATCGGCACCACACTGGCGCTGAACCTGCTGATCACCTTCACCATTCCTGGAATCTCTATAGGGGGCCATCTCGGTGGCGCCGTCGCCGGAGCGCTCTGCGCTGTGTTCGTCCTGGATCCCCGACGCCAACGCCCACCGTGGTGGAGTGTGATTGCACCGGTGATGGTCGCGGTGGCTTCGGTGGTGATCACGGTCGCCATCGTGTCGTGAGCCGGGCCGCACAGGACCGCCACCCGGCGATCACCGGTGCGGTCCGTGTGAGGAGAAGCCATGACCAGAGTCGACGACGGCATTCCCTTCGAGCGACGGACGGGACCGGGCTACTCCGTCACCACACTCGCCGACGTGATGCCACTGGCCGCACGACTGGTCATGCCCCAGTGGCGCAACGAGGTGGTGCTGGTTGCCCTCGACGATCAGTGGCGCAGTCGCCCGGGCGTCACGGTGGTACGGGAGGCACCATCGACACCGGCGTTGTTGGAGCACTTGCTCGAGTGGTCCGCACCCACGGGCCAACGTCTCTGCGACCTGCTCGAGATGCGTCGCATCGTGTGCGTGAGCAGCCAGGTTCCCTTCCGTATCGACCCTGGATTCGACTGGTTCGACTGCGATGCGGCGGCGGCGAAGGCCGGGGTGCAGTTGGTGGAGTGGATCGCCCTGGCTCCCCACGCCACCACCCTGCCCCGGGCGCACGCAGGAGTCGAGTCGCGCTGGCCCTCGACTGCGTGATTCGACCCCGCCGGGGCGGCGTCAGAGCCTGGCGACACCATCCCGGCGCGACTGCTCGGCCACAGCAGCAGCCACGGCCTCGGCCACACCGGGTTCGAACACGCCGGGGAGGATCTTCTGGGCATGCGGTTCCGACACCATGGCGGCCAGGGCACGAGCAGCGGCCAACTTGGCCGAGTCGGTGCACTTGGTGGCACGCACGTCGAGCAGACCGCGGAACACCCCCGGAAACGCCAACACGTTGTTGATCTGATTCGGGTAGTCACTGCGACCGGTGGCCACCACCGCCACGTTGTCGGGCATCAGTTCGGGCATCACCTCGGGGATGGGGTTGGCCATGGCAAACACGATGGCCCGGTCACTCATGTCGAGCAGCCACTCGGGTTCGATGACGCCGGGACCCGACAGCCCCAGGAGCACATCGACACCCTTGATGGCCTCGCGCGGGCCTCCGGTGCGACCGGTCTTGTTCCCGTGGTCGATGAACCATTGCTTCGACGGCGGCAGCGCGTCGTTGCGTCCGGCGTGCAACACCCCGGTGCGGTCCACACCGATGATGTCTGCGACACCGACGAGGTCGAGCAGTTTGGCGCATGCCACACCGGCGGCTCCGGCGCCCACCACGGCAACGGTCAACTCCGACAGTGGACGGCCGATGACCTTGGCGGCGTTCTCCAGTGCTGCCAACGTCACGATCGCCGTGCCGTGCTGATCGTCGTGGAACACCGGAATGTCCAACTCTTCGTGCAACCGCTCCTCGATCTCGAAGCAGGCAGGTGCAGCGATGTCCTCCAGGTTGATGCCGCCGAAGGTGGGCGCGATGGCCTTGGCCACGGCCACCACCTCATCCACCGACGAGGTGTTCACGCAGATGGGGTAGGCGTCCACGTTGCCGAACTGCTTGAACAGCACCGCCTTGCCTTCCATGACCGGCATGGCGCCTTCGGGACCGAGGTTGCCCAGACCCAGCACAGCCGTGCCGTCCGACAGCACCGCCACAGCATTGGCACGACCGGTGTACTGCCACACCAGCGACGGGTCATCCCCGATGGCCGACGACACCCGGCCCACTCCTGGCGTGTATGCCATGGCCAGTTCGCTGGGGCCCACCAGTGGCTGGGTGGGCATGACCCGGATCTTGCCGCCGAGGTGCAGATCGAACGTGGCGTCGCTGATGGAACGGAGGGCCACGCCTGGGGCCTCATGGCAAGCAGTGCGCACCGCTTCCTGCTGCTCCACACCCGAGCACGCAACCGTGAGGTGACGACTTCCGTCGGGTTCTCGGTGAACCTCGCGCAGATCGGCACCAGTGGCACCCACGGCGGCCACCAGTTTCGTGAATGCGGCTGGGTCGACCGATTCGATGACCACGGTGAGGGCGTAGCCGGATGTCGGACGTGTCGGCCCGCTAGGGCGCTGAGTCGAGGGACTGGACATGTGAGAGGGCCTCCGGAGGAGAGGACCGAATCCAGTGGCACCGCCACCGGGTTCGGCGACGGGTGGAACGAGCGGACGGCTCGACGGTCAGCAGTGCGTCGGCCGGCGCAGATCGCCCCACCCGCCATGTACGGCGAGTGCGGCGGTGGCTACCGCTACTACTGCAGGAATTCGACGCGCACGATCAGCGACATGGCTGATGCGGGTGGCGACGACGAACACGGGCGGCACCTTAGCGCGGCGCGCATGCACAGGCACCACCACAGGGAGTGGTGGCCGCCTGAGCAGGCGTGGACGAAGCGCCGACGGAGGCGAACACCGATAGGAGGCGCACCGCCCCCGGATGTCCCTCAGGACACTCGGTTGCCTCGTCGGACTGGGCCATCGGGCGGCGGAGTTCGAACGTGGTGTCGCAGGTGCGACAGCGGTACTCGTACAACGGCACCGACGCAGTGTACGTGGTTGACTGGAGGCGATGCCCGACGAGCAGACCCATCCCGCCCAGACGATTCCCCGCACCGAGCAGGTTCCCCAGACCGGAGAGCCAGCGGTGGCACACATCGTGAAGACCGAGCCCGGTGAGTCGGCTACGGCCAAGGTGATGGAAGCCCGTGTGTACGGCACCCCACTCGAAGCGCTGTGCGGCCACGTGTGGGTACCGTCGAGAGATCCGAAGCAGTTGCCGATCTGTCAGGCCTGCAAGGAGATCTACGAGATGTACCGGGCGATGAACGACGGGCTGCGCGACCGCCCCGAGTCGTGAGCGATTCCAGCGCCGACAACGGCGATCTGCGTATCCGATCGGCAGTGCGAGCCGTGGTCATCGCCCCCGACGACGGCGTACTGCTGGTTCGCTTCGAGTTTCCCGGCGGCACCCGATGGGCACTTCCCGGGGGCGGTCTGGAGCACGGCGAGAGCCATCACTCGGCCCTGGTGAGGGAACTGGGTGAGGAACTCGGTCTCGCCGAACCACCCATTGGTCCTGCGATCTGGCGGCGGGAACAGTTGATGACCTTCCCCGACGGCTCCTGGGACGGTCAGCGAGAGTTGATCTACCTCGTGGAGGTGAGCGGTCGCTTCGACCCGGCACCAGTGCTGAGTTGGGACGAACTGCGGCGAGAGTACGTGCACGAGATCCGATGGTGGGACGACGCCGAGGTGATGGGGGCCACCGAGGCCGTCTTCATTCCACGTCGTCTGCCGGTACTCCTGCCCGAACTGCGCGCCATGGTGCGGGATCGGACGTGGCCGAGCGAGCCGGTCGATACGGGCGCGTAGTCTCCTGCGCCGTGCCTCAGGTCGCCACGTTGCTCACCTTCGCCATGGCCTCACTGGCGTTGCTCGTCATTCCGGGGCCAGCAGTGCTGTATGTGTTGAACCGATCGGTCAGCGATGGCCGGCGGGTAGGCCTCGCTGCCGTGGTCGGCCTGCAGGTGGGTTCGATGGTGCACGTGGTAGCGGCAGCAGTGGGCTTGTCGGCGGTGATCGCAGCCTCGGCGGTGGCGTTCAACACGGTGAAGTGGCTGGGCGTGGCGTATCTGGTGTGGATCGGGGTGCGCACCATGACCCTGCCAGCCGTGGCGCTGGGGGGTGACGTCGCCCGGACCTCGCGACGACGCGCCGCACGTCAGGGAATGGTCGTGAATGCCCTGAACGTGAAGATCGCTCTGTTCTTCCTGTCGTTCCTGCCGCAGTTCCTCGACCCCGCACGCGGCTGGGTGGGTGGTCAGGCACTGATCTTGGGGTTGGTGTTCGTTACCATCGCCCTGTGTACCGACAGCGCCTATGCGTTGGCGGCGTCGGGCCTTCG
>CAYMUC010000137.1:0-6536 GCA_964393535.1 uncultured Ilumatobacteraceae bacterium | reverse complement strand
TCATGCTCGACGGCAAGATGGAGGACGACGCCTCGGTGAAGCAGTGCAAGGTCGTCGTCGAGCTGGCCCGGCAGCTCGCCGCCCGTGATCCCCAGTTGGCCGACGCCTACGGTTTCACGTCATGAGCGATCTCCGCCCCCGCCGTTCCGTGCTGTACATGCCCGCTGCCAACGAGCGGGCGCTCGACAAGGCCAAGGACCTGCCCGCCGACGCCCTCATCTTCGACCTCGAAGATGCCGTGGCACCCGACGCCAAAGAGGCTGCCCGGGCCAACGCCGTGGCAGCCGCCGGCTCCGGGGCCTACGGGCGACGTGAAGTGACCATTCGCTGCAACGGCCTCGACACACCCTGGGGTGCTGACGATCTTGCAGCCGCGGCCACCTCGGGCGCCGCTGCGGTGGTCATTCCCAAGGTCGCTTCGGCGGACCAGGTGGCCGAGGTGGCCGCACGTCTGGACGCGGCGGGTGCCCCGGCATCCATGGCCATCTGGCCCATGATCGAAACGCCGGCCGCCATCTTCAACGTGCGTGCTCTCGCCGCACATCCGCGGGTGGCGGTGCTCATCATGGGCACCAACGATCTCGCCAAGGAACTGCGCGCCCGCCAGGTACCCGGCCGTCACGCACTGGTGCCGCATCTGGCCACCGCGCTCCTTGCGGCACGCGAGGCCGGCAAAGTCATCGTGGATGGCGTCTACAACGACGTGAAGAATCTCGACGGGTTCCGCGCCGAATGCCTCCAGGGCGCCGAGATGGGCTTCGACGGCAAGACGCTCATCCACCCGGGTCAGGTCGACATCGCGAATGAGATCTGGGCCCCCAGTGCCGACGAGATCGACTACGCCCGCCGGGTCATCGCGGCCTTCGACGAAGCCACTGCCGAGGGGCGAGGCGTCATCACTGTCGACGGTCGCATGATCGAGAATCTCCACGTCGACACCGCACGGCGCACCCTCGCCGTGGCCGACGCCATCGCCGCGCTCAACTGAACACTCAGCCCAACTGCGACCGCAGCAGGCTCAGCGTCCGGTCCCAGGCCGTGGCGCTGGCCGATGCGTCGTACACCTCGGGGCGCGTGTCGTTGAAAAACGCATGATCGGTGCCCGGGTACACGTGCAGGGTGGCAGTCTTGCCGAGGCCACGCAACGTGCCCTCCAATTCCTGTGCAGCCGCCGGGGTGAAGAAGCCGTCGAGCTCGGCATAGTGGCCTTCCACGGTGGCCGTCAGCGCCGACCAGTCGGGCTGGGCATTGGCCCACGGGATGACCCCGTAGAACGGCGCTGCGGCGGCCACGGCATCGGGGCGCTGACACGCCAGCACCAGCGACAACCCGCCGCCCATGCAGAACCCCACCACGCCCACCTTGGTGCGTCCCGTGCGCTCCTGCAGCAGGTCCACAGCACCCGAGAGGTCCTTGGCAGCCTGGGCCAGGTTCAGCGACATCATCAGCTTGCCCGCCTCGTCGGGTTCGCTGCTGCTGCGCCCGCCGTACAGGTCGGGGGCCAGGGCGGTGAAGCCCTCGGCGGCGAAGCGGTCGGCCACGTCGCGGATATGGGGCACCAGACCCCACCATTCCTGGATCACGATCACCCCCGGGCCGCCGCCGTCGGCGAGGTACCCCTGCGCCGTGCCACCGTTGCTGCGAAACGTCACCATGTCACCCATGTCCCCGACGGTAGCGTGCCGTCATGGCGGCCTGGGTGACGCGCAGCGTGGCATGGCTGATGGGGCGCGATACACCCAAGCCCCCTCGTCCCGACCGGGTGGTGGAAGCGGCGTGGTTGCCGTTGTGGCAGGCGCATCTGGTGTTGCACGAACTGTGGGAGCGTGACCTGCCAGTGACCATGGCCGAGGATCACACGTCGCAGTTGCGCTATGCGGCCCGCGAGCCCATGGCACGACTGTTCGTGATGGAGCCACGGTTGGACGAGGTGCGAAGCGCCATCGCCGAGATCATCGGGGTGGAGCCGCCCCGCCAGGACCGCTGACGGACGCCGACGACGCCCGGCCTCACATGGCGCTGCTGCGCAGCAACTCCGGTGTGTCGGGACACTCGGGCCGAGGGAGCGTGGAGCCGGCTTCGGCGACGCCGTCGGCAGTAACGACTCGGCCGACCAGTCGCCACGGGACGATCTCGACGCCGCGTTCCCATGGGTGGCCCGTGCCCTCCCACCGCTGCAGCATCCCGGCCCACAGCGCCGGCGGCAGGCACCGCCCCCGGGGCACCACCGCCCACACGGGGCGACCCGCCGTGTGGGCCACGGCTGCCGCAGCGTGCGCACCGAGCGCTAGCAGGACGTCCTGTGCCCCCACCGCGATGGGCTCCACGATCACCAGGTCCGCTCCCATCACCGCAGCAGCCACGCCTGCCGGCTCCACCAGTTCGCACTCCAGATCGGCGCGCTGCAGTCGGCGGACCAGTTGCTCGCCTTCACCGTTGGTGTCGATCACCAGGCTGCGTACATCGCCTCGCCGTGCCAGCGCGTCGGCGGTGAGGTCGGGCCAGCCGACCACACACACGGTGACGTCGTCGGGAAGCGCGTCCACCAGTCGGTCGGCGGTGGGGTCCTCCACGATGTGCTCGGCGAGGCTGCGGGTTGCGTCGAAGGGATCGGCCGACACCAAGAGTTGTGCCGACAGCCACCAGAGCGGCCCGCAGGTGGGATGCCGCTCCACGATGCGCCTGCAAGCCAACACCACACCACCGGGGTCCAGACGCAACCCACGCAGCGCCGATGCCGTTTCGTGCACCATGACGCGGGGATCACCCTGTTCGGACCTGGCCACGTAGCGAAGTCGCTCGATGGGGTGCACACCTCGACCCTACTGCGGAGGCACCGTGTCGCTGCAGGCTTGAAGGGTCGCGCCTCGGGCGCGCTACCGTTCCCTGCGTGGCTACCGATCCGTCGCCGTCCGTGGTGCTGAGTCCGCTGACGGGTACCCCCCGACCGCTCGAGGAATGGCTCACCACCTTCCATCTCGCATCGGTGGTGCTCGACCCCTACACCAACGAAAGCGCCTGGATCCTCGACACCGCCGCCCGGGTGCTGCGGAAGTTCACCGGCTCCTCGGTGCGTGTGAACTGGGTCGTCACGTGTGAACCGGCCGAGGCCAAGCAGTTCCTCGGCCCCCTGGCCGACGAGTTCCTCACGTTCTGCGACGCCGACCGGTCCTTCGTGAAGTCGTTGGGTCTCACCAGCCTCCCGGCGTTCGTGTTCGTGCGAATCGACGGAAGCGTCGCCGACTGCGCCGAAGGCTGGAACCCGGCCGACTGGAAGCGGGTGGCCGACGCCGTCGCCGCCACCACCTCGTGGTCCTCACTGCAGTTGCCCGCACCGGGCGATCCCGGCGCCTACCAGGGCACACCGGCGCTGGCCTGAGCCGACGGGCTCGGCGTGCTGGCCCTCACCGACCTCCCCGCCGAGGACATCGTCGAACCACTCATCGACGTGCTCACCGCTCACGGCCGTGCCGTAGTGGTGGCTCCTCCCGGTGCTGGCAAGACCACCCTGCTGCCCATTCGTCTGCTGGAGTCTCCCCTCCTCGCCAATGGCGGACGCATCGTCATGTTGGAACCTCGGCGTCTGGCTGCCCGGGCCGCCGGGCGTCGCATGGCCGAACTGCTGGGCACCGACGTCGGCGGCCTGATCGGCTACCAGACCCGCGACGAGCGCCGCATCGGCCCCAGCACACGCATCGAGGTCATCACCGAGGGTGTCCTCACCCGCCGCCTGCAACACGATCCCACCCTGCCCGGCGTGGCGGTGGTGATCTTCGACGAGGTGCACGAACGCAATCTGCCCACCGATGTGGGCCTCGCCTTCACGCTCGACGCCGCGTCGGTGTTGCGACCGGATCTGCGCATCGTGGCCATGTCGGCCACGGCCGACACCCAACGTTTCGCCACGGTGTTGGCCACCGATCACGCTGCGGCACCCGTGCTCACGGCCGAGGGCCGCCAGTTCCCCGTGGACATTCGATGGGCACCGCCGACCCGAGGCCAACGACTCCTCGACGCCACGGCCGCCACGGTGCTGCGGGCCCTGCGTGACGACGAAGGCGACGTGCTGGTGTTCCTCCCCGGTATCGGCGAGATCCGCCGTGTGGCGGCCATGCTCGAGGGCGCTGTCCCTTCGAGCATCGACGTGCGCCCACTCGCTGGAGCGTTGAGTCTGGCCGATCAGGACGCTGCGCTCGCCCCGTCGCCACCAGGCCGCCGACGGGTGGTGCTGGCCACCGACATCGCCGAGACGAGCCTCACCGTGGCCGGGGTTCGCATCGTGGTGGATGCCGGCGAGGCCCGGGTGCCTCGCTTCGACGCCCGCACCGGCATGACCCGCCTGACCACGGTGACCACGTCCCGCGCCTCGGCCGAACAACGTTCCGGGCGAGCTGGCCGTACCGAGCCGGGCGTGGCGTACCGCCTGTGGTCCAAGGGCGAGCATCAGACCCGACGCCAGCATCTCGATCCCGAGATCACCCAGGTGGACTTGGCCGGCCTGGCGTTGGAGTTGGCCACATGGGGAGCCATCGACGACGAGGCCGTGGCGGCGCTCGCCTTCCCCGACCCTCCCCCGCGACGCGTCCTTCAACAGGGACGGGACCTGCTGCAGCAACTGGGCGCTCTCGACCACGACGGTCGCGTCACCGAGGTGGGGCGCTCCATGGGCACTCTCGGCCTCCACCCGAGATTGGCGCACATGATCGCCGCGGCCGGCAGCGACCGGGACCGTGCGCTGGCGTGCACGTTGGCGGCACTACTCGACGAACGAGATGTGCTGCGCGGCCGCCTCGACGACCTCCCCGCCGACCTGGTGTTGCGACTGGGCATCGTGAACGGCGACGTCACCGACGACCGCGCCGATAGGCGGGCGGTGGACGGGGTACGCCAACGCCGCCGAGACCTGGCCCGACGGGCTGGTGTGGATCCCGACCTGGTTGGCTACAGCGACGCCGACCACGCCGGTCGGGTGCTGCTGGGCGCCTACCCCGACCGATTGGCGGTGCGCCGGCAACCGGGTCAGTTCCAGATGTTGTCGGGCACGGCCGCCTGGCTACCGCGCACCGACCCGTTGGCCGACGACGCCTTCGTGGTGGCCGCCGACGTGGACGGTGACCGCAAACGCACCCGAATCCGGCGGGGTGCTCCCATCACCGCCGACGAGGTGGCCGCCGCTTTCGGCGACCGCCTGCACGTGAGACGCGAACTGGTGTGGGACCGCGACCGCGCTGACCTGGTGGAACGCATCGAACGACGCCTGGGCGGCATGGTGCTGGACCAGCGTTCGGGCCGGCCGGAGCCCTCCCCCGACACCACGGCCGCCGTGTTGGAACGCGTCCGCGTCCAAGGCCTGGGCGTTCTGCCCTGGACGCCGGGGGCCAGTGCGCTGCGCGCCCGTGTCCGCTATCTCCACCGTCAGGCGGGCGAGCCGTGGCCCGACTGGAACGACGACTCGCTGCTGGCGACGCTCGACGAGTGGCTGGCGCCCTACGTGGGGCCAGTGCGGGGCGTCGCCGACCTTCAGCAGATCGACCTCGCGATGGTGCTGCGCTCGCAGTTGCCATGGCCACAAGGTGCCCACCTCGACGACCTCGCACCCACCCACCTCGACCTGCCCACCGGCCGGTCCACCCCCATCGACTACACGGCTGCTGCCGAGGGGGATGGGCCTCCCACGGTGTCGGTACGGGTGCAGCAGGTGTTCGGCCTCATCGAGCACCCATGTGTAGGCCCACAGCGCGAACCGGTGTTGCTGGTGCTGTTGTCGCCAGCCGACCGCCCGGTCCAGATCACCGCCGACCTGCCCGGATTCTGGGACGGTTCATGGGCTCAGGTGCGGGCCGACATGGCCGGTCGATACCCGAAACACTCGTGGCCGCCCGATCCCCGACGACGATCTGACCCCTGACACACCCGTTCGTTAGCGTGGCGGTCATGGCCGAATTCGAGTTCACCGAGTTGTTGCCCCTGGGCGCCGACACCACCCCCTACCGCCTCGTCACCACCCAGGGCGTGTCGGTCGTCGACACACCGCTCGGCGAGTTCCTCAAGGTGGAACCCGAAGCGTTGTCGCTCATCACCCGCGAAGCCATGCGCGACATCGCCCACTTCCTGCGGCCCGGCCACCTGCAGCAGTTGGCCAACATCCTCGACGACCCCGAAGCCAGCGCCAATGACCGGTTCGTGGCCATGGACCTGCTGCAGAACGCCAACATTGCAGCCGGCGGTGTGCTGCCCATGTGCCAGGACACCGGTACCGCCATCGTGAAGGCCAAGAAGGGCCAGCGCGTGTTCACCGGCGGGGGTGACGAGGCCGCCATCGCGCGGGGTGTGTACGACACGTACCTCACCAGCAACCTGCGGTACAGCCAATTGGCACCCCTCACCATGTACGACGAGGTGAACACCGGCAACAACCTGCCCGCCGAGATCAAGATCGCCTCTGTCGACGGCGATGCCTACAAGTTCCTGTTCATGGCCAAGGGTGGCGGCAGCGCCAACAAGAGCTACCTGTTCCAGGAGACCAAGGCCCTGCT
>CAYMUC010000136.1:1244-6582 GCA_964393535.1 uncultured Ilumatobacteraceae bacterium | reverse complement strand
TGAAGGTCAGGGACTCGGTGTCGCCGACGCCGAGCGTCCCCGAGCTGGAACGAGCGATCGCCACGGTTGGAGGCGTGAGGTCCGGCACCGAAAACACGCCGGTGACATCGACCAGGGAGGTTCGCGTGGTGGTCGATCCATCGCCGACCTCGCCATATTGGTTCCTGCCAGCGCACTTCACTGACCCCGATGCGAGCAGCACGCAGGTGTGGCTGATTCCTGCCTGGATTGCCGTGATGCCGGTCAGCGTCGCTGCGTCGACCGCCGATGTACGGACGTCGACGGCGAGCGAACTGCTGGCCGACGAGCCTCGGGCCAATTGTCCATGGAGGCCCCAACCCCAGCACTTCGCCGTCCCAGCCGTCGTGAGCGCACAAGCGTGCCACCCACCTGCCGAGATCGCGGCGATCGAATCGAGCTCGGTCGCCGCACCAACGAGGACTGCGGCCGGCACCACCTCGCCTGCGGATGTGGTGTTGCGTCCCAGTTGGCCGAACTGGTTCTCGCCCCAGCACTGGGCGCGCCCTGTGGTCAGTAGCGCGCAGGTCATCTTCCCGCGAGCACTGATCGATGCCACACCGGATGACAAGCCAGAAACGGTGCCGCTCGCCTGTAGGGAGACCGAACTGATCGTGCCGTGACCCAGTTGTCCCTTGTCGTTCCAACCCCAGCACGCGACTCCGCCCGAGGTGTCGAGGGTGCACACCTGACTTGTCCCGACGGCGACACGCTCGATGCCAGATGACACCACCTCGACAGCGGTGCTGGAGGTCTGGGAAGTTCCCGCAGGTGTTGGAAACTGGCCCCAACAGTGCAGGGATCCCGCAGCCGACACGGCACAACTCACGGTCCCGCCTGTATCGACCTGTCGGATCCCGGCGAGGTCGGTGGATGGACTGGTCGTGACACGAACGGGTACAGATCGATTCGTGGTCGTTCCGTCGCCGAGTTGGCCACGGAGGTTGTAGCCCCAACAGACCACGTGACCCGTCGTCTCGAGTGCGCAGGTGTGGGCTTCTCCTGCTGCTAGTGCTGCGATGCCCGTGATTGCGGAACCTCCAGCAGTCTGACCCACGGCAAGGACGGAGACCGGTGAGGTCTGCTGGGACGCTGTGTTGCCATTTCCCAGGCCACCGAAGTCCTCCCAACCCCAGCACCGTGTGGTGCCGCCGGTGGCGAGGGCGCACGAGCGGTAGTCCGAAAGACTGAGGAACCCCTGTCCGTTCGACACACTGGCGAGCGTCAGACTCGACCGCGAAGAGGCTTCACCCGATGGGGGGACCTCGAGCGCTTGCAGAGTCGTGGAGGAGGGGGCCGCCGCGACCTCTCCTGCGAACTGGGACCCGAAACCGGAAGCGGCTATCGCCACGGAGAGCAGTGCAGCCAGCACCGCTCGGCTGCGGCGAACAGACACCGAGGAGAACATCATGGTCGGGGAGCGTAGACACAAGTAATGATTACTTACAAACATACGTGTGCCGAACGCCCTACCGCTTTACGCCAGTTGACGTTGTTCAGTTCGGGTCGGGTTCGACCATGCGCCCGTAGAACATGGTGAGGAACTCGCGAAGTTCTTCATCCGTCACCGGGTCATCGGTGAGATCCTCGATCACGAAACCGAAGATCACGTTCTGATTGAGCATGCGCATCATGCGGACTGATGGGAGGTGTCGACCCGGCATTCGTGAGCGGATCAGTTCGATCAACGCCTCGTGCTCGAGATTGATTCTCGACTGCGACTCCTTGATCATGCGTCGCAGCTCGGCGTTCTCAGGGGATGCGGCGAGCACTTGCAGACGTGCCCAGCGGCTTTTGCGAGCTGTATCGGAATTCGGCTGGACCCCGATCGACACCAGGAACTCGGGTGTGAACGCATCGTCGGGTAGGTCAGCGATCAGCCGGCGAGCGTCGTCGAGTGGCTGGATCATGTACCGCTCCCACAACTCGACCAGTGCGGCCGTCAACAAGCCGTGTCGGTCCTCGAAGTAGCGATAGATGAGAACTTCTGGCACGCCCGACGCACGAGCGATGTCCACTACCTTCAGATTCACCGAGCCGTTCTCCTCGATCCACGCCACCGCCGTATCGAGCACGATCGTACGAGTCTCCTCAGCCGTCCTTCGACGGCGTTTCGACTCTGCGCGGACGTCGGTCACGTGGGCGAGTGTAGGCGTGGTGTCCCAGGCGGCCAGAGCGAACCTGCCGTCACACCACGCGCAGTGCCGCCGAGTGAGGCCTGCGGACAACGCTTTCTCATCAGGAGTGGTGGTGCCCGACCTGTCAGCACTGACGCAAGCCGGCGTCGCTACCATTCGTCTTGGCCGAACTGTCGTGCCGATCGGAGAGGCGGGGTCCGTGGTACGAAGTTGGAGCGTTGTTTCGGTGGCCTGTGCGATGACTGCACTGTCATGCGCAGGGGGTGCCGAGGAGGTAGCGGACACGTCGGTGAGCAGTCCGGAGTCCACGGTTGCGGCGTCGGACCGGGCAGCCGACGCAGTCGATGGCGAGGTGCGACCCGGCTGGACGGTGCTCGTGTACTCCATGGCCGACACCGATCTCGAGCCGTTCCTCCTCGACGACATCACCGAGATGGGTGCAGTCGGTTCTGGCGACAAACTCGACATCGTGGCGTTGGTCGACCGAGCGAGCGACTACAGCGACGATCCCGTGCTGGGTCTCGACGACTGGGAAGGCGCCAAGTTGTTGCACGTCGGTCTTGGTGAGGCCGAGGTGCTCGACGACCTCGGAGACGTGAACACCGGTGACCCGGCGGTGTTGGCGGACTTCATCGCCGAGGGCATCGCCCGCTTCCCCGCCCAGAAGTACGCACTGGTGCTCTCCGACCACGGTGCCGCGTGGCCCGGGGTCGGTGGCGACGAGTCGTCGGATCATGATGTCCTCGACCTCGCCGAGATCAGTTCGGCCATCGCCGAGGGTCTCGATCGGGCCGGGGTGGATCGACTCGAACTGCTCGGCTTCGACGCCTGCCTCATGGCGACCTACGAAGTGGCCAGCACGGTGGCTCCTTTTGCTCGTCGGTTGTTGTCGTCTCAGGAACTCGAGCCCGGCCACGGCTGGGACTACCGGGTGCTGCAGATGCTGCGCGACGACCCCGAAGCCGATGTGGACATGCTGGGCCGAGCACTGGTCGATGGCTTCCGCGGTCAAGCCCTCAGCGAAGGTACCGAGGCTGAGATCACACTCTCGCTGGTCGACCTCGAGGCCATGCCGGCGCTCGATGAAGCACTGTCCGCGTTCACCGAGGCCCTCACGCCGCGTGCCGGTGCACTGGGGTCGATCATCGGTCGCACTCGGGCCGCCACGCTGGGCTTCGGACGCCAACCCGATCCCACCCAGGACACCCATATGGTCGACCTGGGGATTCTCGTTGCCGAGATCGGTAACGACGCGCTGGACGTCAGTAGCGAGGCCGATGAGGTGCTGCGCACGCTGAATCAGATCGTCACCTACTCCGTTGCGGGTGCGGCAGCCAAGGGGGCCACGGGCCTGTCGATCTACTTTCCCCCGCAGCAGCAGTGGTTCTCCCAGGACTACACCGACGTGGTCGCGGCGAGTGGGTGGGCGGGCTTCTTGGCGGCCTACTACGCCGGTGGCGCAGCGATTCCGATTGACGAGCGCGCTGCGTTTGCGTCCGATGAGGCCGAGGTGTTCTTCGACGACGACGGTCTGAACATCATCGGCATGTTCGATGCAGCGGTGGCCGACAACGTGGTCGAGGCCACTCTTCAGTACGGCATCGTGGACGACGATGGATCGGTCGTGATCCTGGGCAGTGAGCCTGCGAGCATCGCCGATGACGGATCAGGGTTAGCAATCGGGATTTTCGACCTGAGGACACTGACACTCAGCGACGGCGAAGACTCGGCTGCCGCCTACGGCGACCTCACCATCGACGAGGACGAAGGCATCGTCACCATCGACGTGCCCCTGTTGTACTACCCGCCCGGCGCAGCCGACGAAGGTGCACAAGAGGTGCTGTTGTCGATCGTGGTGGACCTGGACTGGAACGTGCTCAGCGAGACCTACTACGTGTACGACGATCAGACGGGCACCTTCGGTGAACTGACGGCCGACCCCGACGGGATCATGGTGCCCGAGGTGTTGGTGCTCGACGCCGATGGCAACACCGAGTGGCTGCCCACCACCGATGTCGGTCTGTACGCCGACCTACCCGGCCTCGCCTACCTCTTCGATGAACTCCCGTCGGGCACGGTGCTGTACATCGAGTTGAGCGTCACCGACTTCGGCGGCAACACCGCTGCGGTCAGCGCCATCGTCGAGGTGTAGTCACACGTTGCGAGATGCGGAGTCCTGTGCGAGTAATCGCACGATGCGTAGTTCGAGATCGCGATGCGCAGCGACATCGATCGGCTCGTTGCTGATGACGTCGGGGAACGCAGCGAGCACGATCACGCCCGCCATGACTCGTTGCGCGACCAGCAGAGCGGTCCCTTCGTCGAGACCGGTCTGTTCGGTGAGCGTCGTAACGAGTGACTGGGTGAGCGGGCGGCCGTCGGCGGGGACGCCGGTGTCGCGGTTGGCTGACAGCCACACGGCCAGACGGGCCAGGCGGATCACTTCCGGCCGGATGCCGTCACCGTCGAGAAGGACGAGGCCACCCCGAGCCTGTTCCCGCGCAGTCGGGTAGATGTCGGCGAGCAGTTCGGCTTTGCCGCCGAAATAGTCGGGGATGTAGCGGTGGAACACTCCGGCGTGGTCGCTGATCTCGCGGATGGTGAGCGCTTCCGGATCGATGGTCGCGAGCAACTCCAATGCCGAGGCGCGCAGGAGATCCATGGTCTCGCTGCGCGTGCGGTTCCGTGCTTTAGACGGCTTCCCGTCGGCTGTCATGCGGCTCAGCATAGTGGCGTTTGCCATTTATGACCGTTGGTCATAATGTCTCTCATATGGATGGTCTGATCACTCGCAGCTATCGATGTCCTGTCGGGCGTCTCGCACTGGCTGTCGCGACGGCGCTCGCTGGGATGACGGCTTGGCAGGTGCCGATCGCCACGGCGTTGCCCGATCAGGGGACGACCAATGACGCCAACTGGGGTGCCGAGGGCAATGTCGACGCCCTCGTGGCCGACCCGAATGGTCAGTTCGTACTGGCAAGCGCACAGCAGCGGGATGCTGTCTCCGCAGTCACTCGTGGTCTGCTCGTCAAGATCGACGCAACCACGGGTGCGAGGGTTGCAACGTTGGCGACCACATGGGTGCCATTAGCGGTCATGGTGGCCGCAGACGGGAACACGGCCATCATCGGGTTCGACGAGGACAATGCAACAAGTCTGTGGGTGGTCGACACCGACACCAT
>CAYMUC010000136.1:0-1144 GCA_964393535.1 uncultured Ilumatobacteraceae bacterium | reverse complement strand
TCGGGTTCGACGAGGACAATGCAACAAGTCTGTGGGTGGTCGACACCGACACCATGACCAAGACAGGCGAGATCGCATCTCTTGATGGCATGGCCATCGGTGGCAACCTCAACTGGCGGGCGACCGTGGCGACGATGCACGGCGGCCATGCGTATCTCGGTCTTCGCGAAGTCAACTCACAGGTTGCGTCACGAAAAAGTCGGATCGTGCGTGTCGACCTCGACGATGATCCGAACGATCCATCGGACTACCTAACGGCGGTAACGGTGGCCGAGAGCACGGTGCGAGGCACCACGATTCTCGCATTGGATGTGAACTCGTCGGAGGAGAATCTTGTTGCGGTGTCAGCCACCTCAACGGCCCGTAACGGACTGTTGGAAGTGTTCGATCTGACGAACGCGAATCCTGTGACGAACACAGTCAGCACACGCGTGATGGGTTCACAGACGACCGATTGGTTCAGCTGTGCACGAGCCCGAGACTGTGCGGGGGACATCGTCGTGGTGGACGACGGGAAACTCGACGCTGTAGGAACGACACGGTTCGACATCTTCGTCGCTACCTCGAAGACTGGGACCGACACGACCTGGCCCGGCGGAACAACGGTTGGCTTTTGGAACGGCTCGAGTAGCACTCCCGTGACCGGATTCGCAGTCACTTCCGCGAACACCGCGAGAGGGTTCTCGTCGCTCGAAGCTGACGGTACTCATTTGTTCATCGGCTCGAACATCAACCCTGGCCAAATAACGCGGCTCGCTCTCGACTCCGTGTCGTACAACTCGGGCACCAACACGGTGACGATCGGAGCAACCTCCACGTTGACGTTCGACGAGGGCCAAGACGTCTATGACTCTCGCATCCGATCGATGGCCATGGCAGGTGGTGTGATCTTCGCCGGAACCGACGGCACGCCATTCAAGGTCATGCGAGTACCCACGGCGAACTGGCCGGCCACAGATACCGAAGCCCCCAAGCCAACGGCGATGATCGGAGACAGTCGCCTTGACCGTGCTGTCGATATCGAGCCATCGACCGATGGTGAACATCTCTACGTGTTGTTGGACAGCAGTCCGGTTGTCCTGCAACGAATAGACGTCGATACCCAGACCATCGATGCCACGGCACGCCTGGCGGACTTGTCATC
>CAYMUC010000135.1:371-6608 GCA_964393535.1 uncultured Ilumatobacteraceae bacterium | reverse complement strand
GATGCTGCCGCCGGCGCCAGTGCTGTAGAACCCGTCGGCGAGACCCTGACTGGGGCCGGAGCGACCGACTTGGTTCAGGTTGGTGAAACGAATGGTCCGGGTGCTGGCGGCATAGGGCACCGACGGCCCGTACGACACGCTGCTTCCCGAGGCGTAGGTGGCCTCCAACACGGCACGAACGAAGTACAACTGGTCGTCGGCGATGGCGTTGGTGGTGGCGGTCAGGGTGTCGCTCAGGCCGCTGGGCGCCGGCACGAACGTCACACCGTCGGTGTCCAGCAACGGCGGGTCGGTGCGTGACACCACAAAGCCCACCCTCGACACGCTGGTGGGCCGACCACTGTTCAGTACCGATGCGCTGAGTGTGGTGGTCGACGCCGACGTGGTGGCCGTCGCCCCGCCCAGGCGCGCCAAGCCCACCGGTGTCAGGGTGCGCACTGCGCTGGTGGTGGCGGCCGATGGCCCCACGGCGTTCACGGCCACCACGTTCACCGTGTACAGCGTTTCCTGCTGGAGGCCGGTGATGGTGTGGCTGGTCACCACGCCCAGTTCGATGTCCTGCACCGTGGGGGGCCACACCTCCAGTCGATACCCCGTCAGCGACGAGCCGCCGTCACTGTCAGGGGCCTGCCAGGTGGCGGCGATGCCGTTCTGTTGAGCGGTCAACACCAGGTTCTTCGGGGTGTCGGGAGTCGTGGCGGGGGGTGCGGCGGCGGTGGAACCTTGCACCGTTGTTGCGGGCCACAGGTCGAAGCCGGCCAGGGCCGCCACCGTCACCGTGTACTGCGAACTGGGCTGCAAGTCGGTGAACACCACCACCAAAGACGACGTTGCCACGTCGGGGTCGGCCATGACGGCCGAGGCCGTGACATCGGTTGGGAAGCCGGGTAGCGAACCTGCGCCCGTGGTGGCGATGTCCAGGCGGTAGTGGGTGACCCCTGCGCTGATGGGCGCATCCCACGTCACCGGAAGCGAGTAGATGTCGGGCACATCGGGATCGGTGACCACCTGCAGGTTGCGCACGTTCTGGTCGGCACCGTTCGCGGTGGCCGGGCCGTCGGCGCTCAGGGTGGCGAGGCCTGTGGTGGCCAGCAGTGCCATGGCCATCAGTGCGCCGATGAGGCGTCGCCGCCGGGCCGTGTTCGTGTCACCGTTTCTGTCGCCGCGCATTCGAGAACCCTAATCGGGCTGCGCTCGAGCCCGAATCTGTTCAACGGATGTTCACCGGGGGTGGCGCGTGTTCTGGCTGACGCCGTACAATCGTCCGTACACCGCACCGGAGGGGCCATGGCGACCAAGACCGATCGGATCGAAGCGAGACTGTCTCCCGCCGAGCGCGCACTCATCGACCGTGCGGCAGCGGTGGCGGGCATGTCGGCGTCGGCGTTCCTGGTGAGCGCAGCGGTCGATCGGGCCGATGAGGTGCTTGCCGCGTCCATGGTGACGGCCACGCCGGTCGACTTCTTCGACAGTCTCCTCGCCGCGCTCGACCAACCCGACGAGGCCGCCCGCCTCACCAGAGCCGCCGCCCGCGCACGTCGGCACCCGCGCATCGCCCCGCAGTGAGCTACCGCCTCGAGCCGTTGGGTGCGCAGTCGCTGGCGGCATTCCGCAGTGGGAACGAGGCGCTCGACGAGTGGCTTCGCCTTCACGCCCGCACGGCGACGGGCCACGGCACCCGCACCTACGTGCTGGTGGGCGGCGAGGCCGACGTGGTGGGGTACTTCGCCATTGCACCTCATGTGCTCAGCCGGGGCCAGGCACCCGCCCGACTGGCCCGGGGTGCACCCCAGCACATTCCGGCGATTCTGCTGGCGAAACTCGCCCTCGATGTGTCGCTTCAAGGACAGGGGCTTGGCGGCGAGCTCCTGATCGCTGCACTCGAGGTCATCGTGACTGCCGCGCGTCGTGGCGGGGGGCGAGTGGTGGTGGTGGACGCCATCGACGACACCGCCCGATCGTTCTACGAGCGCCACGACTTCACGCCACTACCCGAGCAGCCGAGTCGTCTCGTCATGAAACTCAGCACGGCGGCACAGGCTCTGGAGGTGGCGTGGCCGTGAACCAGGTTTGCGCCGGCTGACCGTTCAGCGCATTCGCAGCCTCAGGCCACGAGGTCGGTCATCAACGCGGTGGTGCACGCCGCTCGATCGTGTGGCGGCAGCCATGCCAACCATGGCAGTTGTTCCTCGAGCCCTGCATCCAACATTTCTGGATTCGACCTGCAGATGGACCGCAGCATGAGGGCTCCCAGGCCCAGCGCCTCGTCGTTGCCGGCTGCGCGTTCCATCGTCGTCAGTACCAAGTCCACACCATCCCTTCGTTCCAACACCACATCTTGTGTTTCCACGGGTGGCGTGGTCGGGCTCGGCGGGATCGGCCCCGAAGTTGGCCGATCGGACCATGCGCTCCAGGACTCAGTCGGCGGGTGCCAGGTCGTTGAACGCGTCCACGTACTCGTCGTAGCGGAACAGTCGATTGCGTTTGAAGCCCGTCGACTCCCGCAGAATGCCGACCGCCTCCATCCGCGCCAGCAGTTTGTGTGCCGTTGCTTTGGCCACACCGAGTTCGCGCTCCACCCAGACGCTGTTCACGATCGGCTGGCCATAGAGACGGTCGAGCAGGGCGAGTTCGTTCCTCTGGCCGCCTGCCCCCAGCAACCGCTGCCGGTCCCGGTCGCGCATCTGGTTGATCAGGGTCGCCATGGTGGCCGCGCTGGCGGCCGAGGCCGAAACTGCCGACAGGAAGAAGCGCAGCCAACCCTCCCAGTCGCCGTCCTTGCGCACGGCGGTCAGCCAGGTGAAGTAGTCACGCTGATGCGCCTTGAGGTAGGCGCTCAGGTGCAACACCGGTTTGGTCAGGATCGAGCGCTGGTGCAGGTACAGCGACACGAGCAGCCGGCCTACGCGTCCGTTGCCGTCGAGAAACGGATGAATGGTCTCGAACTGTGCGTGCGCCAGTCCGGCCATCACCAGCACGGGAAGATCGCCAGAGTGCAGGAACGTCTCGAGGTGGTGCAGCGAATCGTTCATGACGTGCACCGGGGGCGGCACGAAACTGGCCTCGGCAAGGGTGCAGCCCGGTGGCCCAATCCAGTTCTGGGTTCGCCGGAACTCGCCGGGAGTCTTCTCGGCGCCGCGACCGGTGCGCAGCAGCACCTCATGCACCTCGCGCAGAAGGCGGTTCGACAGCGGCAACGTGGCGAGCCGAGCCACGCCGTGACGCATGGCCGCCACGTAGTTCACGACCTCTCCAACGTCGAGACTGGTCGGGTCATCGGGTGAGAGATCCGAGGCGATGACGTCATCGAGGGTGCACTGTGTGCCCTCGATTCGTGAGCTCAGCAGTGCCTCGTGACGGACATGCATCGCCAGGAACAGCTCGGCGTCGGGCAGAGCGTTCGACAAGGCGTCAAGTCGGCCCACATGCTGATCGGCCTCCGACAGACGCCTCACCAGATCATGGTCGTACACGATGGGTGGCGTTGGGGGAAGTGGTAGCGGCTCGAACGCCCGGTATCCCTCGAGTTGTTTCACGACATGTCCTGCCCGCGGGTGTGCCCTCACGAGTTGCTCCTTCGGCATGGTTCACCACTCTGAACTGTACGCCCCCGAAGAGTGGCCATAGTTCAGCCGAGGCGGCTTTCTTGAACTAAGAGCGAGGTAGCACCCCTTCGCCTCCAACCGTTCGGCGCATACGCAGCTCGTCTGTTGGTGCGCATCATCGGCACCGTCGTCGACGACACGTTGCCCGCTGACACGCTCGACGTGCACCACCGCAGTCCTGTCCACATCAGTCAGGAAAATCGCGGGTTGGTGCTGCTGGTCTCCTGACTGATGCGACGAACGACGCCAGAAAGCCTCCACGCGTCACGGCGCCGGCGCAATGGCGTGCACCACCACGGTGTCGCTTTGGTGGACGGGTTCCCACAGGATCAGCCAGTCCTCGCCGTTGGCTGCCACCGCGATACCCCACAGGTCGATCAGAGCGAAACGTCGGCGCCGGCATGCCGCCGAGCCTGGGTCGGCCTCGAGCATGTCCAGAGCCGAATGCAGACGGCCGACCAGCAGTTGATGCGAGGGATCGGCCTCGAGACGAGTAAGCGTCGCGTCGGCCTGTTCGCTGAACAGCAGCTCGGCCACGGTCAGTCGGCCCGGGGCGCACCCGAGCGGTCACGTCGACGAAGCGTGTCGGGTTGCGTGCGGGTGCGGGTTACCTGGGCCACCAGCGCCGCATCCTGCAGCAGGCGCCGCTCGGCCTGCGTGATCACCGTCGCTGGCTCCCAGATCAGCGTGCCGTCAGCTTCCTCGCGCACCAGATAGGCGTCGTGCTTGGCGATACGTGCCAGGTTGGCTCGTTTGCGATCCTGTAGTTCGACGTAATGAACGGTCACTCGGGGCAATGTATCAATTGCCCAACTGCCCGCAATGGCCACACGGTCGACTTGGAGTTGCGTCATGGTACGAGGACTACCAGTGGCCCATTCGTAACCGGTCGCTTGCGCAGGTTTGACCGTTGGAACAAGCCGAACGGACCACCCAGCGGGCAGGCCAGACCCGCTGACACCTCGACATGCAGCAGTCCGTTCGACGGAAATGCGCAGTTGGGGCCGCCGTGGCGCTGAACGGTGTCAGTGGTTTGCGAGCCAGCGCGACAGCGTGTCGGCGGCGGCGTACACGGCGGTGTTCAGCACGGCGACGTCGCCTTGCACGTGCCGCGATGCGTCGGGGCAACTCCAGTGGGACGCTGAGGTCCCGTTCTCCGTGAGTCAGGAAAACCGACGACGACAGCTGCTGGTTTCCTGACTGACGCGGCCCGGCCGCGCTCACACCTCCATGAGTGCCTGCGAGAGCGCATTCGCCACCTCGCGGTGCGCCCCGCGATACAGCCAACTCCGCAGCGTGAAGCCCCCCAACGCCGGTGCGGGTTCGTCCAGCCAGGCCTGAAACTCATGCGGCGGGGCACCGGCCTCGTTCCATCGTTCCCACAGGGCCATCTCCACCCATACGTCGCGCCCCACATCCATGAGATCGTCCAGGTGGTTCACCATGCGCGTGGCCGACAACCCGATGCGCTGGCGGAACGCTGCCCAGCCCAGTTCACTCAGGCACCGCACCCGCTTGGCCGGGTCGAGGTAGAAGGCGTCAACGAGGATCCACGGCGTACATGACGCCGTCGCCCAGGAGGTCAGGAAGCGGTGCGAGGTTGAACGCACCCGCCCAGTCGGCCGGAATGCCAGCCCGTTGGGCGTCGACGACCGGGGCGACCACCTGCACCAGGCTCAGCGTGCCTGCGGACGTGTAGAGGTCGCAGGTGTAGCCGAGCAGTGCCACCATGCGGCGTTCTGCCACGCTGTTGGGTGGGTCGGTTGCGCGGCCGCCGTCAGTAGTCCCACGTGTCGAGGGCAGTCCCCAGGTCGCTATCGGCCAGTGCCAGAGGTCGACCGCAAGGCACCATGCCTGCCCGACCACGACCGCTCCCCACGATGAGCGCCCGTGCGGTGTCGAGCCTGTAGCTCACCACCCCGTCTCGCAACTCCACCTCCACGCTGTCGCCCACATCGAGACCGGCTGACTTGGCCATCTCTGCGGGAAGCGGCAACGCCCGGCTGTTGCCCGTCTTGGTGACCCTCACGGTCTTGGTGGGTGTGATCACGGGGACGTTCTCCTGTGCCTCGAGGGTGGCCCTTAGTCAGTACATCAGCCTTTGTGTACTGACGCGAACGGTCTTGGGCGATTCGAGCGCTGCGAGTGGCTTGCGTCGCAGTCTGCTGAATGGTCAGCCGATGGTGAGGCGGCGCACCACGTACTGGTTCAGACTCAGGCCTTCCTCGGCTGCCGACACCGCGAGCTGTCGATGTAGTTGTGGGCCCAGTCGTGGGTTGAACTTGCCCGAGTAACGGCGCTCCGCCAGCGGTGTGGGCACTTCTTCACCATTGGCGGCAAGGTCAGCCACCACGTCGGCCACCAGGGCGGTGACGCCTCGCAGCGCCCGGTCTTGACGTCGCGCCAACCACGACAACGACGGGAACTCCACACAGGTCGCCACGAACTCCTGGTCCTCGGGCGACCAGGAGACCCGGTAGGTGTAGTGAGAGACGTCAGGCGGGGTGGTCGTCATGGTGTTGCTCACTGAGTCATGCCACGGCCTTCAGCGGCGCGGCTCTCCAGACTCGGGCGCCGGGACGACTCGCTCGGCTTCCGCGACAAGACGTACCGCCTGGTTGACCGCTGCTTC
>CAYMUC010000135.1:0-361 GCA_964393535.1 uncultured Ilumatobacteraceae bacterium | reverse complement strand
CGTCCTTGATGACCATCGATAGCGATTGATACTGGGACTTGGTCTTCGGCTTCAACAGTCGGTCGAGCGTCACAGCGAGGTCGGCTCCGATCTTGCCGGCCTTGCGCAGTTCGGTGACGGCCTGTCGGTGATCGTCGGCTTTGCTGGTCTTGCCTACCAGGACGAGGCAGATGGCATCTTTGGCGTTGATCCCAGCGATGACGGCATTCGAGGTCGCTGCGTTGAGATGTCCGTTCGCGAGCGCCGATTTCGCCTCGGCGAGGAACTCCTGGGCCTTGGACAGGTGGCCGCGGGCAGCCTGCAATGGCGTCATGCACGGACCGCGCCGACGAGGGCGTCGAGCTGTTCGCCGGCGAACAAG
>CAYMUC010000134.1:0-6927 GCA_964393535.1 uncultured Ilumatobacteraceae bacterium | reverse complement strand
AGTGTGCTGGCGATCGACTCCTTGGAGCATGTCCTGGGACGCCGATCGCGCGCTTCCACCGGACTGGCAGCCGTCGAGGTGGCGCGACACACACGTGGCGTAGGCCCGGGCGCTGAGTCGGCCCAGGACGAGCGTCGGCGTCGCCTCATCCTCACGGTGCTGGCCGCGGCGTGCCTGGGGATTGCTGCCTATGTGGCGCCTGGGGCCTGGTTCAACTATCTGCGGCCCGGGGGTTACCTCGCCGAGGCGGCCTGGATCCTGGCCTTGAGCATCGGCCTCGCCGTCACTGCTGGCCTGTTGGGCATCGTGTTCGGGGTGTCGGCTGCACGTCCCCACACCCCTGTGGCACCGGCCCGTCGAGCCTGGTGGGCGGCCGAGATGTGGGCGTCGCGCCGACCCCGTGGTGACGTGACCCACCGGGCATGGGGCCGGCGATGGCACGGCACGGCCTCGGTGGTGATGCTGTGCCTGGGTGTGGCCGGCGGACTGTGGACCTTGGCCGTGGCGGTCGACGCACCGTTCGTGCAGCGTCTCGATGATCGCCTGCTCGACTCGGTCGGCCGTGACAACACCACGTGGGGGTGGGCCGAGGTGTGGGGGCGCACCGAGGTGAGCGCCGTGCTGGCGGCACTGGTGGTCACCGTTCTCGGCCGGCGGGTGGGGCGCCTGGCGGTGATCAACGTGGGGGCCGTGGTTGCAGGGCTCGTGGCCAACGTGAGCATGAAGTGGGTGATCGACCGGCCGAGGCCCCTTGACCCGGTGTCATCGGCGGCGATGGCGTCGTATCCCAGCGGCCACATGATCCAGGCAACGTTGTCGAGCGTGTTCATCACCGCTGCGGTGTGGCGATGGACCCGCCGTCGGGGGGTGACCACCGTCGTCGCTGCAATCAGCGGCATGGTGGCACTGGCCTGTGGCGTGAGCCGGGTGACCGAGGCGGCGCACTGGCCCTCCGACGTCGTGGGCGGTGCCTTGGTGGCCGCAACCGTGGCTGCTGCAGGACTGCTGCTGCTCCCCGGGGCCACCGTGGCTGCTCGACCAACGGCGGTGATCATGATTCCCGACACCATCGCCACAGCGGCGGGCCGCTGGGCCCGCCGACTCGTGGCGGCGAACGTCGTGGTGCTGGCCGGGTTGATCCTCACCGTCGGGGTGCCTGCCGACCCGGAAGCCACCTTGGGGATCGCCCGCCTTCAGCAGGCCGTGCAGTTCGGTCTGCTGATCCTGGCGGTCATCGCAGCAGTGATGTCGTGGTGGTCGCTGGCCGGTGGGGCGGTGATCATGGCGGTGTCGGGCACGGCCATGGCCTGGTTCGCCGCCCTCGAGTACTCACCCGTCTGGGCGTTGGGCATTGCCGTGGCCTTCCTCACCCCGGCCTTCGGGTGGTGGTTGGCGTGGCAACAGGGCCAGTCGCTGCGGGCCCTGGTGGTCATGGGCGTCACCGCAGCCGTGATGATGAGTGCGGTGTGGGTGGGTGCGGCCACGGTGCACGACCGATTCTTCGGACCCACCCACCCAACCTCGGACGTGGCATTGCCGGCGCCCCGCGACGTGGAGTGGATCTGGACCGGTGACCTGGGAGCCGAGCACGTCACTGTCGTGGCCGCTCTTCGACACACACCGTCATCGGCGCATCTGGTGGTCACCCCTATCGCCGATCCTCAGGGCTCGTTCGTCGTCCCGGTGGCATCACGAGGCGCCGACGCCGCGGTGGTGGCGGCAGAGGTGACCGGTCTGGAACCCGGCGGCGAGTACCGCATGGCGTTGAGCGTCGACGGGCGCCTCGACGACCGGCGTCCTGTGCGCATCCGCACGCCTCTGGCGGGAGCACAGTCGTTCCGAGTGGTGTTCGGCTCGTGTGCCCGAACCGCATCGAACGGGTCGGTGTTCGACGCCATGCGCGCCCTGGATCCACTGCTGTACATCAACGCCG
The DNA here is from genome assembly GCA_964393535.1 of uncultured Ilumatobacteraceae bacterium. Taxonomy (GTDB): domain Bacteria; phylum Actinomycetota; class Acidimicrobiia; order Acidimicrobiales; family Ilumatobacteraceae; genus CAYMUC01. The sequence continues at coordinate 4,994 of CAYMUC010000134.1, read as the reverse complement.
GAGATGCCCACTATGGCGATGTGGCCGACGACGACCCCGACCGTTTGCGTGCGGTGTGGCAGCGCAGCCTCACCGCACCGGCACAACAGGCCCTGTACCAGCAGGTGCCCGTGGCTTATGTGTGGGACGACCACGACTACGGCGGCAACGATTCGGATGCTTCGTCCCCAGCCCGACGAATGGCCCATGAGGTGTACCGGGAGATCGTGCCCCACGCCTCACTACCCCACGCCGACGACATCGCCCAGTCGCTCGTGATCGGCCGGATCAGGTTCGTGCTCACCGATACCCGCTCACATCGACGTCCGGCCACCGACGGTTCGGGCTCGCTGTTGGGGGAGCGCCAACTCGCCTGGCTCCTGGGTGAGTTGCGGGCCGCCCGCCAGGCCGGCCAGGTGACCGTGTGGGTGTCGCCCACCCCGTGGATCGGAGCCCCTGACCCCACCTCGGACACCTGGGCTGGCTTCGCCGAGGAGCGACGCCGACTGGCCGACGCCCTGGTCGCCGAGGGGCTCGACCAGTTGGTGATGCTCAGCGGTGACGCCCATATGGTGGCCATCGACGACGGCACGAACAGTGGTTATTCGACTGCTGGCGGGCGTGGGTTCACGGTCGCTCACGGCAGTGCGCTGGACCGACCAGGCAGTGTGAAGGGTGGCCCTTACAGCGAGGGAGCGTTTCCCGGCGGTGGGCAGTTCGGGGTGCTCGACATCGACGACGACGGCACGACTGTCGAGGTGACCCTGAGCGGTCGCACCTGGCGGGGTGATGTGCTGGTGAACCACACGGTCAGTTTCCGTCCGGGCTGAGTCGCACCACCACGCCGGCGCCGGCGCGTAACTCCCACATCTCACCGGTGACCGCCGCCCGGGTGGCGCCCCTCACGTTGGTCACCGCCGGGATGCCGCGCTCGCGCAACAGGATGGAACCGTGGGAGAGATCACCACCGGTCTCCACCACCACACCGGCCACCAGGGCGAACGTGGGAATCCAGCCGGCGTCCACCGACCGGGCCACCAACAGCGTGGTCTGGGGTTCGAAGCCGTCGGGGAGCCTGCGGGCGGGTTCCTGCAGCACCCACACCCTGCCCTGAACCACACCCTCGGTGAGTGACAACCCTTCGAGGCGGGCCGAAGCGATGGGGGTATCTGGTGACCAATCGGCCGGGTCGTCGAACCGGTGGACCACCGGCGGAGGTTGCACACGAGCCAGGCGATCCCGTTCGTCGTGGCGTTCCTGCCAGAAGGACGCATCGGGGTACCAACCGGCGTCCAGTTGGCGCAGTTCGTCCACGGTCAGCAGCCAGAGGTGCTCCACCGTCGGCAGACGTCCGTCGCCGACCGCCTGCTCGGCCAGGGTCACGAAGCCGTCGCGCAGATCGGCGAACCCGCGCATGGCGTCGTTGCGCAATGCCTCACGGGCCGCCAAGGGAGGTGCTGCCAACCACCACACCGGTGCGGTGAGCCTGACGCGCAGTCGTCGCCGCGACGTCCTCGGTGATGGCGTCGGAGCCACTGCTGTCTCGCCGGCCAGCCAGGTCACATCGTCGCGATAGCGGGGACGGGCGATATCGCTCTCGTAGACCCCGCGATGCCCGAATCGCTGGAGAAACCCCTGCCATGCCTGGCTTTCGGGACCCCCCGCCCGGGCCGCATCGAGCGCCTCGGCCAGGTCGGTGGTGACGCTGCGGTGCCGTGAGGCGTGATCCAACAGGGTGCCGGTGCGACGCAACACGGCAAGGGGTGGACCGATGGCAGAGGACAACGGGAACATGCCCGTCACGAGGTCCACATAGGCGTTGCGCAGTCGGTTGCTCTGGTCGGTGAACGACACCGGCGGTGCCGTACCGGCCTTGCTTGCGCTGCGTCGTCTCGAGCGGGCCGTTGCCACTGCGCTCACCTGTGCCCATCCCAGGCGGGCGAGTGCGGGACTGCGCCGCAGCACACGGCGTACTTGGAGGGGGACGTCTCGCTCGGGCGGCCCCCCGATGGAGTCGGCCACCAGTCGGGTGGGCAGACCCCAGTGCCGAAGCATGTCCTCCAGCAGGCTCAGGTTGATGAAGGGTCGTCCCGCCACCACCTCGAGGAACGCACGATCGGCGGGCAGTGTGGGGTCGGCCCGCCGGTACCAGTCGAACAGTGCCGGTCCTGCCTCGGCGATCACACTGGTCATGAGGGTCGACGGCAGTGGCGGGAGGATCTCGGCGTGGTTGGCGATGGTCAGGGCCTCGTCGCGACGGGTGGGTCGCGTGACGGGACGCATCTGGATCAACCAGCACCGGTAGCCGTCGTCGGCCCACTCGACGTCCCAGGGCCGGTCGCCGGCGTGGCGCCTGATGCGGCGGAGCAGGGTCTGTAGCCGCCGGGGCCAACCCTCCTCGGCTCGTTCCAGTCGCGCCAGCAGTCGTCTCTCCCCTTCGACCTCACCGGCCACCAGACCCTCTGCGGTGTTGGCCACCACGTTGACCATGTCGTCGTAGGTGCCCGGTTCGCTGAAGGCCACCCCGGCGTGTCGGGCCTCCACCATGGCCATCACGAGCACGTCACGGCGCGCCGTCACACCACGCTCATCGGCCGATGCTCGCACCGCCTCCACAGCATCGCCGTAGACGCGGGACTGCACGCGGAGACGGGTGAGGAACCACCCGGCATGGCTGTCGTGAGTGCCGTCCTCCACCGAGAACGCCGACCGCACCGCCACCGTGCTGCAGCGGTTGGCGGCGAGGAACTCGTCGAGGTGGCCCGGTTCGGCTCCGTCGGGCACCACGAATCCTGCGGGGACCGGCAGTCCGTGGCATCGGGCCTCGTCGAGCAGAGAGGCCTTGGAGCCAACGCCAGCGTCAGCGACACGACCCGAACCCAACGCCAGTGCGCCCGCCGGCACCCCGGGCGAACTACGACGCCGTGTCGGTCTCCACCAATCGCCGGGCGATGGTCGTGATGACATCGGCGTACTCCTGAGGTTGTTCGATCATGGGGAAGTGATCCCAGCCGGCCTGCACGATCACCTCGGCGCCAGGCACCTTGCTGGTGATCACATCGGCCTGCCCCGAACGCAGCACCCGGTCGTGCTCACCCCACAACACCACGGTGGGTACACCCTCCACGGGAGGCAGTTGGCGGAACCATGACGGCGAGATGATCTCGAACATCTGGCCGAACGCTTCACACGTGCGGTACTCGTCGAAGAACGTGTCCAGAGTCGGCTTCGGGGCGCCGTGGGGGAAGAACAGTCGCCGCCACAGGGGTCGGGGCACTCGGGCAGCGATGAGGCGCTTGGCAGCGGCTCGCACCGGTGCCGTACTCATGATGCGGGGGAACAGTCTGGTGTCGAGGTTGGCACCCACCGGGGCGTGCAGGATCAAGCCGGCCATGGTGTCGGGACGGCGCGCCGCGAGGTCCAGGGCGAACGATCCGCCGATGCCATGCCCCAGCACCACCGGTCGTGTGCCGAGAGGTGCCATCAGGTCGGCCAGTCGATCGGCGTAGTCGGACACCGTCATGAGCGATGGATCACGTGGTGTGGTGGAGAACCCGGGCAGGGTGACCGCCGTGAGGTGTACCTCGTCGCCGAGGGCGTCGATCATGCGGGCGAAACGAGAGGCACCACCACCGTTGCCGTGGACGGCGACGAGGTGGAGTGGGCGGGGGATGGTCATGTGATGTTCAGCAGTCGGGGGATCTCGGCCACCGGTGGATGATCACCGGCGTGCTCGCCACGATGTTCCCAGACGATGGCTCCGTGGCGCACCGCGAAGACGGTGGGCAGTGTCCACGGGTCGCCCACCTTGCGCCCGATGCGGTGGCCCTGCGCCGTGGCACGCAGACCGCAGGACCACGCCTTCAGGCCGAACATCTCGCGCAGGCCACCCCGTTCCACCTCGAAGGCCCGGTACAGGTTCCCCTCGGGGTCGGCCAACGCCACGGCGCCGGGGAACAGACGGTCGAAGAACATGGGCCCCTGGTCCAGGGTGCCCTGGTACACGAACACCACCGCCGGGTAGTGGGGATCGTTGCGTACGGCGTCGGCGAACTCGTCGACGAGTTGACGGTAGAACAGTCAACCGTAGTGACGCAGGAACACCAGCACTGTGGTGTCGGCGGTGAGCACCTCGGCCAACGTGGTGGCGGTGGTGTGGTACCCCGCTACCGGGTGGTGCAGTTGCTCGGGGCTCAGTGTGCGGTCCACGGCTGTCAGTCGTAGTCCACCGAGGCGAACTCGCGCAGTTTGTCCAGGCGGTGACGGGCCTCCACCAGGCGCACCGTGCCCGAGCGTGCCCGCATCACCAGGCTCTGGGTGACGGCGCCGTTGTGGCCGAAACGAACCCCGTCGAGGAGTTCACCATCGGTGATACCGGTGGCGGCGAAGAAGCAGTCGTCGCTGCGAACGAGATCGTTGGTGGTGAGAACCGCCGACAGGTCGTAGCCCGCGGCGATGGCGGCGTCGCGTTCGGCGTCGTCGCGGGGCCACAGACGTCCTTGGATCTCGCCGCCCATGGCCTTCAACGCCGCCGCGGTGGTGACGCCTTCGGGAGTGCCGCCGATGCCGAACAGCACATCCACGCCGGCTTCGGGCCAGGCCGTGGCGATACCGCCGAAGATGTCGCCGTCGGAGATCAGTCGGATGCGTGCGCCGGTGGCGCGGACCTCGGCGATCAGTTCGGCGTGGCGGGGACGGTCGAGGATGACGGCGGTGAGGTCACGCACGCTCACCCGCTTGGCCTTGGCGATCCAGCGCAGATTCTGGGACGCACTGGCGGTGATGTCGATGGATCCGGCGGCCTCGGGGCCCACCGCCATCTTCTCCATGTACACGCACGGACCCGGATCGAACATGGAGCCCCGTTCCGACACGGCGATCACCGACAGGGCGTTGCCCCGACCTTGCGCCGTGAGCGTGGTGCCGTCGATGGGGTCCACGGCGATGTCGGTGAGGGGTGGGGTGCCGTCGCCGATGCGCTCGCCGTTGTACAGCATGGGCGCTTCGTCCTTCTC
>CAYMUC010000133.1:0-6995 GCA_964393535.1 uncultured Ilumatobacteraceae bacterium | reverse complement strand
GATCGGGCTGGCCACTGCCGATCAGATCCGCCTGTGGTCCCAGGGCGAGGTGAAGAAGCCCGAGACGATCAACTACCGCACCTTGCGTCCCGAGAAGGACGGCTTGTTCTGCGAGAAGATCTTCGGACCCACCCGAGACTGGGAGTGCTACTGCGGTAAGTACAAGCGGGTCCGCTTCAAGGGCATCATCTGCGAACGCTGTGGCGTGGAGGTCACTCGCTCGAAGGTGCGCCGCGACCGCATGGGGCACATCGAACTCGCTGCACCCGTGGTGCACATCTGGTACCTGCGCGGCACCCGGTCTTGGCTGGCCTATCTTCTCGCCGGCTTGGAGCCGCGTGAGGAGTTGAAGGCCAAGCAACTCGAGAAGGTCATCTACTTCGCCGCCAACCTCGTCACGTGGGTGGACGAGGAGAAGCGGCATGAGGCGCTCAGCAGCCTGGAGGCCGAATACCTGGAGGAGCGCAAGGCCATCCAGGATGACATGAACCTGGCGTTGGAACGGCGGATGCAGGAAGCCGAGACCGAGGCCGCTCGCCTCGAGACCGAGGGCGGCGATTCCCGCAAGATGCGCACTGCGCTGGACCGCGATCTGGCGGGTATCCGCGAGCGCTTCGAGAGCGAACTCGACACGGTGCAGCGCGCCTGGGACGAGTTCAAGGATCTGCATGCTCGCAAGATCATCGACGACGAACTGCTCTGGCGTGAGTTGCGTGATCGGTACGGCGACTATTTCGAGGGCGGCACCGGCGCCGACGCCATCAAGGCTCTCATCGACCGCATCGATTTCGACGCCGAGGAGACCAAGCTGCGCGAGGCCATCGATCCGGCCACTGCCAAGAAGCCGCTGTCGGTGCAGCGTCGCCAGAAGGCGATCAAGCGGCTGAAGATCGTGACGTCGTTCAACCAGCGCGACGCTCATGGGCGTCGTCTCAACGACCCCGGTGCCATGATCCTCGATGTCGTTCCGGTGATTCCGCCTGAACTGCGTCCCATGGTGCAGCTCGATGGTGGCCGATTCGCCACCTCCGACCTCAACGACCTGTATCGCAGGGTCATCAACCGCAACAACCGCCTCAAGCGACTGCTCGATCTGGGTGCGCCCGAGATCATCGTGAACAACGAAAAGCGCATGCTTCAGGAAGCGGTGGACGCGTTGTTCGACAACGGTCGTCGCGGTCGTCCGGTCACCGGCCCCGGTAACCGCCCGCTCAAGTCGCTGTCCGACATGCTGAAGGGAAAGCAGGGCCGATTCCGTCAGAACCTGCTCGGTAAGCGTGTCGACTACTCGGGTCGTTCGGTCATCGTCGCTGGTCCAACGTTGAAGTTGCACCAGTGCGGACTGCCAAAGCTCATGGCGCTCGAGTTGTTCAAGCCCTTCGTGATGAAGCGCCTCGTGGACCTCGAGTTGGCGCAGAACATCAAGTCCGCCAAGCGCATGGTCGAGCGTCGCCATGCTCAGGTGTGGGACGTGCTCGAGGATGCGATCAAAGAACATCCGGTTCTGCTGAACCGTGCACCGACGCTGCACCGTCTGGGGATCCAGGCCTTCGAGCCGGTCCTGGTCGAGGGCAAGGCCATCCAGATCCACCCCCTCGTGTGCACCGCCTTCAACGCCGACTTCGACGGTGACCAGATGGCGGTCCACCTGCCCCTGTCGGCCGAGGCGCAGGCAGAGGCTCGTGTGCTCATGCTCTCGTCCAACAACATCCTGTCACCGGCCTCGGGTCGCCCCATCGTGAGCCCCAGCCAGGACATGGTGATCGGTGCCTTCTACCTCACCGAGCAGGTCGACGGGGACACCGGTGAAGGCAGGGTTTTCCGTCAGCGGTACGAGGTCTTCCGGGCCCTCGACGAGGGTGTCGTGTCGTTGCATGCACGCATCAAGTTCGTGGGTTCTCGCCAAGAGGACGGATCCCGAGACGAGTTCGAGACGACCCCTGGACGTCTGTTGTTCGAAGAGGCACTCCCTGCTGACTTCACCGACCGCTTCGGTCATGTCGAGGCCGTCATCAAGAAGCGCGAGGCCGGCCTCATCGTCGAGCGATTGTCCGACCACTATCCCAAGGCCGTCGTCGCAAGGTCGCTCGACGCCATCAAGGACCTGTCGTACCGCTACGCATCACAGTCCGGCATCACGGTGTCCATCGACGACGTCCGTACACCGGCCAGCAAGCGAGAGATTCTCGATCGTTACGAGGATCAGGCTGACAAGGTCGAGAAGCAGTTCAAGCGGGGCATCATCACCGACGGTGAGCGGCGCCAGCAGGAGGTGCGCATCTGGACCGACGCCACGGCCGAGGTGCAGCGCGCCATGGAAGCCGCCTTCAAGGAGCAGCGCTTCAATCCCATCGACATGATGGTGGGCTCGGGCGCCCGAGGAAACATGACGCAGATGCGTCAGATCGCCGGTATGCGTGGTCTGGTGGCCAACCCTCGTGGCGACATGATTCCTCGTCCCATCAAGAAGAACTTCCGTGAGGGTCTCGAAACGCTCGAGTACTTCATCGCCACCCCTGGTGCACGAAAGGGTCTGGTCGACACAGCCCTTCGTACGGCCGACTCCGGATACCTCACCCGCCGACTCGTCGACGTGGCTCAGGAACTGATCATCCGTGAACCCGACTGTGGCACCACCCTGGGTGTGTGGATCGAGCACGTCGAGCCCGATACGGCGAATCGACGCAGTTATCTCGACACCAAACTCTTCGGCCGTGCGCTGTTGCAGGACGTCACGCTGTCTGATGGCACGGTGATCGAGCGCAACACTCTGCTGGGCGAACTCGAGGTCGAACAACTGCAGCGGGATCCAGCCGTGAACCGGGTTCGTGTCCGATCGGTGCTCACCTGCGATGCCGAACTCGGCATTTGTGGCCTCTGCTACGGCCGGTCACTGGCTACGGGTAAGGAGATCGAGCTCGGCGAGGCCGTCGGTGTCATCGCTGCACAGTCCATCGGCGAGCCTGGCACCCAGTTGACCATGCGGACCTTCCACACCGGTGGTGTCGCCGGTAAGGACATCGCCGGCGGTCTCCCCCGCGTGGTCGAGTTGTTCGAGGCACGCACGCCTCGCGGTTCTGCCCGCTTGGCCAAGGCCTCGGGTGTGGTGCGCATCGGTGAGGACGAGTCCAAGGGCATCAACATCACCATCGTGGACGATGCGGGGGAAGAGCATTCCCTGACACTGCCCACCGGCGCTCGTCCCATCGTGGTGGATGGAGCCGACGTGAAGGCAGGAGATCCTCTCACCGACGGGCCCTTCGATCCCAAGGAGATCATGGAGATCAAGGGCATTCGCGAAACGCAGTTGTACCTCGTCGAAGAGGTGCAGAGGGTGTACCGCGATCAGGGCGTCTCCATCCACGACAAGCACATCGAACTCATCGTCCGCCAGATGACCCGTCGCATCGGTGTCCAGGAGCCTGGGGATACCGATTTCCTGCCTGGAGAGAAGGTGGACCAGAAGGTGTTCCGCGACACCAACCGCTCCATGGTCGAGCAGGGCCTCCGTCCCGCCGAGGGTCGCCCCGAGATCATGGGTATCACCAAGGCGTCACTGGCCACCGAGAGTTGGCTGTCGGCGGCATCGTTCCAAGAGACCACTCGCGTGTTGACCGAAGCCGCCATCGACGGCCGCGGCGATCACTTGATCGGCCTCAAGGAGAACATCATCATCGGCAAGCTCATCCCGGCAGGTACGGGCATGACTCGTTATCGCGAGTTCGACGTTCAGGCGCCGGACTACGAGCCGATGGCGTTCTACACCTCTGATGAGGATCACGAGGATCCCGCTGCCTGGCTCGCCAACGTGCATGGCACGTTCTCGGCTGAGTCCGAGGCCACAGCAGAAGCCTGACCGCACGGGGCGGGTTGTCGGAGACGACACCCCGCCCCTAACATTGCAAGGTCCTTCTACGGCGCCTGTGTCGTCGAAGGGTCACCGCACGAGACGAACTCGAAAGGTTCACGGGTGCCCACCATTCAGCAGTTGGTCCGCCAGGGCCGCTCCACCAAGTTCTCCAAGACCAAGACACCGGCGCTCAAGGGTTCGCCCCAGCGACGTGGTGTGTGCACGCGTGTGTTCACCACCACGCCCAAGAAGCCCAACTCGGCTCTGCGCAAGGTTGCCCGTGTGCGCCTCAGCAGTGGTGTCGAGGTCACGGCCTACATCCCCGGCGAGGGCCACAACCTCCAGGAGCACTCCATCGTGTTGGTCCGTGGTGGTCGCGTCCGTGACCTCCCTGGCGTCCGGTACAAGATCATCCGGGGCGCCCTCGACGCATCTGGTGTCAAGAATCGTAAGCAAGCTCGCAGCCGCTACGGCGCCAAGCGCGACAAGTGAGAAGGTGAAACGACATGCCGCGTAAGGGACCCGCACAGCGCCGAGACCTCACCCCCGATCCGCTCCACCGTTCGCTCCTGGTCACCCAGTTGGTGAACAAGGTGATGTTGCACGGGAAGAAGTCCATCGCCGAGAAGATCGTGTACGACGCACTGTCGATCATCGAGACCCGCACTGCAGCCGAGCCTCTGGCGACGCTGAAGCGGGCGGTCGACAACGTGAAGCCGCCCCTCGAGGTGCGCAGTCGTCGCGTCGGTGGTGCCACCTACCAGGTGCCGGTCGAGGTTCGCCCTCGCCGTGCCAATACCCTCGCCATTCGCTGGCTGGTGGACTTCTCTCGCAAGCGTCGCGAGAAGACCATGGCCGAATGTCTTGCGAACGAACTCATGGACGCCGCCAACGGACTTGGCGCTTCCATCAAGAAGCGCGACGACATGCAGAAGATGGCCGAGTCCAACAAGGCGTTCGCTCACTACCGTTGGTGACGACGCCACCGGCTCTGGCCGTGTGACTACGCTCCCTCGACGAGGGCCTCGGTAGGCCTTCGGAGGGGGTGCTAGCCATGAATGTCGAAGGCATCATCGCCCGGAAGGGTGACGAGGTCGTCAAAATCGCCCCGGGGGCCACTCTTGCCGAGGCAGTGGTCTTGCTCAAGGAACGTGGGGTAGGTGCACTGGTCATCAGCGTCGATGGCGCGCGGGTCGACGGCATCCTCAGCGAACGTGACGTGGTACGACGACTGGCAACGGACGGCGTGGATGCCATGGAGATGACGGTGGCCAGGGCCATGACCACGACCGTGCTGACATGTACTCACGCCGACGAGTTGGCTCACCTCATGGTCGTCATGACGACCAGTCGAGTGCGTCACCTGCCGGTGGTCGACGGCGGTCGGCTCTGCGGCATTGTCTCGATCGGTGACGTGGTGAAGCACCGCGTCGATGAACTCGAGAGCGAGAACCAGGCTCTTTTCGAGTACATCGCACACGCACGCTGAACTCGTCCTTGCTCGGTGGTTCGGGCCGTGGGAGGCGCTAGCATCGCGCCGCGCCGTGTGCACGGCAGCCTGGCCTCGTGTTCGGCCAGATAGGTCTCCCCCCGACGACGAAGCAGGTTCAGATCACCATGGCCAAGCGTGAGTACCCCCTCGAGCGATACCGGAACATCGGCATCATGGCGCACATCGATGCGGGGAAGACCACTACGACCGAGCGCATCCTGTACTACACAGGCAAGACCTACAAGATCGGCGAAGTGCACGAGGGTGCCGCCACCATGGACCACATGGTGCAGGAGCAAGAGCGCGGCATCACCATCACCTCGGCCGCCACCACGACGTTCTGGCGCGATCACCGCATCAACATCATCGATACGCCGGGCCACGTCGACTTCACCGTCGAGGTGGAGCGCAGTCTTCGCGTGCTCGACGGTGCTGTGGCCGTGTTCGACTCGGTCGCTGGCGTAGAACCCCAGACCGAGACGGTCTGGCGGCAAGCCAACAAATACAAGGTGCCCCGCATGTGCTTCATCAACAAGATGGACCGCACCGGCGCCGACTTCTACCGAACCGTTCGCATGATCGAGGATCGACTCCAGTCGACCCCCGCTGTCATCCAGTTGCCCATCGGATCCGAATCCGAGTTCAAGGGTGTCATCGACCTCGTGGCCATGAAGGCCATCGTGTGGGAAGACAGCGGCGAGTTGGGTTCCAAGTACGACGTGGTCGACATCCCCGCCAACCTGCAGGATCAGGCCGACGAGTACCGCGTGAAGTTGCTGGAATTGGTCGCTGGCGAGGACGAAGTCCTGATGGAGAAGTACCTGTCGGACGAGCCGCTGAGCGAGGCCGAGATCAAGAAGGCGCTTCGTACTGGCACCCTGGCGTTCAGTTTCGTTCCAGTGCTGTGCGGTACTGCGTTCAAGAACAAGGGCGTTCAGCCCATGCTCGACGCAGTCATCGACTACCTGCCCAGCCCGTTGGACATTCCCCCCACCGAAGGCAGCAGTGTCAAGGGCGACGAAGTGTTGGTCCGCAAGGCGAGCGAGGCCGAGCCTTTCGCAGCCCTTGCTTTCAAGATCGTCGCCGATCCATTCGGCAAGCTCACCTACTTCCGGGTGTACTCGGGCACCGTCGCCAAGGGCGATGAGATCTACAACTCGGTGAAGGAGCGGCGTGAGCGCATCGGGCGTCTGCTGCTCATGCACGCCAACAACCGTGAGGACATCGATACGGCTTTCGCCGGCGACATCGTGGCCGGCCTCGGCTTCAAGGATGTGACGACTGGCGACACCCTGTGCGACCGGAACAACCCGATCATCCTCGAGCGCATGGAGTTCCCTGAACCGGTCATCCACGTGGCCATCGAACCCAAGACCAAGAACGACCAGGACAAGTTGGGCAAGGCGCTCAAGTCGCTGTCGGACGAGGACCCGACCTTCCGGATCCGCACCGACGAAGAGACCGGCCAGACCGTGATCTCGGGAATGGGCGAGTTGCACCTCGAGGTGCTGGTGGATCGCATGCAGCGTGAGTTCGGTGTGGAGGCCACCGTGGGCAAGCCCCAGGTGGCGTACCGCGAGACCATCACCAAGGTGGTCGAGGCTGTCGAGTACCGCCACATCAAGCAGTCCGGTGGTTCGGGACAGTTCGCCG
>CAYMUC010000132.1:0-7003 GCA_964393535.1 uncultured Ilumatobacteraceae bacterium | reverse complement strand
GGGGCTGCTGGCCAGATCGGCTACAGCCTGTTGTTCCGTATCGCCTCAGGCGCCATGTTGGGCCCCGACACCAAGGTGATCCTCCAGTTGTTGGAGATCACCCCGGCGCTGAAGGCGCTCGAGGGTGTGAAGATGGAACTGGACGACTGTGCGTTCCCGTTGTTGGCCGACGTGGTCATGTCGGACGATCCCAACGTGGCCTTCGGAGATGCCGATGTGGCCCTGCTCGTGGGTGCCATGCCCCGCAAGGCCGGTATGGAGCGTGCCGATCTGCTGAGCGCCAACGGTGGCATCTTCAAGCCCCAGGGCCAGGCGCTGTCGGCCGTGGCCAAGCGGGATGTGAAGGTGCTGGTGGTGGGAAACCCGGCCAATACCAACGCCCTCATCGCGCAATCGAACGCCCCTGAACTCGACCCTCGTCAGTTCACCGCCATGACCCGCTTGGATCACAACCGCGCCGTCACCCAGATCGCGCAGCGTCTGGGCGCGTCGGTGGCCGATGTGCAGCGCATGACCATCTGGGGCAACCACTCCACCACGCAGTACCCCGATCTGTTCCACTGCGATGTGGCGGGCCGTAACGCCTACGAGGCCGTGGGGGACCACGCCTGGGTGAACGACGTGTTCATCCCCACCGTGGCCAAGCGTGGCGCCGCCATCATCGAGGCACGCGGGGCGTCCTCGGCGGCCTCGGCGGCCAACGCCGCCATCGACCACATCCGGTCATGGGCGCTTGGCACCCCGGCAGGTGACTGGGTGTCCATGGCGGTGCCATCCGACGGCAGTTACGGCGTGCCCGAGGGCATCATCTCCAGTTTCCCGTGCACCTGCGCCGACGGACAGTGGTCCATCGTGCAAGGCTTGGACATCGACGACTACAGCCGCGCCAAGATCGATGCCTCGGCCGCCGAACTGGTCGACGAGCGCAACGCTGTCGCCGAGTTGGGCCACATCTGACCCTGCCTTGTGTCGGGGGGCGGTCTGGAGATCGCCACCCGACACGACAACCGCATCATGGCGTCCACGCCTTGGCGTAGTGCCTCGTCGGTGATGCGCACGCTGCTGCCGTCATCGCCCAGCACATCGCTGACCGTCATGATGGCCAACGCCTCCACACGCTTCACGGCCGCAACGGTGTACATCATGGCCGCCTCCATCTCGACGGCCAGATGCCCCAGTCGCTTCCATCTGGCGAAGGCCCCGGCATCGGGGTCGTAGAACAGGCCACTGGTCACGATGGGACCCACGTGGACCGGTGCAGAGGTGCCGTGCTGCGCCAACCCGACTGCCGCAGCCACGAGCGACCAGGTGGCAGTGGGTGCGAACCCGGACATGTCGGCGTAGCGCAACGGCGTCGAGTCGTCGGCCGAAGCGCTGGAGGCGATGACGGTGTCGCCCATGGCCATGCCCTCGCCCAGGCCACCGCATGTGCCCACCCGCACCAGGCGCGTGGCGCCCAGCATGATCAACTCTTCGAACACGATGCCCGCCGACGGGCACCCCATGCCGGTGGACTGCACGCTGAGTGGCGTTCCTTCGAAGGTTCCCGTGTAGCCCAACATGCCCCGTTCGGTGTTCACGCAGCGGAAGCCGGGGTCGAAGAAGGTCTCGGCGATGTAGGTGGCGCGCCGGGGGTCACCCGGGCACAGCACATGAGGGGCGTAGTCGCCGGGCTCGGCGCGCAAGTGGATGGGCATGCCCGAATGGTAGGGCTCCGCCGCCCCGGAGACGTCGGTCAGCGATACTCGGTGCGCTCGCGCACCGTGGTGAACGCTTGGTCCAGTGCGCGGAACACCGGTTGGTTTGCCATCAATGCCGGAGGGTCACCGAACAGTCGGATACGGCCCGCCAGGAAGGCCTCCTGAGCGTTCAGTGCACCGGTGGCGATGTCCACTGCCGTGGTCCAGTCCTGTTCGAAACGCAGATCCTCCGGATCGGCGGCGCCGGCCCCGAACCTGGCCCGGCCCTCGGCGACCTGGAGGTGGTACACCACAGTGCCTTCGGGGCCGTCGCTCACCACCTGGGTCACACCCACCGTGTGTTCGGCGGCAACTGCCGCCATGTCGGCACTGCCGGCCACCTCGGTCGACAAGGCTTCGATCCAATCCAGGCTCAAGTAGCGCACCACGCCACCAGTCTGCCTTCCGCGACGGCGACACGCCTAGTGTCGTGACCATGACGTGGACGCCCGAGGACGAGGCGCCCCATACCGATGCAGCGGTGGAGGAGTGGGTCGTGGTGGCCTGGAACCCTGCCGCCGACCTCGGTCTCATCCACGGGTTCCGTCGCTTCCCCCGCGCACGGGTGGGGTGGCAGTGGTCGGCCCTGGCCCGCTCGGGCCGTGCGTTGCTGCACGTCGCCGAGTGGGAGGTGCCCTTACGCTCTGACCCCATGCTGGCCAAGGCACCGCAGTTGTGGGGTGAGTGGGTGTGCGATGCGCCGTTCGAACAATGGACCATCGGTATGGAGACCTATGCCGCAGCCTTGGAGCACCCCGAAGAGGGACTCGGGCGCGCGTATGGCACCCCGACCCCCATCGCCTGGGATCTCGAGTGGTACGCCGTGTACGCACCTGAAGCGGTGGCTGGCGGCTATGCGCAGCAGGGTGTGGTCCACGGTGTGGTCGAGTTGGGCGAGGGCGAGTTGACCCTCACGGAGATTCCCGCCCGGCGATGGCACCGATGGGGTGATGCACTGGGGCCCGTGGAACTGCCCGTGGCCCGTGCCCACGTGGGCCTTCGGGCACCCTTCGCCTTCCCCGACGGTACGGTGAGTGATTGGGTGTTGTGCACCGAGGGTTGGCGCGAGCGAGGTGGCCATGGTCAGGGAGCGTGACATTCTCGAGGAAGAGGCCGAGCGCCGCTCGAGACCTGCTTATCCCTCGGTTCCGGTCCGCGTGGGCATGGTCGTGGAAGATGCCGCCTCGGGCTTCACCGGCGATGTCGTGAAGGTGACCATCGAGGCCGTCACGCTTCGAGACCGGCATGGCACGCATCGCCACTTCCGCTTCAAGCCCGGCGGCTTCCTGTTGGAAGGGCGTCGGATCACCCTGGTGCGCCAGGCGGGAACGCCCGAACGCGGGCCAGTGGTCACGGCCTCGGGATCACTGCGAACTGGCCCACCACCTGCGGCTCGCACCGCCCGTGCCAGTCGCATCTGGGTAGAGGGTCGTCATGATGCCGAACTCTTGGAGCACGTGTGGGGCGATGACCTGCGCGAGTTGGGCATCGTGGTGGAACCACTTCACGGGGCCGATGACCTCGCATCGGCCGTGGATGAATTCGGTCCCGCATCGCACCGCCGACTGGGGGTTCTGCTCGATCATCTGGTGGAGGGATCCAAGGAATCACGGCTGGCTGCGTCGGTGCGCCACACCCACGTGCTGATCACCGGGCATCCATTTGTGGACGTGTGGGAAGGCATCAGGCCCAAGGTGCTGGGCCTCGAGGCCTGGCCCCAGGTGCCGCGCGGCCAGCCCTGGAAAGAAGGACTGTGCGCGGCCCTGGGCGTTGCGTTCGATGGCTTTTGGCCTCACCTACGCAACCGCGTCCGCACCTACGCCGACCTGCGGCCGGAGTTGGTGGGAGCGGTCGAGCAGTTGATCGATTTCGTCTCGCTCAGCGACGAGGGCTGAACGCACTCACACGAAGGCCGAGGCAAACACCAGGGCCACGATGGTCATGACCTTGATGAGGATGTTCATGGCCGGGCCCGAGGTGTCCTTGAAGGGGTCGCCCACGGTGTCGCCCACCACGGCGGCCTTGTGGGGATCGGAACCCTTGCCACCGTGGTGGCCTGCCTCGATGTACTTCTTGGCGTTGTCCCAGGCCCCACCGGCATTGGCCATGTAGATGGCGATGGAGAAGCCACTCACCAGCACACCGGCCAGCATGGCGCCCAGTGCGTTCACCGAGATGAACCCGACCACCAGCGGCACCACCACGGCGAGAGCACCGGGAACGATCATCTCCTTCAGCGAGGCCTCGGTGGAGATGGCCACGCAGCGAGCCGAGTCCGGAATGGCGTCCTCGCGGCCTTCGCGCAGGCCCGGAATCTCACGGAACTGGCGGCGCACTTCCTCGATCATCTTGTTGGCGGCACGGCCCACGGCGTCGATGGTCAGCGCTGCGAACAGGAACGGCAGACCCACGCCGATGAACAGACCGATGAACGCGTCCACCTCGCCGACGCTCAGGTTCAACTCGCCACCTGCGGCGGCGATGGCGTATTCGAAGCTCTTGAACAGCGCCAGGGCCGTGAGTGCCGCCGAACCGACAGCGAAGCCCTTGGCGATGGCGGCCGTGGTGTTGCCGAGAGAGTCGAGAGCGTCGGTCACCTTACGCACCGACGGGTCGAGGTGAGCCATCTCGGCGATACCGCCGGCGTTGTCGGAAATGGGGCCGTAGGCGTCCACCGACACCACCACACCGGTGGTGGCCAACATGCCGACCGCCGCCACGGCGATGCCGTAGATACCGCCGGGGATCACGTCCTCGCCGAATGCCTGATCGCCACCCCACCAGGCGAGCAGCACGCCGATCAGGATCAGGGCCACCGAACCGGCCACCGACACCATGCCGGTGGACACACCCGACAGCACCGTCGTGGCGGGCCCGGTTTCCGACTGCTTGGCGATCTTCTTCACGGGACCGAACTGGTCCGAGGTGTAGTACTCGGCGGTCTTACCCAGGGCCCAGCCGACGACGAGGCCGCCGATCACCGACACGGCGATACCCCAGGGCTTGTCGCTGTCGTCGAAGATCAGATACGCCATGGCAACGGTGGCGATGACGGTGAGCAGCATGGCGATGTTGGTGCCACGGTGCAGGGCCTTGGACAAGGCGTGCGAGTCGGTCGAGTCGCCGGCCCGCACGAAGAACGAGCCGATGATCGATGCCACCATGCCCACCAGAGCGATCGACATGGGGAACACCAGATAGCCCAGGTTGTCACCGATGCCGTCGGCGGTCAGCGCCAACGCGAAGGCGATCAGCGAGATCGGGGCGATGATCGAACCGGCGTACGACTCGAACAGGTCGGCGCCCATGCCGGCCACGTCGCCCACGTTGTCGCCCACGTTGTCGGCGATGGTCGCCGGGTTGCGGGGGTCGTCCTCGGGAATACCCGCCTCGACCTTGCCCACCAGGTCGGCGCCCACGTCGGCCGCCTTGGTGTAGATACCGCCACCCACTCGGGAGAAGAGTGCGATCGACGAGCCGCCGAGCCCGAAGGCCGTGACGATCTCGAAGGCCTCGTCCACCTGCAGCCACTCGACGAACAGCAGGTACGTGAACATGAGGCCCAGCAGGGCCAGACCTGCCACGGTGAAGCCCATGACGGCGCCACCGCGAAAGGCGATGGGGAGGGCCTTGGCGGGCCCCTGCTTGGCGGCCTCGGCGGTGCGAGCGTTGGCCATGGTGGCCACCGTCATACCCACAAAGCCGGCCGTGGCCGAGAGCACGGCGCCCAAGACGTACGACACGGCGGCCAGGGGAGCGATCACGATGGCCAGCAGGATCGCCAGGGCCACCACGAACACGGCCACCCACGAGTACTCCTTGTACAGGAACGCCTTGGCCCCCTTCTGGATCTCGGTCATCAGGAACACCATGCGGTCGTTACCTGGCGAGGCGGCCTTCACCGCCTTGAAGTAGTAAGCGGCCAGCGCCAGTGCGGCGATCGCCGAGAGACCGGCGAGATAGGGAATGGCGTCCATGCAGGAAACTCCTCGTTCAGACGTCGGGAACGCACCATGGTGGCCCATGGACCCTGTCAGTGACGAAACGAACGTCACAGATACCCAGGTGGGTTCTGCGGCGACCGTAAGAGAGGAGTACGTTGCTCACCGTCTCCGGTGGCTCGTCGCCGAAGGCCCCGGCAGTGGGCGCAGGGAGTCAGCGCCAGAAGTGATCGAAGGAAGGAAGGCCGTCACGCAGATGGCACAAGTACTCGGTACACCACGTGGCCCGGTCACGGGAACAGCAGTGGCGCGCAGTGCGCGTCGACGCAAGCCGTTCTTGTTGGACCTCTACGGCACCGCCGTGGGTAAGAAGTACGCCATGGCGATCTCAGGAATCGCCATGATGGGCTTCGTCCTGTTCCACATGATCGGCAACCTGAAGATGTACCAGGGTGCCAGCGACCTCGACGGCTACGCGGCCTTCCTGAAGAAGCTGCTGTACCCACTGGCCCCCAAGGAGTCGGTGCTGTGGATCCTGCGCCTCGGCCTCATCTCGATGTTGCTGCTGCACCTTCATGCCGCGTGGTCGCTCACGCAGTTGAACCGCAAGGCCCGCCCGGTGAAGTACCAGAGCAGCCGCGACTACCAGATCGCCAACTTCGCCAGCCGCACCATGCGCTGGAGTGGCGTCATCGTGCTGGCGTTCATCGTGTGGCACCTGCTGGACCTCACGTTCGGTGTGGTGAATCCCGGTGGCACCAACGGTGAGTTCGTGCGCGAAGACGTGTACGCCAACGTGGTCGCCAGTTTCGACCGGATCCCCGTGGCGTTGTTCTACGTGATCGCCAACATCTTGTTGGGCATCCACCTGTTCCACGGTGTGTGGAGCATCTTCCAGTCCCTGGGTTGGAACAATCCTCGTTTCAACCGCTGGCGCCGTGCCTTCGCCACCGGCTTTGCCGCCGTGGTCGTGGTCGGCAACGTCTCGTTCCCCATCGCGGTGCTCGCCGGCATCGTGAGCGTCTGAGGGAGGTCAACCCATGAGCACAGCCACCGACACCCGCCTCGCCTCGAAAGCCCCTGCCGGGCCTATCGAGGACAAGTGGAACAACTACAAGGCCGACGTCAAGTTGGTCAATCCCAACAACAAGCGCAAGTTCAAGATCATCGTCGTGGGCACCGGACTGGCCGGGGCATCAGCGGCGGCGACACTGGGCGAGTTGGGCTATCAGGTCGAAGCGTTCACTTTCCACGATTCGCCTCGCCGTGCGCACTCCATCGCCGCACAGGGCGGCATCAACGCCGCCAAGAACTATCGCGGTG